>JAFWWU010000013.1 GCA_017523285.1 Ruminococcus sp.
ATAAGGAATGGTGCTCTTACTGCAAGTCTTATGAACATATTTACACCGTTCTGAACGGTATTTGTATCATTTGTAAGACGATTTATGAGTGATGATACTCCTATTTTATCAATTTCGGAGTGTGAGAGTGTGTTTATGTGTTTGTATAATGCGGTTCTCAGCTCCGTTGCAAATCCGTATGCGCATTTTGAGGCAAGATACTGGCAGGTGAGTGCAAATCCGAGTCCGCATACACCGAGAATAACAATTACAATACTCATTTTAATTATGTAGGAGCTATCGTTGTTTCCTATACCGTTATCGATGATTTTTGCCATAACAATAGGAACAATAAGCTCGAATATAGCTTCGAGAAGCTTGAAAAGAGGTCCGAAAAACAATTCCTTTTTATAGTTTTTCAGATATTTAAGCAGCATTTTCATATAAAAATCTCCTTTAATTCCGCCACATTTTTCTGTATGCAAGACATGTTACATTTTCAACCTTTTTGAACTGACGCGCAAAATAGCTCTGGTCATTGAAACCGCATAAATGAGCGATTTCCTCAATCGATTTATCGGAAAAACGCAGTTGCTTTTTCGCAAAATTAATCCTTGTATTAATAATATGCTGAAAAACGGTTATACCGTAAATCTTCTTGAATTCTCTTGTAAGATAGAATTTACTTATGTAAAATTTAGAGGAAAGCTCATCAAGCGTGATGTTTTCCTTGAAATTTGTGTTTATAAACTCATATATTTTTTCAAGCTTACGATTAATAGCGGTATCCGATTCATCAAATTTATCCTGTACTGTAAGAATGCTTGTCAGAAGCTCTACAATCATTTTTGAAGTAATAATTTCAGCGTTTATATTCTGAGTGTCATTTATATTTATAATTTCAAGAATTGTGGAAACTATATCATCAAATGCAGGGCTTTTGAATATATTTTTTTTATGCGAGGTGAAATATTCATAGTATTCCTTTGATTTTCCGCCGTTGAAATGAAGCCATACAACATTCCACGGAGAAAATGATGATGTAGCATAGGAATGAGGCTTATGACAATCTATGAAGAAGCAATCGCGCTTTGAAAGCGGAAAGGTTTCGTTTTCGAGTGTGAGCGTACCTTTTCCGTTGGTTACTGCTACAATCAGGTATGAATCAAGATTCTGACGCTGAGAATCGGCAGTGTTGTTGCCTGTAAGACATCCTGCCTCCTGCATATAGAAAAAAGTATTCTTTGCAACTGCACTTGGGGTATTTATAACGAGCTTTGAGGAGCTGATATGATTATTTATGTTATCCATAATAAATCTCCCTTCGGATTTAATAAATGCAGAAAAATCCATACCTGTAAATTATATCATATTTTTATATTTTTGTCTATTGCAGTAATTAGAATATTGCAAGAATAGTTGTAATCAATCCTGTAACAGCAACACCGCCAATTATAATTCGTCTGAGTATTTTTTTCCATGGATTTTCGGTATAACCGTTTTCGAGGTTTATCATATTGATATAACGTTCAATTTCACAGTTTGCAATGTTATCGGGAAGCTTACTTACATTCGGTTTGAGGTAAAAAACCGCTTTTTCAAAGTAAATGCTCTGTGGGTTGTTGATTTCGATTATTTTCTTGTTTACACCTTTTATCATAGATTAAAGCCTCCGGATGAATAGTAATAATCTATTATTAAGCCTGAAAACAGGCTTTATTCAGTTTTATAAAAATTAATATAATTTCTGTTGACTTTTTTAATGGTTTATGTTAAGATAATATAAAGGCATTATGGTAATGCTTTTAATTTATAATCAATAATCGAAAGGGGTCATAGTTATGGGTTTTTTTGATAAAATTAAAGATGTAGCTGATACAGTTGTTGATTCAGTTGAAAAGGGAGCAAAGAATGTTTCCGAAACATCTAAGAAAACAGCAGATAAGATGAAGATTAAAAAGGAAATCAATAAATTTAATTCCGATATCAATAAGGCTTATGCTGCTATCGGTCAGAAATATTTTGAATTGAATGCAGATGCTCCTGCTGAGGAATATGCTGATGCTGTAAATTCAATTATTGATGCTAAAATCAAGCTTGATGAGCTTAATGTAGAGCTTCTGGCACTTGAAAACAAGCACATTTGCTCTAACTGTGGCAAGACAATAAAAGAAAGCCACAAATTCTGTCCTTCATGCGGTACACAGAATGAAAGCTTTGTTGAAGAAGCAACTGAAGAAAAAACAGATGATATCGTTGAAGCTGAAGTTGTAGATTCAGACTCAGAAGAAAATGAATAATTAATATGAAAAAAGTTCGGTGTAATGCCGGACTTTTTTGTTATCTCAATATTATAAAGAACAGTTTTGTGCAAAATGACAAAAAGTGAAAAAGCGCTTGACAAATTGAAAAGTTATTGTTATAATGATAATAACAAAACAACAAAAAGGAAGATGCTGTATGAATAAATACAACATAAATGATTATGAAAGACCGTCTGTTGCCGCTGATATCGTAACATTCGGGATATCTACCGAGGAAAGTTCAAATAAGCGGCATAGTCATATTAAAAAGCTTAAGCTTCTCCTTATAAAACGTAAGGAACAGCCTTTTGCACAGCAATATGCTCTGCCTGGCGGATTTCTCAGAAAAGGTGAAACGATTGAGCAGACGGCTCTCAGAGAGCTTGAAGAAGAAACAGGCGTTGAAAATATAAAGCTTATTAATTCAGGAGTTTATTCTGCTCCTGACAGAGATTCAAGAGGCTGGATTATTTCGGTTTCGTTTCTTGCTCTTTCAAATACAGTTTCACTTAAATCAAACGAAGCTTCCGATGCATATAACGCACAGTGGTTTGATTTTTCCTACGATGAGAGTAATGACATTATCAGAATTTCAAATTCAGATGAAGAATTTGAAATAAAATATGAAAATGGAAAAGCACTTCCGAACAATCTCGCATTTGACCATGCACAGATTATTTATGATGCCTTTATGCGTCTGAAAGACGAGGTTATATATCATGATATCGTTTTCGATCTGCTTCCTGATTTGTTTCCGCTTTCAGAGCTTCAGCAGATTTATACAATTATTACAGGTATAAAAGAAGATGCAGGTAATTTCAGACGCAAGGTAAAGGACAAAGTTGAAGAAACGGACGAATTTACTTCAAATAAAGCACATCGTCCGTCAAAATTATATAAAAAAAGAGTAAAGGAGTATTGATTATGAAGGTTTTGGTTGTTATTGATATGCAGAAAGATTTTACAACAGGTGTTCTCGGTAATGAACAGACAGCGGCAGTTGTTGCTCCTGTTGCAGAAAAAATCAGGGAGTTCAGAAAAAATCCCGAAGATATTATATTTGCTACATTTGATACTCATTTTGAAAACTATATGGATACTCAGGAGGGAAAAAATCTCCCTGTTCCGCATTGCATAAAGGGTACAGACGGATGGACTCTGGATAACGAAGTTGCCGAGGCACTCGGTGATGAGTATACTCCTATCGGAAAGCTTACTTTCGGCTCTGTTGAGCTTCCGCAAAGAATTAAAGCGGCTGTTAATACTGATGAAATAGAAGAAATTCAGCTTATAGGTGTATGTACAGATATTTGTGTTATTTCAAATGCAATGATATTAAAGGCTGAATTTACAGAAGTTCCTATAAGAGTATTTGCTGATTGCTGTGCAGGTGTAACTCCTGAAAGTCACAGCAATGCGCTTAATGCAATGAAGATGTGTCAGATTATTGTTGAGGAGTGATTGAAATATGATTAAAGTAAACGGACAGATACCCGAAGTAATTAATTTCCCTGACGGTACATTCAAGATAAATACTCCGTTTGAAATTGCATCTCATTATGATGTTTTATGGAAATATGAAAATGAATCAGAGCTTATAATCCTGATGTACGTTATTCAGAATTTAAAGGAAAAGGGTAATTCTGAAATTGAGCTTTACATCCCTTATCTTCCGAACGCAAGAATGGACAGAGTACATAAGAGTGATGAAGTGTTCACCCTCAAATATTTCTGTAAGCTTATAAATATGCTTGAGGTTGACAGAGTAAAAGTCCTTGATGTTCATTCTGCTGTAAGTGCTGCACTTCTTGACAGAGCAGTAAATATCAGTCCCGAAGCTTATATTGATAAGGCTGTCAGGGATGCCGGAATTGATCCGAAAAAAGATTATATATTCTTCCCAGATGAGGGCAGCTGCAAAAGGTATTCTGAATGTTTCAGAAATTTTTCAAATATCGGTTTCGGTATAAAGAAACGCAACTGGGAAGACGGAAAGATTATAGGTCTTGATATAGTCGGAGAAAATCCCGCAGGTAAAAATGTGTTTATAGTAGATGATATATGCTCTTACGGAGGTACTGTTTATCATTCATCGAAAAAACTGAAAGAGCTTGGTTGCGGTAAAATTTATGTATACTTTACTCATTGTGAAAACTCTATTGCAAAGGGTAAGCTTTTTGAAGATGATATGATAGAAAGAGTATATACCACAAATTCTATCTGTACTCTTGATTGCAGAGAGTATCCGAGAATAAAATTCATTGATTGTGAGAATGGAGCTGAATTTATATGACAAACTATATTAACCCTATGCTTTTATGCGATTTCTATAAAACTGTACACAGCGATATGATTAACCCGAAAATGACAAAATCAATGTCATATTATACTCCTCGAATGAGCAGAATAAAAAGATGGAATAAGGTAGTCAATTTCGGATTGCAGATGTTCATTAAGACATATCTTATAGATTATTTCAATAAATATTTCTTTGAAAAAAGTGAAGAAGAGGTTGTCGGAGAATTTGAGAGAGTCCTCGATTATTCACTCGGAAAGGGAATATATAACTCAGATAAAATAAGAAAGCTTCACCGCCTCGGATATCTTCCGATTGAGATTATTTCACTTCCTGAGGGCGAAAGAGTTCCCGTACACGTTCCTATGTTCGGAATGACAAATACTCATGATGATTTTGCATGGCTTCCACAGGCACTTGAAAGTCTTATCAGTGCAGAAATATGGTATCCGCAGATTACAGCAACAGTAGGTGCAACATACAGAGAAATTGTAAACAGATATTATGATGAAACCTGTGATGACAATGCAGTACGCTCAAAAGCTCTCGGCTCATTTGATTTCAGAGGTGATATGTGTCTTGATGCGGCACTCAAAGCGGCGGCAGGCTGGTGTATGTCATTTGAAAATACAGCAACAGTTCCTGCTGTACCTTATCTTGAAAAAATGTTCAACTGCGATTGTACAAAAGAGCCTGTTGCATTCGGTGCAGTAAGTACGGAGCATTTTGTAATGTGTTCAAACTATGCTGTTGACGGTGACGAAATCACATTTTTAAGACGTATGCTCACAGAGCTTTATCCTGATACAAGCTTTTCTGCTGTACTTGATTCTTATGATTACTGGAATGTAATTGATAATATTCTTCCTCAGCTTCACGATGAAATAATGGCTCATAACGGCTGTATGCTTATGCGTGGAGATTCAGGTGACTGTGTTGAGGTAGTAACAAAGACTGTATTCAGATTGTGGGAGCAGTTCGGCGGAACTGTAAACTCAAAGGGGTATAAGGTTCTTGACCCTCATGTTAAGGCAATATATGGTGACAGCATTACTGTTCAGAGATGTGAAGAAATCTATGCAATACTCAAAGAAAATGGTTTTGCGGCTTCAAATGCAGTTCTCGGAGTAGGCTCATTCTCAATGCACTGCATAGAAGAAGAAAGCAAGCTTATGCCGTTTACAAG
>JAFWWU010000014.1 GCA_017523285.1 Ruminococcus sp.
AGATTCGATAATCTTAGTAAGCATTTTGCTTTCGATAGGCATATCTTCTTCAACATTTAGAGTTCTCATCATATTTTCAAGACGTTCACCTGCGAAAATACGCATAAGGTCATCTTCAACTGAGAGGAAGAAGCAGCTTTCACCCTGGTCGCCCTGACGTCCTGAACGTCCTCTGAGCTGGTTGTCGATACGTCTTGATTCGTGTCTTTCTGTACCGAGGATATAAAGACCGCCGGCTTCCTTAACAGCAACAGCCTTTTCCTTAACTTCTTCGTTATATTTTTCATAAAGGTCACGATAAACCTTGCGTGCTTCGAGGATTTCCTCGTTATCAGTATCAGCAAAGCCGATAGCTTCTGTAATGATTTCTTCAGGATATTCTCTTTTTCTCATTTCAGCTTTAGCAAGGAATTCAGCGTTACCGCCGAGCATGATATCAGTACCACGACCTGCCATATTTGTAGCGATAGTTACAGCACCGAGTTTACCTGCCTGAGCAACGATCTCAGCTTCCTTAGCGTGATGTTTAGCGTTGAGAACTTCGTGCTTTACACCTTTTCTCTTGAGCATTGCGGAAAGAAGCTCTGATTTTTCAATTGAAACAGTACCAACAAGGATAGGCTGACCTTTCTTGTTACATTCAACGATTTTTTCAATAATAGCATTGAATTTACCTTTTTCGCTGCGGTAAATCTGGTCGTTGTGGTCAATACGCTGAACAGGTCTGTTTGTTGGAATAGCAATAACGTCAAGCTTGTAGATTTCCTTGAATTCGTCTTCTTCTGTCATAGCAGTACCTGTCATACCTGAAAGCTTAGCATAAAGACGGAAGAAATTCTGGAAAGTGATTGTAGCAAGAGTCTTTGATTCACGGGCAATCTTAACGCCTTCCTTAGCTTCTATAGCCTGGTGAAGACCGTCATTGAAACGACGACCGAGCATAAGACGTCCTGTGAATTCGTC
Organism: Ruminococcus sp.; assembly: GCA_017523285.1. GTDB lineage: Bacteria > Bacillota > Clostridia > Oscillospirales > Ruminococcaceae > Ruminococcus. The sequence continues at coordinate 964 of JAFWWU010000014.1, forward strand.
AACGATAATTACTTCGCCGTCCTTAACAACATAGTCAGTGTCAGCGTGCATAATACCGTGAGCCTTGATAGCCTGATTTATGTGGTGGAGAAGAGTCATATTGTCTGGATCCATAAGGTTTTCAATATTGAATGCCTCTTCAGCCTTTTTAACACCGCGTCTTGTAATAGTAGCAGTTTTTGCCTTTTCGTCAATGATATAGTCAGCAGTTTCATTGATTTCATCCTGATCCTGCTTGTCATCGATTTCTACAACAGTTGTAGAAACGAGAGTTCTTGCAAATTTATCAACGATAGAATAAAGCTCTGTTGACTTATCGCCTCTGCCTGAAATAATAAGCGGAGTTCTTGCTTCATCGATAAGAATTGAGTCAACTTCATCGACAATAGCAAAGTTAGGAACTCTCTGAACTCTGTCAGTTTTCTGTATAACCATGTTATCACGGAGATAGTCAAAGCCGAGTTCGTTATTAGTAGCGTAAGTTACATCGCAGTTATAAGCAGCACGTCTTTCATCATTAGTAAGACCGTGAAGAATACAGCCGACTGTAAGACCTAAGAATCTGTGTACCTTACCCATTTCTTCAGCCTGAGTCTTAGCGAGGTAGTCGTTTACAGTTACAACGTGAACACCCTTGCCGCTGAGAGCGTTAAGATATGAAGCAACACAAGCAACGAGAGTTTTACCTTCACCTGTTTTCATTTCTGCGATACGTCCCTGATGAAGAACGATAGCACCGATAATCTGAACAGGGAAAGGCTTTTTGCCGAGAACTCTGCTTGCAGCTTCTCTAACAGTAGCAAGTGCCTCAGGGAGAATATCATCAAGAGTTTCGCCGCATTCAAGTCTGTCCTTGAATTCAGCTGTTTTTGCCTTAAGGTCGGCGTCGCTGAGCTTCTGATATTCTTCATCAAGAGCTAAAACGCTGTTTTTGATAGGCTCTATTCTTGCAAGCTCCTTAGCACTGTAGGAGCCGAAAATTCTGCTTAAAAGTCCCATTTGTTTACCGCCTTTACATATTGGATAATTTGAAATACATATAACTTTATTTTATATCATTATATAGGTTTTGTCAATAGATTTTAAATATTTTACTGTTAAAACCTACAAAAACATTATATATTACTTGCTTTGCAAGATGAAATCAAGTATATCAGAAGGCTTGTGAGCAATAAAATCAGCATTTGCTTCAATAAGCTCGTTTTCGTCACGAAATCCCCATGTACAGCCAATTGATTTGATTTCTGCATTTTTTGCAGTCATAATATCAACGTTGCTGTCACCAATCATAAATGCATTGATTTCATCATCAAAGTCGCAGAGTATATCACGAATTATCTGCGGTGATGGCTTTTTTTCACGCTCTGCACAGCCACCGAGGATTTTATGAAAGTTTATTTCCGCAAAAAGCTTTGATATAATTTTTTCTGCAAAATACTGAGGTTTATTTGTTGCAACAGCAAGAATAACTCCACTTTGTGAAAGTTTTTCAAGAACATCTGTTATTCCGTCGTATGCCGAAGTTTTCAGAAGATAATTTTCTTCATAGTATGATGTGAAAAGCTCTAAAAGCGTATTTGTTTCATCCTTTTTATCTTCAGGTAATGCACGGGTACAAAGCTTGTTTACACCGTTTCCGACAAAAATCTTGTATTTTTCATAATTATGAGTAGGATATCCGAGTTTTTCGAGTCCGAAATTTACAGCGTCAGCAAGATCTGCCAATGTATCACAGAGTGTTCCGTCAAGGTCAAATATAGCAATATTTTTCATTTGTTCACCTAAATCCTTGTAGCAAGAAGCTGTGAATATTTACTTCTGAACTGCTCGAATTCGCCCTTTTCAATAGCTTCACGGATTCTTTCAGTGAGAGTGTTGTAGAAATAAAGATTATGAGTAACGGCAAGTCTGCCTGCAAGCTGTTCCTGTGCTTTGAAAAGATGACGTATATATGCTCTTGAAAAGTTACGGCAAGCAGGACAGTCACATTCCTCGTCAAGCGGACGTGGGTCTGTTTCATAGCATTTATTTGTGATATGCATAATACCTTTCCAGGTAAAAATAGTTGCATGACGAGCATTTCTGCTTGGCATTACGCAGTCGAACATATCAACGCCTCTTGCAACGGCTTCAATAATATTTGACGGAGTACCAACCCCCATAAGATAACGCGGCTTATCAGCAGGCATATAAGGCTCTACTGTATCAATAATTCTGTACATATCCTCAGTTGATTCGCCGACAGCAAGTCCTCCGATAGCATAACCGTCAAGGTCAAGCTTTGCTATATCCTGCATGTGTTTAATTCTCAGATCCTCGTATGTACCGCCCTGATTAATTCCGAAAAGCATCTGCATTTTGTTAATAGTATCGGGGAGAGAATTAAGGCGTTCCATTTCATCCTTACAGCGATAAAGCCAGCGTGTAGTTCTCTCTATTGATTCAGCAACATACTTATGTTCAGCAGGATTTTCAATACATTCATCAAAAGCCATTGCAATTGTAGAAGCAAGATTTGACTGAATCTGCATACTTTCCTCAGGTCCCATAAATATTCTTTTTCCGTCAATATGAGAAGCGAAATAAACGCCCTCTTCCTTGATTTTTCTCAGTTTGGAGAGAGAAAATACCTGAAATCCGCCGCTGTCTGTAAGAATAGGCTTGTCCCAGTTCATGAACTTGTGGAGACCGCCCATTTCCTTTACGATTTTATCTCCGGGACGAAGATGCAGGTGATATGTGTTGCATAATTCTACCTGCGTTTTGAGTCCTTTAAGGTCAACAGAAGAAATTCCGCCCTTGATGGCTGCGGCAGTACCGACATTCATAAAGCATGGAGTCTGAAATGTTCCGTGAACAGTTTCAAACTGACCTCTTCTTGCTTTGTTTTCTTTGGCTATAAGTGTATACATCAGATTCTCCTTTTGGGCATATTGATATATTTTATATTAATTTATAAAGAAGTGGATGTCAAGGGAATGTACCCTGTTTTATCAATAATATCCTGTCCTTCATCCGAAAGCATCCAGTCGATAAACGGCTGTATATTGGGGTTATCGTTGGATTTACTGTATACAGCATAGAAATTGCTGACAATGGGATAATTCCCGTTTGCAATGTTTACTTTGTTAGGATATACCCCGTTGAGTGAAAGTATTTTGATATTCCCATGCTCTGCAATATCCTCAACATAGTAACGAAAAGAAAATCCAATAGCACTTCCTACGAAGCCGACGGGATTCTTTTTTATGGGAGTATCACCCATAAAAGATTCTAAAGCTGTCTGACTACCGCTGCCGGCATTTCGGGTTACAGGATTTATTGGGGTATTTTTGCCGCCAAGCTGTGACCAGTTGGTGTATTTTCCGCTGTAGATACCCTTGATTTCGTCAGTAATAAGATTATCGACAGGATTACTGCCGTTTACAAGAAATACAAATGCTTCACAGCCAATGGGGATTAATTCCAGTTCCACGTTATTGTCGGCAGCATATTTGAGCTGTTCCTCCGAGGGTTTTGCACAAATTATTATATCAGAATTGCCATCGACTACAGCCTTATATGCTGCAATGGTATTTCTCATCTGCAATTTGCTGTCTGTAGTGAAATCATTTCCTTTGAAATTAACTGAGTTTTCGGGATATACAGCGTTTACAAAAGCGGAGCTTACAGGATAAAGAGCCGCCGCACTGTCAATAACAGGGAGATTGTTCGTAAGCTGAAAATCAGACTTTACGTTGATTATTTCAGAATTATTGTCGAATGGAAGAAAACGGTCGAGCTCAATGGATTTTGCCTGCATCCCCTCACTTCTGTCGGGGCGGCAGGGCTTTGTGCAGATATTGTAAATAGCTGTGTTGAAAGAAGCAAATCCAAGTACAACAGCGGAAAGAGCAGCAATTTGTTTTGTCAATTTTTTCATCTGCTACCTCCCGTTTGCTATAAATGATATTATCGAACAGTCATTGTAGAGATAAATTGTATACACAAGCAGCAGAATTGTAGAAATACAACCTATAATTGTAACAGCGGTAAGTAAACGTCTGAATAATTTATCACTCATAGAAAACTCCTACATAGAGGCAACTGCAAGCATCATTAGCAGCATGAAGCCGATGATTACAAATAAAACAATTCCGAAAGCAATTGAGGACAATATAAGTGGCAGACGGCGCTTTTTTCGTAGCTCAGTATTTTCTATAGGTGTACGTAGATACATTACAAGGGAAATTATAACCATACCAGTAACGCAATGGGTATAATAAACAATAATAGTGTGAAAATAATATCTAACATGATTTTTTCCTTTCTCAGAGTATGCACATAGAATCACCGAAGCTGAAAAATCTGTATTTTTCCTCAACAGCGGTTTTATATGCATTCATAGTATTGTCATATCCGAGAAATGCCGAAACAAGCATAATAAGTGTGCTTTCAGGCAGATGGAAATTAGTGATAAGTCCGTCAATTACCTTGAACTGATAGCTTGGATAAATGAATATATCGGTATATCCCTCATGCTCTGCAATTTCATTATAGAATGTAGCAACGCTTTCGAGAGTTCGGCAGGTTGTAGTTCCCACAGAAATTACACGACCTCCGTTTTTCTTCGTTTCATTTATAAGGTCGGCTGTTTCTTTCGGCAGATAATAATGTTCGCTGTGCATTTTATGGTCGAGTACATTATCTTCCTTAACGGGACGGAAAGTTCCAAGACCTACATGAAGAGTAACAAAGGCAATATTAACTCCGATTTCTTTAAGCTGAGCGAGCATTTCTTCTGTAAAGTGAAGCCCCGCTGTCGGTGCGGCAGACGAGCCGAGTTCCTTTGAATATACAGTCTGATAGCGTTCCTTATCTTCAAGCTTTTCGGTTATGTAAGGTGGAAGAGGCATCTGTCCGACATCTTCAAGTGCTGTGAAGAAATTACCGTCACATTCAAATTTTACAATACGGTTTCCGTCGTCCTTTACTTCAATAACCTCAGCGATAAGTCGTCCGTTTCCGAATGAGAATTTTGTTCCGACTTTAGCTTTTTTACCGGGGCGGCATATAATTTCCCAGATTTTATCGCCTTTCTGTTCAAGCAGCAGAAATTCAATAAATGTCTGATTATCGAGCTTTTCTCCGTAAAGACGTGCAGGGATTACTCTTGAATCATTCATAACAAGCAAGTCACCTTTTTTAAGGATATTGCATAAATTATAGAAACGGTTATGAGTAATGCTGCCGTCAGCTTTATTGATATGCATAAGGCGTGAGCTGTTTCTTGGTTCAACAGGAGTCTGTGCTATAAGCTCATCAGGAAGCTCATAATAAAAATCAGATTTTTTCAGGGTCTGCATAAAATCACCATAATCTTTCTGTAATAGTTCTATAATTAACGGAAAATCCGTAAATGTTCAAAAATATATTGACATCAGCTTTTAAATATGATATTATTTAAGAGTAACAGGTAGAGGTGCGACTGCGAATAGTATCAGAAAACAGGAAAACCATTCCGCTTTATGTTTCTGTGAAAGGCAATGTCGCCGAAGAACAGTTTCTGGTAAACTCTGTTCTGGTCAGTTGCCTAACAGGTTTCTGACTGTCATCATACTTAATTGTGATGGAGGGCTATCGGCATACATTTTTTGTATGTCAGCATATTCTATTATAACGTATGATGAGCCGGTTTGCAACCGGTTTTTTTATTTTTTCAAATTTATTTTTAAGGAGAATGTTTTATGAAGCAGTACAAAGTAGGTATTATTGGTGCAACAGGTATGGTAGGACAGCGTTTTGCCACACTTCTTGAAAATCACCCATGGTTCAATGTTGAGGTTCTTGCAGCTTCACCACGTTCAGCAGGCAAGACTTATGAAGAAGCAGTAGGCAACCGTTGGGCAATGAAGAATCCAATGCCTGAAGCAATGAAGAATATGGTAATGCTCGATGCAACTGCTGATATTGATAAAATTGCAGGTATGGTTGATTTCTGTTTCTGCGCAGTTGATATGAAAAAAGACGAAATCAAGGCTCTTGAAGAAGCTTATGCAAAGGCTGAATGTCCTATCGTTTCA
>JAFWWU010000150.1 GCA_017523285.1 Ruminococcus sp.
ATTAAAATGATAAATCCCGTATCCAGCGGTAAAATGTTGGATACGGGATTATTGTTATGATAAAAACACTTGCAGACTATGAGCAACTATACTATAATAGTTTCAAACAACAACAGAAAGGGGTTATATAAAACCTTTAACTAAATTCAATATAGAATAGTCGGAAAAGCAAACGAAATTAATTGACTGTTGTTAGCAGTAAATATGCTCCACTGAAAACAGCCATTTATCTTCTGATTTAGAATCTTTATTAGCAATTATTGCGTATATAACTTCGAATTCGTAAGATTTAGATTGCAAGTTTAATTCCTGTCACAAGCTCCAAAGAAAAACCTCGGAAATATATTTTTTTCGAGGTTTTTTATTTGTTCTGAATCAATCAACGGTAATAATTCAAAAAAATCCTATCTCGTTTCAACGTTTCTGCACTTTCAGGCGTTTTATATATAGAAACTGAAATGTGGAGGTGCTTTTATGAAGAAAACAATGCTTTTATTGTGGAGCGTTCTGTGTGTTGCTTCGGTTACAGGCTGTGCAGAGGTTCCCGATGAGGTTATGCAGGATATGAGCAGTTATATTGATGAGGAAAAGGATAGCACTGAACAGTCGGAGCTTGAATATATAACCATATCAGAGCTTGCGGAAAATGCTGAAATTGCACTCAGTAAGGATTATACTCAGTTTGAGCTTTCCGATAAAATCAGATTTTCCTCTCCTGAGGAGTTATATTTAATGTCATTCAAGGGAGCAGAAGATTTCTCCGGAAATTTCGATAAGGTTATGGAGCTGTATTTTGATGACTCGGTAATATCCTCTCAGACATTATCAATCTCTGATGATGAGGACGACAGAACCATACGCTTTATGAGTGATGAGGATAAGGTTTACGGCTGTGTGGGAGATGACGGCTTTATTGCAATGCTTAATCCTGACGCTTACGATATATCCTTCAGCTGTCAGGAGCCTAACGTGGCGATTTATCATACCGAGCGCAATGATGATTTCAATGACGAATATCAGCTTAAGGACAAAAAATGCTCCTTAGCTGAGGCGGTTGAATTTGTTGATAACTGGTTTGAGAATAATTACAGGCAATTTTCTCCCGAATATGATTACAAGGCTGAAACTGTTATTGTACGTGAGCATGAGGGCAATTATCTTTATCAGATTTTAGTTCACGCAATTTATAAGGGCGTACCTATTGACAGCTTTACAAGAGAGGTTGAAAGTGTCGGTGATACGAGTATGAGAATGACATATTCCGATTACTGCATACAGATTCAGATGATAAAATCCGATGAAATAGCCTCTTTTACCAACGGGACGGGAATTTACATACCGACTGAGGAGGTAGTGATTGCCGAGTGCCTTTCTCTTGAAAGCGCTTTCAGGCTCTGCGAGGACACTTTTTCGGACTTCAAGGATATGACATTTTCAGATATAGGAGTTATGTACACTCTTAACCCTGTATATGAACCGAATCCCAATGCAGAAAACGATCCTCTCAATAAGGAAATAATCACAGGCTATACATCTCGTCCCGTGTGGGAGTTTGTTATCGACGTACCGCCTTCAGAGTTTATTAAAAAGGGTGAGGTAAACACCTACGGAGACCTCAGAAAATACATTTATGTGGATATGATAACGGGCGAGCTGAAATATGATTTCGATCCTGTAATAAGATAAGGTGATAATATGAAAAAGCTTATGAGAAGTCTCTCTGTTGATTTAAGAAAATCCTTTTTCGGCTATGGATTTTTACTGTGCGTCCTTGTGGTTTTTCTCCTTTGCTTTGCGTCTGTGATTTATACCGACGGCCAGACGGGAAAGGAGTACACGACAATAGAGATTATTGCAGACAGAAGTCAACTGCCGAATGTTGTTTTTTCGGGTATGAGTATTCTGCATATTTCCGTAAATCCATACCTTACGCTTTTTCTGCCTGTTTTGTCCTCGATACCCTTTGTGACGCTTTTCTGTGCAGAGCGAACAGGCGGAAATCTGAGATTTGTAATTATGCGTACAGGAAAAGCCGTTTACTGCCTTTCAAAATTCCTCTCTGCACTTATCAGTGGAGCATTAACGGTATGCTCAGGATTTATTCTGTACAGCGTGGTAATTCTCATCGTTTTCGGAAAGGACGGCAGTATTTCCGAGCTTATGAAAATATATGCGGGAATTGCCGTTTACGGAGCGGTTTCCGTACTGCCTGCGTTTTTCCTTTCCTCATTCATAAAGAATAAGTATATGATATGCTGTTTCCCTTTTATATTTATGCATTTTTATTACACCGCTATAGCAAAGCTACAGGATTATTTCAATGCTCACGATAACTGGGAGGCTGTTATGAAAATCAGCTTCCTGTACACAAGTGAAATAAAAGAGATTTTCTTCTCAAAGAATGTATCGGCTGTGATTTTCTACTGCGCTCTGACCGTTTTAACATTGGTCGGATTTTATCTTATTATGAACAGGAGGGTTGATTATGGGCAGTAAGTTTTCATTTTCAAGAATATGGCGCATTATGACAGCCGACCTGTACAAATGGATAATAAATCCCCGAATGACAGTTGCGGTGGCTATGATAGTCTTTGTGTGGAGCTTTGCAATCGACCCGCTTATAGGCATAAGCAAGGAAATGAACAGTCCCCTTAATTTTGTTGAGCCTTTTATAGCTGTTTTCAATTCAAGAACGCTTTGTCTTGTAACTCCTGCGGTGTATGTTTTTCTTATTTCAGATTATCCTCACCTTGACCGTAACAGCCTGTTTATTCTGCATCGTGTTCACAAAAGAGAATGGGTAATGGGACAGTTTATTTTCTTTGTTGTTTCCTCGTTTATTTTTATGAGCGTAATATTTATTTTCTCGGTTATTCCTAATGCGATTAACTCCTTTAACGCAAACGGCTGGAGCCTTGTTGTTACACGCTATGGTATTTACAATCCCGAAAAGGCCTATTCATTTGCGGTAAATCTCATAACAAAGGAGCTTTACAATCAGATTGCTCCATTTCAGGGGGCATTGCTCTCATTTGTACTCAACTGGCTGTATATGATTCTGCTTGGAACAGTACTGCTTATGTTTCACGTACTTAATCTGCGAAAAACAGGGGTGCCCGTCCTCATAAGCATTATTGCTATGGGAAGTGCTCTTGGTGTATTCCGCAGTCAGGGAATGTGGTATTTCCCTATGGCTCACACTATGATAAGTCTGCACTATACGGAATATCTGAAAGAGCCGGTTATGAGTCTGAGTTCATCATTTCTCTATTTCTGCGGACTTATACTGACGGTGCTGATTATCAGTCTATTGAGAGTGGGCAGAACGAATTTTCTGAATATTGACGATAATGAGTAAGAGGAGGAAAATATGAGTATTATACAGGTGAAAAATCTTGACCTTACAATAAACAGAACACAGATACTTAAAAATGTATGCGTATCCTTTGAAAAAGGTAAAATCCACGGACTTATCGGCAGAAACGGAAGCGGTAAAACCATGCTGATGAAGTGCATCTGCGGTTTTATAAGACCTACAAACGGTGAGATTTACGTAGATGACAAGCAGGTGGGAAAGGACTGCGACTTCCCTGAAAATATCGGAATAATTATTGAAACTCCCGGTTTTATCCCTTACTATTCGGGATATAAAAACCTTAAGCTTATTGCGGACCTCAATAAAAAAATTACTCCTGAGCAGATTAAACAGGCAATGGCTCAGGTGGGGCTTGACCCTGAGCTGAAACGTCACGTTGTCAAGTATTCTCTTGGTATGCGTCAGAGACTGGGGCTTGCTCAGGCAATTATGGAAAATACCGATATTCTTATTCTTGATGAGCCTATGAATGGTCTTGACAAAGAGGGTGTTAAGGATATGAGAAAGTACCTTCTTGATTTCAGAAAACAGGGCAAAACCATAATTATTGCTTCTCATTCCACAGAAGATATCGAGGTGCTCTGCGATACTGTAAGTGAAATGGACAAGGGTATACTGACAAAAATAAGGCAGTGGAATTGACACTGCCTTGTTGTGATGCTATAATGATTTCAAACAAATTAAGGCAATACCGCACAGAGCTTGTGCGAAATATGCAAGCAGATTTCGTACAAAGGCGCAAGACGTGCTTTGTGTGATGTTGCCTTAAGAAAGGCGATAATATGACCATAAATGATAAGGAGTACTTCCGTGAAATATATCAGCGTAACGTTGATGATATTTACCGCTTGTGCTTTTCATATCTGAAAAATCCTCACGACTGCGAAGATGCGGTATCGGTTGTATTCTGCAAGCTTATGAAGAAAAATCCTGTTTTTGATACTCCGCAGAAGGAAAAGGCATGGCTTGTCGTTACAGCCTGCAACGAGTGCAAATCAGTGCTGAGAGCAAGAAAAAGACACCCGAAAATTGAAATTTCAGAGTATCCTCAGCAGAAAGCAACAAGTGATTTCGAACGGCGTGAAATGATAGACGCTATTGTTTCTCTTGATGAAAAATACTCGTCCGTACTATATCTGCATTATTATCTTGAATATTCTCTTACCGAGATTGCAAAGATGACAAAGCAGAATACGTCAACAGTACGCTCACGCTTATTCTACGGCAAAAAGAAGCTTGCTCAAATCATAGGAGGTAACGATGATGAATGAATTTAATAAAGCTATGGACAGCATACGTCCCTCTGAGCAGCAGAAAATCAAAATGTTTGATAAGACTTTAGAAATGGCTGAAGAGGGCTCTGCGAAAACAGTAAGACGTCCGAAGCTTAAGATAATAACCGCAAGCATTATAGCTGTAGCTGTACTTGCGGGAACAACTACTGTTTTTGCAGATGAAATAAAATCGGTATTCTATAAGTTTTTCAGCGACGACAGCATCATATCGGAAGAGATAATCGAAAACATTTTCGAGGACAGTGACGGTCACGTTGATTTTTCGGTAAGCAGAATTGTATCCGATAAAATCAATACCTACGCAATTGTAAAGTATACCGCTCTTGACGATGTGGGAGAAAAATGGCTCGACAACAGATTTGCTTCTTTTGACATCGCAGGAACTGCGGAAGAGATGCTTAACAGAGGCCTTTTTATCAAGCCCGATGACTCTACAGATGCTCATATCAGCTATATGTTTGGAATTGCCGATGAGGAAATAACCGATACTGCGGAGGAGAATTCCCGCGTGTTCAGAATAAGCTGTACTTCGGAAGATGTTGTGTTGAATTCGGACTGTGTTAAAATTGAATATGTAATGACTTCAGAGAAAACGCATAATGCACTGCTTGATGTTTCTGAGTCGGTTGAGCTTACTGATATAAAACTTGACCGTTCAATTGCACCCGATAAGTCCTATATTCCTTCAGGTGTAAAGCTTTCACCGCTTGGAATAATGATTTACGGCGAAAACAACGGATTGTATGAGACTTCGGAAAACGGAGACTCTGTGTGGAGCACTTCCGATGAAAAGCTGGATTCCGTAAAAATCATAAGAAAAGACAGCTCGGCTGTAGAATACAATGCATATCTGTCACTTTGTGCTGTGAACGGCAAAGGAAAGGAATACGATACAGTAATATTCTCCACATTTTTCAAAGAGCCGACAGACATTGCAGATATTGACGGTGTTGAAATCGACGGAGTGTTTTATGAGTTCTGATGCTCAGATATATTATAAAGGTGCGTAACGTTTTAGTCCGTTATGCACCTGTTTTCATTTCCTAATAAGTTCAGTATACTCCTCAATCCCAATCTCTCCGTCAAGAGCCTTCTGCCTCAGGTCAAGAGCATACTCCGCCCACTGTGCAAATTCAGTCTTGCTCATAGTTTTCTTCATGAAACGAGCGTAATGCTGTTTGTACACACGGGTATAAATCAGCCATATATCAAGTTTCTTTAACTTTTCAAAAAGCTCTCCAACAAATTTAATTAAAGCATCACCTGTGATACCTTCCTTATCTTCTGCCCAATCACGCCAACGATATCCAACAGGAATAATACCTTTATAATCAGGCTTGAACTCCCATTCCATCTCTTTAGCATCAAAAGCTTTCAAGAAAAGCATCCAAGTAATCTGTCCAATATATTGAGAATCGCCGTCAACGCCGTCATCAATACGCATAATGTTTTCAAGTGATTTTATCAATGCCGAATTTGCCATGATATATTAAAACTCCTTACGCGGCATAGATAGCCGCTTCTAAATCTTTTATTGCTTGTCTGAATTTAGTAATACCACCAAAAATATTATTTACAATATAAACCTGAGTGCCATATTGTTTGATAGGGTCAACCTTGAGCACATCAACATTTTCAAGGTCAGAAAGGCCAGTATCAGCATACTTTGTTAAAAGAGCATCTAGATTTCTACTACCTGCTTTCCGTATTTTGTGAAATAATTACGTTTACGAACATTTTCGGCACGTTCCTTTCTTGTAAGTGGTGGCTGGTCAAATACAATATGTAGAATCATATCAAATGGGTCAAGGTCTTTGCCTACTTCATCGCAAAGGTCATCAAAGAATATTCCTCTTTTTTCAAGTTCTTCAATAATCGTTTGCTTTCGCTCGGCATCATTCCAAGCTTGAAGAAAATTATTCATTGATGCATACTGATTACGAACATTGCGTTTTGTATAGTCTATAAGACTTTCTGTAATTAAGTTTCCATTCTTATCAAGATACTGAACATGCTTTTGTGAAACGGAAACACTCGTGTCCCCAAGCATATATTTCTTCTTTTTTTCATCAGATTGTTGTGGTATTTTTGGTGGCTCATCAGGTCCAGGGCCTGGTTTATGTGGTTGAAAATCATCCTGTTGTTCAATTGGTCCATCAAAATCAGGGTCATGAAAAAGACGTGTAACATCTCTAAAATCGAATATAGTAAAGTAAAGCTTTCCTAAATCTTCACGAACTCGTGTTCCTCTGCCGATGATTTGTTTGAATTCTGTCATAGAGCGAATATTCGAATCAAGCACAATATATTTTACAGTTTGAACATCGACTCCAGTTGAAAGAAGTTTTGAAGTTGTAACCAATACGGGATAATCCTTTTCGACATCACGGAAATTATCAAGTTGTTTAACCCCTACTTCATCGTTAGCAGTAATACGCATAACGTATCTATCATCAATAGCACACATATCAGCGTTTTCATTTACAAGTGCTTGACGCATACGGTCTGCGTGTTCTTGGTCAACACAAAAGAAAATGGTTTTATCCATACGACAGTTGTGCTTTTTGAGATAATCCGATACCGTCTTAGCGACAAGTTTTGTTCTATTGGCAAGAACAAGATTTTTATCAAAATCAGTAGTATTATATACTCGATTATCAATCACTTCACCGTTATCGTCAAGCTGACCATCGTAAGGAACAAAGCCCTCAATATCTTTATCAAAAAATACACGAATAACTCTATAAGGTGCAAGGAAGCCATCATCGATACCTTGTTTCAAAGAATATGTGTAGATAGGCTCACCAAAGTAGTCAATATTGGATACTGAGTTTGTTTCTTTCGGCGTTGCAGTAAGACCAATTTGTGTTGCGGATGAGAAGTATTCAAGCACCTCTCTCCATTGGCTATCCGCCTTAGCACTACCTCGGTGGAACTCATCAACGACAATCAAATCAAAAAAGACAGGGCTAAACTGCTTAAACAGGCTGTTTGCATCTTCATCCTCGCCCGTAAGTCCTTGATACAAACCGAGATAAATTTCGTGTGCAGTGTCAAAGTTGCGCTTTGTTACCCAAATCATTTTATCCTTAAACGGAGCAAAATCGTTTGTAAAAGTCTGCGAAATCAACGCAGTTCTGTCTGCAAGAAACAGAATACGTTTTTTAATACCTGCTTTCCACAAACGCCAAATTATTTGAAATGCCGTATAAGTTTTACCCGTACCAGTTGCCATTACCAAAAGAACGCGGTCTTGACCACCTGAAACAGCTTCAACAGTTTTGTTAATTGCGTTCATCTGATAATATCGAGGTTGCTTGTCGGGATTATCAGAGTAATAAGGCTCATTGATTATCTTCTCTTGTACAGAACCTATATTGTTCTTTTCAAGATACATCTTCCATAATGTTTCAGGAGAAGGGAATTCATCAAGCGAAAGTGAAGTTTCAACGTCACCCTCGGTAATGTATTTGTTATGAAACACAAATCCATCTCCATTAGAAGAAAACACAAAAGGAACGTTCATCATTGAAGCGTATTGAAGAGCTTGTTGCATACCATCAGACATTGTATGTTTATTATCTTTCGCTTCAATAATTGCTATTGGTTTGTTTGGCTTATAGAAAAGAACATAGTCAGCTTTCAAAGGTGATTCGCGTTTGCAAGATTTTCCACGAGCAACAATGCGTCCTTTTGTGACATTATATTCCACACGCATTTGGGTAATAATGTTCCATCCTGCATTCAGTATAGCAGGCGTAATATATTTGGTACGAATATCAGCTTCTGACAATTCTTTCTTGTTAATAGTACACATTGAAATACCCCCTTGTAGCTTAAAATACAATTTCTATATCCTTTTACATCAAACGAAACAACCCTGTTCTTGAGGGTTACAAACATCTTTATTACATATTATTCGATGAATAATCACATAGCAGACTTATATGCAACAACTCATTTTAATTTTATCACGAACTTTGTCAAATAGCAATAACAAAAGGCGGATATTGGAAAATTATATCGGCAGATTTGAACGAAAAATATAACCTATTTAACGCAGTCGCACCCTCAAAAGATAAACTACATTAATCCACATCTTACAACGCCCTACAACGCAAAAAACACCTCGTTTTTCTTCCCGGATTTGTCTCTTTTCCAAGGCAGTATTGCCTCATCCCCTCGCAGAGCGCAAAGATTTATGATAGCCCCGCTGTCAAAAGTATCTTTGCGTTACTTCTGGAAGAAGTAACAAGACCAAAGCAAGCTTTATTAGAACACCCCTTGCGTACCACGTACCAGACGGTGCAAACGTACCACAAGTACCATCTGCCCCGCATGTTACGTCCGGTACGCTTGGTACGTGGTACATCAACCTATTGCATAAAAGAGGAAACATAGGCAACATAGGTAACACACAACGCATTAACGTTGATTGCGTTACCTGAAATGTTGCTCCGATGTTTCCTTTTCTGTTCCCCTAATAGGATGAACAATAAAACGGTGTGGCGAAGACGTTACCTTGTTACCCCGAAATACACGAAGAGGGTGATACGTGACAAAGCAGAAGGAGGTTTTGAAAAGTCATAAATTTACAGACAGATTTATATTGAAAAGTTGGTTTATATGTGGTATAATATTATTGAAAAGTCATTACGGAGGTGCTTTTTATGTTATACCGCAAGATTGAAAAAGTGATTGAAGCTCATCTGACGTCCGATTCAAAGAAAATTCTTCTGATAGACGGCGCACGTCAGGTTGGCAAGACCTACATTATCCGTCACGTCGGTAAAAAGCTTTTTGAAAATTTCATTGAAATAAATATGGTCGAGGATTCTCTCGGAGCACGCCTTTTTGCAAACACCAATACTATCGAGGACTTTTATCTTCAGGTAAGTATGCTCTTCGGCGAAAAGATGAAAGAAAAAGAAAACACGCTTATATTTATTGATGAAATTCAGGCTTACCCTCATCTGCTTACGCTGCTGAAATTCTTATCACAGGACAACAGGTTCACATATATCGCAAGCGGTTCTCTGCTTGGTGTTACGCTTTCACAGACTACTTCCATTCCGATGGGAAGTATCCGCAAGGTAAGAATGTTCCCTCTTGATTTTGAGGAATTCCTGTATGCAAACGGAATGAACGAGCTTGTTATTACTTCGATGCAGAAAAAGTTTGAACGCCTTGAAGCACTTGACGAAGCTATGCACAATAAGATGATGGATATGTTCAGAAAGTTTTTGCTTGTGGGCGGACTTCCCGATGCCGTAAATTCCTATCTTGAAGAAAAGAATATTCAGTCTGTCCGTGAGGTACAAAAAGAAATCCACGACTATTATGCCACAGACGCTTCAAAGTATGATGAGGAAAACAAGCTGAAAATACGCAGAGTGTACGACCTCATTCCGTCGAATATGGAGAACAAGAAAAAGCGTGTCGTTGCACAGAGCATTGAAAATAAGAAAGGAAAGACCTTCAACGATTACTGCGATGAGTTTGAATATCTTATCAGTGCAGGCATCGCACTGAATGTTCAGGCAATTTCAAATCCTGCGTTTCCGCTGATTGAGTCAACAGGAAAAAATCTGCTGAAGCTTTATCTTAATGATGTGGGAATTCTCACGGGCATTCTCTACGGTAACAACATCCGTGCTGTGCTTGATGATGAAAGAAGCATCACTCTCAGCTCGGTTTATGAAACCGTTGTTGCAAGCGAGCTGATTGCTCACGGACACAATCTTTTTTATTATGACAACAGAAACAAGGGCGAGGTCGATTATCTCATTGATGATTACGACAGCCTTTCTGCTGTTCCCATTGAAGTGAAGTCCGGCAAGGATTATACTGTTTACAGTGCGCTGAATACTTTTGTATCAAACGAGGATTATCATATAAAGAAAGCGTTTGTAGTTTCAAATGAAAGAACTGTAACACAGAATGGCAAGATAACCTACATTCCGATTTATTACATTATGTTTTTTAATGCAGAGTCAGGCGGTGAAAAGCTGACATTTTGAAAAAGTGATATGCACTGCTCTTTAACAGCGGTGCATATTTTTTCATTCCAAGTGAAAAAGATACGTACGTATGTACCAAGAAAAGAAAATTAGAATTTCGTAGTGTACGTATGTACGTAGCTTTTTAAACTCAGATGAAAATTTTTCTTTCGGAAAAGCTATCACGGCTTAATTTTTTTTACGTTGACAGCAAGCATATGATTTGTCTATACACTGCCCTCTTTTTTTCAAAAATCGTCAGCGCAGACAAATGCAAAAAACTTGTTGGGAGAACCCAAACCCCTATAATGAAAAATCGCACCTACAATATGCAGGTGCGATGAAAAATTATGATTTAAGAACAGTTTCCCAATCATCAGGAAATCCCATAAGCTTTTTATTAACGTGAGAATACTTTTCAAAAAGCAGTTCTATTGTGTCGATAAATTCCGTCCAATGTCTGTCGTTCGGAACAAGATGTTTGATGCAAAGAAGAGTAGCATATACACGGACGCTGCTAATTCCGTTCTCAGAATATTGCTTATACAGTTTAGGCGTTTTCGCAAGATTTACATTGTATAAACGTCCGTAGTGAGCGCAAATATTTCTGACAAAAGCAATATGCTCAATCCAGCTTTCAAGGTAAGTATATCCGACTCCATATATCTGGGCAACAGATTTCTTATCCTGCGATTTCATATTCTTGTAGAACTTTGAAAGCGTACCGAAGCTGAATAATTCTACCAATGCATAAAAAGGAATTTTGCCATCAACATAATTATTCTTATAGTTTTTCACGAACGGTGCCTTGCTGTTTCTCGAAATTTCATTTTCAATGTCATCAAGAAATTCCTTGTGATAATCGGGGTTGTTGAAATTGACTGACTCTTCATATCCGAGAACGCCATATGTATGAGAAAAGTGATTAGTTATCCTACATCTAAGATTAATCTCAATGCGCTCTATCATTGCAAACAACAACTGTCTGAAGTTTGCATTAAACAAATACAATTCGACAATCTGCTCAAATGCAATGCTGCCATCAAAATCTGTATTTTTTCTTTTCAACCCAAGCCCGTATGCTTTTATCAAACGAAAATATGATATGTCATTAAGGATTTGACGAGCGTAGTCTTCATCATCAATTTTTAAACCTATTGCCTTTAGGTTTTCAAGCTGTTCGTCAACACTCATAGACGGCCGATGTTCTTTTAACTCCATAGTAAATTCCCCTAATAATTAAACGACCCGACGTGGTACGCATTGTTAAGAGGCGTGTCGGGTTCTGTTACTAATATTATATGCGATATTTTCAAAAAAGTCAATACCTACATCAGAAAAAATTCCCATTGTCCCGAAAACGAAACAACGGCTATGATACAATTATAATTACAAGACGTTTTGAAATATTTTTCAGGAGGAGGTTCGCGATAATAGGTGCATAGCAAAACAGAGCATTGAGAATTATTCTATCCATTCAAATTCCACATAATCAACCTCTGCGTCAAGAATTATATATCCGCCAGAGTATAATTTTTGTGATTATAGAACAGTAACCAACATTATGATAAAGGTATTCCAGCTTAATTTTGTTCGTTGCAAGAGATGTAAGTTTACAATTATCAATGCTTTTATAATATTCGTTTGAAGCAAAAATCTTTACAGGCTTATGCCACTTATAAACAGAAAAACTTTCTTCATCAATAAGATGATACTTTACTATAAGCGATTTAGCATCTGGACGAATTGTCTTTATAGAATCGTGATAACTGATATCTTCTTCGAACTTAAATACTATACTTTGGTTTTCGATTTTAATGTCAGTGAGAACGCAGTCGTGTGGTGTTGGGATAGTAGGTAATTGCTCCTTGTTCAAGTAATAAGTTTCAATCATAATATACTCTCCTGTCAAGTTTCATTCCGACCATTATTATACCACATCTTCCTCGAAAATTCAATCACATCCGACAGGTGTGTAACGAACTACGCCGCTATTTTCCAAGGTGCGTAACGAAACAAGGCAGTATCACAAAACTAATTCAAAATAAAGTTCTGCACGGTCGTTATCATTATATTTCTCAGTTTCTTGAAAGCCGCTGCTACGATACAGATGTTGTGCAGCAGAAAATTGTTTTCTGGTATCCAAGCATATTTTATTATACTGTTGCTCTCTTGCGTAGGCTATAGCGTAATTCAAAAGTAATCTGCCATAGCCTTTGCCTTGATATTCAGGTAATACAAACATACGCTTAAGCTCAACAACTTTATTATCAAGGTCAATGGTGCGTAACGCAACAGTTCCTACAAGAGTCTGATTGTCGAAAAGACACCAAAAGCAACCGTCTTGCATATAATACTGTTCAACATTAGCAATATCAGCGTGCCTGTCCATCGGAGAATATGGTATGCCAACAGCAGAAAAGCATTTGCTGAAAAAATCGTCTACCGATTGTTGCATATCAGGCTTGAAAGTAACAATTTCCATTGATATTTACTCCACAAAACCAGTTTTTATTCAGTTTCATTATATCACATTTACTTCCGAATTTCAATCATAAGCGACAGGTGCATAACAAACTGCAACTGTTCTTTCTTGTCATTCTTATCATCGGATAAGCAAATGATAAGAATACAGATAAGCGTGAGACTTTTTTGAGAAAAAATTGGGACAAAAATGGAACACTTTTGGTACTGACTTTTGAAAATCCATATGCTATAATGAAAACATCAAAACGTTTTGAAAATGAAAAATCAAAACAGAGCCGATGAAAAGTAGGAGTCTTTTGGTAGTGACTTCTGCTTATTCCTGTGCTACAATTAAATCATCGGAACATTCTGAATAATAAATCAAGAAAGGCGGTGTGCAAGAAACCGAGAATATAGAAAAAGTAACTCCGTACTCGTGAGTACGGAGTTACAGAATAATTATTAATGTCAATCTTCTTTTCTTATCAATTCAACAAGAAGATAATAATTATCGTCCTTTTTCACATTGCTATGATATTCATCTGAAAAATGATAGTTAGATGAAAGGTCTTCCATTAAAATAAGTTCGCTATCGTGCGTTATGCCATTATCTATGATGACTTGCATAAATTCCAGTTCGTCATCGGTAACAATGCCGTCGTTATATAACACTCCCCAGACAGCCATACCAAAAGGATTGGAGTAATAATGTATTCTCAGTTTATAGGATGTATCGGCATCGTTTTCAAAAAGAAGCGTTATAATCTCTATATCATCTCTTGTGAATTCACGACCTATCATATTTTCAAGATATTCTTCCATACTGGTTTTATCATAAGCCCTATACTCATATCTTTCGGGGTCATCTATAACAGCGCCGTGTTCAATCGCTGTTCTTACAAGTTCTGCATTGCCGTTTTCAAGGCCTACATCAAGTATACTTTCTCTGTTATTGTCGTGAAAATAAACGAGATTCGGTTTTTTATCAAGGAGTTTTTCAATCTCTGCTATCGCTTCATCCGAGCCGTCGTGTGCGAGGTCGATAATTCTGAATGCGGTCTTGCTCGAAACATTTTTAGTTTTCCCGTCAGGGAGAATGACTTCGGCAAACATGGATTTATATGTAAGATAACCTGCAAATATTATTATCGGGGCGATATTTACTATACTCAGAACAAGAAACACATTTCCTGTCACTTTAAGTTTTTTATTATCCTTTACCTTGCCGATTATTTTGAGAATAATAGCCGTTATGCCAAATATTATTGCCACTATAATAACTATCGCCAATATAACAAGTAAAATTATTCCGATAAACATTCCCGCAAAAGCCATATTTTCCCTCCTGTGTAATATTTTTCTATATTATACCACATCAACCCCGAAAAAACAATACATACCCTGTTCGTAGAGCAAATAAATCACAGTACATTTAAAAATCAAGCTAATTATCACCCGAACTGGAATGTAATCGACAAGTACATTGACGAGGGTATCACAGGAACTCAGGCGAAGAAGCGTCCCTCCTTCCTCAGAATGATTGAGGACGCAAAGAGTGGAAAGTTCAATTTGACTCTTATGAGTTGGGGAGGTTTTTGTGCGTAAAAAGGGCCGTACTCGTTACGAGTATGGCTGGTATTTATTGAAAAAACGTATTATTATTCTGCTTCCTTTTCCATACAAATAGCTTTCCAACCATTTGGTCGTATAACTGTTTCTGTTTCAAAAAATCCGCATTTCTTATAACACTTAAATGCTGCAACATTAAAATCAAATACAAATAATCTGATTTTTCTTACACTGTATTCTGTTTTGCAGAAATTGATAAAGGCGTTTAAAACTTGAGTGCCTAACCCTTTTCCTGTAAATTCAGGGTTTAATAAAAATCTACCTATTAAAGCAACTCCTGTTTCACTTTCTCTTGTAATAATCTCTATTGTACCAATCATTTTGTCATCTGAATCTGCTTCATAAATTTCCGCACCATCAGATAACCTTTTTTCAATCTGTTGTCTGGTTAATGGATATTCGTATCCTATTCCTGCCCACTGATTGAGAAAATCAGCATCTTTATTCTCACACCATTTAACAATATGCTCTATGTTATCTGCTTTAAGTTTCTGTATTTTCATAAAAAACACTTCCTTTATCGCTATAGTTATTCGAATAAATATTGAATTGCAAGTACATTATACCACACATCCAATGAAAACACAATCTTCCCGACTCGATAAGTTAGTACGGGTTTCCTGTTTTATGGATTTAGTTTCTGCCAGCAGGCTTTACATTTAAAAGAAATGTATGCAATTACTGATTTCTGATATAATCAAAGGGCAGAAAGAATCTGCCCTTTGATTTTTATTATATGCATTCAGAAATTGAATACTTGTTAGCATAAAGTTCGAGGTTATTCTCGAATTCCTTGTTGTGATGTGCTTTAAGTGTCTGTAAATAGCTATGCATATCAAGACTGTCATGTGCAACCTCAATAAGACATACCGCTATATTTGAGCAATGGTCTGAAACTCTTTCAAGATTTGTGAGAAGGTCTGAAAGAACAAATCCAAGCTCAATTGTACATTCATTCTTTCTAAGACGTGAAATGTGCTGTTTCTTAAGAAGCGCCTTGAGATTATCCACAACCTGTTCAAGCGGCTCAACAAGGAAAGCCTTGTCCATATCATTATTATCAAACGCCTCAAGAGCAAGGTCAAGGATTTCATTTACAGCATTAATCATAACACCAAGCTCAGCCATAGCCTGTTTTGAGAATGAAAGTCCCTTTTCCTTGATTTCTTCAGCAGATTCAAGAATGTTTACAGCATGGTCGCTTATACGTTCAAAGTCACCGATAATGTGAAGAAGCTCAGTTACTTCATGGCTATCCTCATCTGTAAGGGATTTTGAGCTTATTTTTACAAGATACGTTCCGAGTGCGTCCTCATATTTATCAGCTTCATCTTCGCCCTTGCGGATTTTTTCGCCAACCTTTTCATCACATACAAAAAGATTTTCAAGCGAATCATGAAGAATACCAACCGAAAGCTTTGCCATTTCAGAAGTTACATTACGGCAGCGTTCAATCGCAACCGCAGGAGTTGAAAGAAGTCTTTCATCAAGAAGCTCTGTCTTTTCCTTTTCATCTTCGCCAGGCTTGATGATGATATATGAAAGCTTTTCAAGCTGTTTGCCGAATGGCATAAGGAGTGCGAGAGCAAGAAGCTTGAATACTGTATGAACAACAGCAATACCAAGCGGAGTTGCAGCTTCTGCAACAAATGCAAAACCAATAATAGTTTCAAGAACATAATAGACAGTAAGCCATACAACAGCACTTATAAGATTAAAGCTGAGATGGATAACAGCAGCTCTCTTAGCATTTTTGCTTGCACCGATTGAAGAAATCATAGCACTTACACAAGTACCGATATTCTGTCCCATAACAATCGGAATAGCTGTTGCATAAGTAACAGTACCTGTAAGTGTAAGTGCCTGAAGAATACCAACCGAAGCAGACGACGACTGCACAATAGCTGTAAATATTGTTCCGACAAGCAAACCTATAACAGGATTTGAGAAAAGTATAAGCACATTCTTGAACTTTTCAGATTCAGCGAGTGGATCAACAGCCGCCGACATAGTTTCCATACCGAACATAAGAATGGAAAAACCGATTAATATAAGTGCTGTATCCTTGTGCTTGTTGCTTTTTATAAACATAATAAGAATAATGCCTAAAAAAGCAAGCAGAGGCGTAAAATTACTTGGCTTTGCAAGCTGAACAAAGAAATTATCGCCCTGTACACCCGTAAGACTGAGAAGCCATGATGTAACCGATGTACCGAGGTTTGCACCGAAAATTACACCCGTTGCCTGTCTGAGTGTCATAATGCCTGAGTTTACAAATCCGACAACCATAACCGTTGTAGCCGATGACGACTGAATTATAGCTGTAATTACAAGGCCGAGTAAAAAGCCTTTGAATGTGTTTGAAGTAAGCTGCGCAAGAATTGATTTAAGTTTTGTGCCTGCTTTTCTTTCGAGGGCGTCACCCATCATATTCATTCCGTAAAGAAAGAATGCAAGACCACCGAGCAGAGTAAATACATTAAAAATACCCATAAAATTAGCTCCTATACATATTCTTTGTTATAAAATTCCCCGTTTAAAGCAAACAATATATAATTATTAATAATCTTTATTTTTTATGCAATACCGCACAGAGCTTGTGCAGTGCCGCATTATCTTCCGAGATAAATTGACCTATAACATTTTTCGTCATAAATTATCATTGACTTTTTTTTCTTATTTGTTATAATAAATCTATAAGCAAAACACTATAATATAACTTTCATGAAAGGAGATGTTCCTCTTGGACGAAAAAGAATTCTATCTCGAAACAATTAACAAACTCCCCGCAATAAAAAACAGTGAAAACATTGCTCAGATTTTCTATGATTTTCTTCAGCTCCAGCATCTTTACGATTCGGCAATCGAAACTGTAAAAACTCAGCTGAATATTCTTGATAACGAGTTCAGCGTTAAATTTCAGCGTAATCCTATACACAGCATAGAAAGCAGACTGAAATCACCGCAGTCAATTATAGGTAAACTTCAGAAAAAAGGACTTCCCGTAACTACCGACGCCGCAAGAAGAAATCTTCTTGATATGGCGGGAATCCGTGTTGTCTGTTATTATATTGACGATATCTATTCAATAGCCGAGCTTCTTACCTGCCATGACGATTTTGTAACGATAAAAACAAAGGATTATATCCGCAATCCGAAAAAAAGCGGTTACAGAAGTTATCATATAGTTATCAATGTTCCGATTTATCTTTCAAACTGCAAGCAATATGCTCCCGTTGAAATACAAATCCGTACAATCGCAATGGATTTCTGGGCAAGCCTCGAACATCAGCTCAAATACAAGACACGTTCCAGAGTATCGGATGAGCTTGCGGAAGAACTGAGAAAATGCGCTGAAACGATATCTGAAACAGATATCAGAATGCAGGACATTTTCCTCCAGCTCAATGAAATAGAGTAGCAAAAAAGCAGCTTTTGATTTTTACATCAAAAGCGGCTTTTTTTATTTAATTTATTACTTTACTTCAACTGTCCAGTTGAATGTATCTTCAATCTTGCCCCACTGGATACCTGTCATTGTATCGTAAAGCTTCTGTGAAATATCACCGATCTTGTTGCCGTTGATTTCCATAACCTTATCGCCCCATTTAAGAATGCCGACAGGTGAAATAACAGCAGCTGTACCTGTTCCGAAAACTTCCTGAAGCTTGCCAGCGTCGTAAGCGTCGGAAATTTCCTGAATGCTGATTCTTCTTTCAGAAACTTTAAGTCCCCAGCTCTTGCATACGTCAATAGCTGACTTTCTTGTGATACCAGGGAGAATTGAGCCCTGAAGCATTGGTGTTACAACTTCGCCGTCGATAACGAAGAAGATGTTCATAGCACCAACTTCTTCGATATACTTCTGCTCTACACCGTCAAGCCAGAGAACCTGTGAGAAGTTCTGCTTGTGAGCTTCGTCCTGACCGATAAGAGATGCTGCATAGTTACCGCCTGTCTTAGCATAACCCATACCGCCTCTTACTGCACGGACATATTTATTTTCAACATAGATGTTTACAGGGTTAAGACCACTTTCATAATAAGCACCTGATGGTGAAAGAATAATCACGAAGAGATACTGGCTGCCGGGTCTTACGCCGAGGAAAGGATCAACAGCAAAAATGAATGGTCTTATGTAGAGTGATTCGCCGTCTTTTGCAGGAACCCAATCCTTTTCAATCTTAAGGAGCTCCATAAGACATTCCATAGCGAGCTCTTCAGGAAGCTGTGGAATAACAAGACGCTCATTTGACTGATTAAGACGCTTGAAGTTTTCTTCAGGACGGAAAAGCTGAATTTTGTTATCAGCAGTTCTGTAAGCCTTCATACCTTCAAAAACAGTCTGTCCATAGTGAAGACACATAGCAGCAGGACTAAGCTCGATAGGAGCGTAAGGCTTGATTTCAGGATCATGCCAGCCCTGTCCTTCATCATAAGGCATTACGAGCATATAGTCTGTAAAAATGTGACCGAATCCGAGTTTCTGTCCCGGCTCAGGCTTTTTCTTGAGATTTTCGCTTTTTGTGAATTTGATTTCCATTTCAATCAACCTCTTTGTCAAAAATTATTCACTAACAGTAATGTAATTCTTTCTGAATCGTTTTTCGCAGCACACACAGACTGCCCCGACAGAAGCGGCAATAACCACAATAATTGTAATAAGCTTAATAATCTGACTTGCTTTCATATCCAGCAGCCTCCTTAACGAAATATATCAGGATACATATTGCACCCAGTTCAGAAATCATATATCATTCCTGATAATAATTATACCACGTTTGTTATCAATTTTCCATAAGATTTTAAAATTTTTTCAAACGCTCACGAAAAAATATGAAATAAAAACAGAGTATTCATTTGTTTATATTTCACAAACTACAATTACTCAGGATTCATATTTTCTTATACGAAGATTTACATTGATAGCCTCGCAAAGCTTTTTTGCCGCCTCAATTTCCGCCTCAGGAATAACATCAACAACGCTCATCATAACTTCTGCTGATGTTTTATTGCACTCGGAAGCAAATTTCTGCATAGCTTCAAAAGCATTGCTGAATTTCGGTCTTGTAACACGCATATATTCTTCCTTTGTACCGGCATTAAGACTTACGGAAACGATGTCGAATATTTCACCGATTTCCTGTGCTGTTGAGCGTTCATTGAGAAGGTCTGAAAGTCCGTTTGTATTAAGTCTTAAAGGCGGACATTTTTCCTTCGATTTAAGATACTGTGCAGACTCTAAAAGTGCATTAAGTCTGCATGTAGGCTCGCCATAGCCGCAGAATACTATCTCGCTGTATTTGCTAAGTTCCCTTTTATCAATTTCAGCCTTTATTTCATCAATATCAGGGTCATGCTCAAGCCATAGCGAATCAGAGCCATAAACGCCATTTGCATTGTTTCTGATACAAAATGTACAATTACAAGGGCATTTATTTGTTATATTCATATAGAGCTTATCCCCTACTTCGTATGAAATCGTCATCATTTTTTCCATAATTATTCTTCCTCACTTTCGTGAAATATTCTCGGTACTCTTTTAGAGATACCGCATACTACCTCATATCCTATTGTAGAACAGATTGCCGCAAGCTCATCGGCTGTAATTTCATCATCGCCGTCTTTTCCGATGAGAGTTACTATATCTCCTGCCTTTGCAGAAACCTCTGAAACGTCAATCATAAGCTGGTCCATACATACTCTGCCGACAATTCTGCATCTTTTACCATGAACAAGTATCTCGCCCTTTGACGATAAAAGTCTTGAATATCCGTCAGCATATCCGATTGTAACGGTTGCTATATCCATATCCCTCGGAGCTGTAAATGTTCTTCCATAGCTTATACATTCGCCCTTGCAGACTTTTTTTACATGCGATATAACAGCTTTTAATGCCATAACAGATTTCAGTCTGTTATCTATTTTCATAGGATAATTCGGACATAAGCCATACATTATTATGCCTGCTCTTGCGAGCGTACTTCTTTCGCTGTTACGATATGAAATGGTTGCACTGTTTGCAAAATGCAGATGTCTTAGCTTTAAACCTTTTTCAGCAAGCTCATCATAAACATCAAGTATGAATTTTTCCTGTCTGTCGGTATATTCTATGTTTTCCTCATCATCACAGTCAGCAACGGCAAAATGAGTATATACTCCTTCAACCGAAAGCTTTTCACATTCAGAAAGTCTTATAATCTCCTCTGCACATTCAGACGGAGAATCGTATTTCAGACCTATTCTTCCCATGCCTGTATCTATTTTTATGTGACATCTTATATTATCAGATGTATTTTCTGCAAGCTCATAAGCATATTCAGAAGATACTATCCCCTGAATGATATTATTATCCGCAAGAGCCTGCCCATATTCAGGCGGAGTATATCCGAGAATAAGCACCTCGGCTTCGGGACAGCTTTTACGTACTTCAATTGCTTCGTCAAGATTTGAAACTGCAAAATGTCTTACTCCGCTTTCCCATAGACATCTGCTCACCTGATGCTCGCCATGCCCGTATGCGTCAGCCTTTACAACTGCCATTATCTCTGTATTTGCGCCAAGCATGCTGTTAATGACATTGACGTTATTCCTCAGATCTGACAGAGAAATCTCTGCCCACGCCCTCTTGAGATACGGTTTCATAATAGTGGATTGCTCCTCTCGTTTACTCACTGATTAAAATTCAGTTACAGTATAAAAATATTCTTGAAATGTATAATATAATATGATATAATTTATAAGTATATTAAGGAGGTAAAGTGATGATTAAATCCCTTACCGGCGGCAGAGAACTAATTCTCCCCGAACAATTACATACAGACAAAGCAACAACAGTCTGTTTTACAGGACATCGTGAAAAAAGTATTCCGCCCTATAATAACCTCTATCAGAACAGAGATATTACATTTTTGGCACTAAAAATTATGCTTTCACGTTATATTGATATCGCCATAGAAGACGGATACAAAAGCTTTATAAGCGGATTTGCCGAGGGTGTTGATTTATGGGCTGCTTCCTATATTATTGAAAAGAAGAAAAGCGACGCTGATATTTCCCTTATCGGTGCTATACCTTATCTTCATCACGCTGACAGATTCAGCAGTCATTACCATGAATTACTGAAATATGCTGAGCAGCATGCTGACGCTGTTGTTTTAACAAATCCGAATCCCGACATAACATACAGCACTTCACCGAAAAATCAGAATCAATCAAAAAATCTGTATCGTGACAGAAATTATTTTATGGTTGATAATTCTTCGGCACTCATTGCTTTTATGAATGAAAATACAAAATGGTCGGGAACTTTTCAGACTATAAATTACGCCCGCAAAAATGAATTGCAGTTAAGCTGTTTCGGACTTG
The DNA here is from genome assembly GCA_017523285.1 of Ruminococcus sp. Classification (GTDB taxonomy): domain Bacteria; phylum Bacillota; class Clostridia; order Oscillospirales; family Ruminococcaceae; genus Ruminococcus. The sequence continues at coordinate 22,134 of JAFWWU010000150.1, forward strand.
AAGATATTTACGAGCTTTTGGAACAGTCGGAATTCAGCCCCGAACTGATGAAAAAAATCGTAAACCGCAATATATAGACAAATTATTCAGATTCAAATAAAACCGTCTATATTATTATATCACACTTCAAAATTTTTGCAAGTGTTATTGCTCCACAAACTTTCGGCAAAGTATAATTTATGGAGCAATAGTAAAAATTCATTTTCAACAATCTGTTGAATTGATAGTTTAAACATTACTGCATTGTTGAAAAGTTGAAATCAATGTTAATTCTTCTTCCACAGCCGAATATTTTTAAACTATGATTTTTTAAAAATAAAATTCTGCTGATTTTTTCAATTTTGAATTGAAATTCATCGCAAAAATAATACTGAAAGTTTATTTTTGTGTTATTTTTACTGAATTTATGCAATAAATGCCCGTTTTACAGCTGATTATAAATAAAAATACATTCTGAAATAAAAGGAGATAGCCATGGCAAACAGAAAAAAAGGAAGTATCGCAATACCGTTTTTACTCACATTTCTTATCGCTCTTCTTCTGATAGGCGGTTTTGTAATGTACATTTACAAATCTCTCGATATGAATAAAGAAGAAGAAATCGACGAAATGCTTGCAACCGAATTCAACTCTGCTACTTATGAGGACAGCCATACGATATTATTCGTGCTTGACGTTCCCGAAGAACGCTGCACTACTACATTTGTTGTTATGCGTTCTGTTCCTAAGGAGAAAAAACTCCTGCTTACAGGTGTTCCTACAAACTCTATCGCTCTTATTGACGGAAAACAGGAAAATCTCCAGAATGTCTATACCAATATGGGAATAAGTGCTGCCGAAAACTTCATCGAAGAAGTTTCGGGAATTGAAATTGACAGATATATGATGCTCGGACAGGATGCTTTTATGAAGCTAAGCGACATTATGGGCGGTGTTTCATATGGAGTTACCGTTGATATTCCGGGATTTCAGGATACCGATAAGGAGCAGTATCTCACAGGCAAGCAGACTATAAAGCTTCTTACTTATCCTATGTTCAGCGGTGGAGAATTTGAACGTGCATCTATGGCAGGTTCTGTTATGTCAGCAATGATTAACCAGTCTGACGGACCAAATCTCGCCAAAGGCTTTGAAAGAAATTTCAATACAATCGTTAATATGACAAGAACAAATATTACTGCTGCCGATTATAAAAAGCTTGCATATCAGATTGACTTTATGCTTACCTACGGTACTGCGATCTCTCATTTTTCAACTGTTAAAGGAACTTCTGACGGAACATACTTCCTTATCGACGAATTCTATTCAGATGAAATAATATACGAATACTTTACTGCAAAATCCGAAGATAAAGCAAAATAAGAGGTATTAATTAATGGAAAATATCTTTGATACACATTCTCATTATACTGATTCCGCTTTTGACGACGACAGAGAACTCATTCTTTCCGAGTTTCCGTCAAAAGGTGTAAAATATATAATGCTTGCCGCATCTTCACTTGAAGATTCACTGAAAAACAGTGAACTCTGCAAAAAATACGACTACATCTATGCGGCGGCAGGTGTTCACCCTGAAAGTGTTGACGATACCCCTGCCGATTACATCGGAACACTTAAAAACATAATTATTTCCAATCCGAAAATAAAAGCTGTTGGTGAAATAGGTCTTGATTATCACTATGAAGGCTTTGACAAAGAAAAACAGATTGAACTGTTTGCGGCACAATTGAAGCTTGCCGCTGAACTTAATCTTCCTGTTATCGTTCATAGCCGTGACGCTACCGAGGATACGCTCAGACTCCTTAAGGAATATCGCCCGAAGGGTGTACTTCACTGTTTCAGCGGCTCTGCTGAAACTGCAAAAGAGATTATAAAGCTTGATATGTATATAGGCTTCACAGGAGTTATCACCTTTAAAAATGCAAGAAAAGCGCTTGAAGCACTTGAAGTTGTCCCAAATGACAGACTTGTTCTTGAAACTGATTGTCCGTATATGGCTCCCGTTCCGTTCAGGGGAAAGCGTTGTGACAGCTCTATGATTACTTATATGGCTGAAAAAGCTGCTGAAATCAAAGGGATTACTCCTCAGGAAATACTTGATATTACCTGCAAAAACGGTCTCAGACTTTTTGAAATAGATATATAAATATGGAGATGTAAAATGTATTATTGCTGTGGAATAACTGAAAAGGGCGTTATGCCTCATAACGAGGACGCACTTATGATAGGAAAAAACGTAATTACAGACGGGGCTGCTGAATATAAGCTGAATCCGCCGTTTATGTGCGCCGTTTCCGACGGTGTATCGGGCGAATTGTCAGGCGAGCTTGCTTCAAGTATGTGCCTTAATCTGCTCAGCTCTGTAAAATACAATAAAAAAACCCGTCTTGCAAACAAGCTGAATGATATTCACAATCAGCTTGCAAAGCACGGAAGCGAAAACTCCGAAACGCTTAATATGCAGGCAACTCTCTGCGGAATTGCTATTGATGACGATAACAAAATAAGCATCATAAACATAGGAGATTCCCGTCTTTATCGTTTCAGAGGAAATCATATAAAACAAATTTCCCGTGACCAGTCACTTGTTCAGCTTCTTTATGAGGAAGGCAGTATTACTCACGAGGAGAAGAAAACTCATGTTCACAGGAATATTATATTCCCTGTTCTCGGAAATATTTCCTCAAAGCCTGATATAGACATCGATGTTCTTGAAGAGGGATTACGCTATGGAGATGTGCTTCTGCTTTGTACAGATGGACTCTCGGATTACGTTCCACCCTCAGATATGGAGGAAATTCTCGATATGCCTAAAAGCCTGCCGAAAAGACTTGAAATGCTCGTAAAAAAGGCGCTTGAAAATGGAGGCTCGGATAATATTTCCGTAATTGCTGTTGTTTATTTTGACGAGGGGTTAATGTGATTTTATAGTTATAACTGCCAAAAAATGCTGTTGATACATATTCAACAGCATTTTTTATAATAAATCTATTTAAAAATATATAAGTGTGCCGATGTATATTATGATTTCTATAATTCTATAAAGGAGTATGTAATTATGGGACTTAATATAAACACAAATATGGCTGCTATAACTTCAAAAAATAATCTTAAGAAAAGCAGCAATAAAATAAACAAATCAATTGAGAAACTTTCATCAGGAATGAAAATCAATCGTGCCGCTGATGATGCTTCTGGGCTTGCTATTTCTGAAAAAATGAAGGCTCGTATAAGAGCACTTGATACGGCTATTGTAAACTGCGAAGACGGCATAAATTTAGTAAGCACAATTGAAGGTTACATTATTTCCGTTCAGGATATGGTATTAAGAATGTCAGAACTTACTATGAAATCTGCTAATGGTATTCTTGAAGATGTTGACAGAAAAGCACTGCAGGAAGAAATGGATCATCTTGGTGCAGAAATTGACAGACTTGCTGATACTGCCAATTTCAACAATATTAAGGTTATGACTGGAGTACCGTCATCGACAGTAGTAGAAAAAAAGCCAAGTAGTTTCAATTTGTTCTTGCGCCCCGATCAAGATATCCTCCTTAAAGACGAAAAAAACAGTGGAAAGGATACAGCTGAAGCACTCCGTCTATGTATTGAGCGATCTCATGGCGGTAATTTAGAAAATCTTAAAGGAAAAGCCATATACTATAATGAAGATGGAAAAATGTTTGTCGGTGACGATACTTTATCAGAAACTGAAATAAGAACACAACTTCAAGATCAAACAAAATCATATCAACAACTAAATATATCTCTCTACTATAGAAGCTCCATAAATGAATATCCTATAATTTTACAGATAGGTGAAACTTCTCAGGATGTAGATAAACTAAATGTTAAAACTTATGATTTTCATACTGATGTCCTTTTTAAACCTGATTATATTGCTGGGACTCCAACTGCTGTTCCAAACCGTCCAAGCACTTCAACACCGCCAATTTTCTCAATATATGGCACAGAAGCTTCATCATCTACATCTGGATCTGGAGGCACGCAAGGCGGCACAAGCTCAGGCGTGCATTATGTTTATGATTACTCATTGGCTGGTAATTTCAAGGAAAATACCGAAAAATCCGCTTATCCCTATTCATATATTTTCAACATTTCCGATCAGGACAGTGCAATAAAAAATATAGATACCATAAAAAAAGTTTCTGAGGAAGTATCCTCAATAAGAGGTTATTATGGCTCATTACAGAACAGACTTGAACATACTATAAATAATCTTACTACAACAGAAGAGAATTTAACTGCCGCAAACAGCAGAATCCGTGATACAGATATGGCAAAAGAACTCATGACAATGACTCAATTCAATGTTTTGAGTCAGGCGGCACAGGCAATGTTAGCGCAAGCCAATACCCAGCCTCAGAATATTCTGCAATTACTGCAATAATTAATATAAACAGAGAACTTTTAACAGTTCTCTGTTTTTTATATTGCTATAAATAATAAAATGTGATATAATAATATCAATATAAAAAAGGAGCATTAATCAAAACAATGAATAAAAAAACAGGTCTTGTACTTGAAGGCGGAGCAATGCGTGGAATATTCACCGCAGGCGTTACTGATATAATGATGGAAAACGGCATTGATTTCGACGGAGTAATAGGTGTATCAGCAGGTGCGGCATTCGGCTGTAATTATAAATCAAAACAAAATGGCAGAGCTATACGCTATAACCTTAAATTCTGCAATGATAAAAGATTTTGCAGCGTTCAGTCACTCATAAAAACAGGCGATATGTTCGGTGCTGAGTTCTGTTATCATGAACTTCCGTCAAAACATGATATTTTCGACACAAAAACATTTGAAGAAAATCCGCAGGAATTCTATGTCGTATGCACCGACGTTATAACAGGAAAGCCTGTATATAAACGCCTTGATAAAGCTGAATACAACGACCTTGAATGGATAAGAGCCTCCGCTTCTATGCCGCTTGCTTCCAGAATAGTAGAAATCGACGGCTATAAACTCCTTGACGGAGGTATTTCAGATTCTATTCCGCTTGCATATTTTCAGAAAATCGGCTATGAAAAATGCGTTGTTATACTTACTCAGCCAAAGGGATATATAAAAACTCCGAGCAAATCAATTTATGCCGCAAAACTTATGCTTAGAAAATACCCTGAGCTTATAAAAACTCTCGAAAACCGTCCCGAAGTATACAACAAACAGGTTAAATATATAAGAAACGAAGAAAAAAAGGGCAATGTATTTGTTATCGCCCCTGAAGAAAAACTCCCTGTCAATCGTGTTGAGCATGACGCAGATAAGCTTCGTGCTGTTTACGAAATCGGCAGAAAAATCGGAAAAAATCGTCTTAACGACTTAAAAGCTTTTCTTGAAAAATAATTTTCATATACTTCATCAGAAAAGGAGGATAGTATGGGTTATAATAAAGAAATGGCACGAAATCTCGTGCTTTTAAAAAAATGCAGAAGAATTCACTCCACTACCTTTTATATTTTCCTCGTCGGAGGAATAATGTTCATAATATATGCTTTTCTGAACTCTGCTATTTTCGCATGGGAATGGCTTTACGCAAAGACTTCTATAACTTCCCCGTCAGGTGTTGTTATAGCTGTAATTATTGACGCACTTATTGTTGCACCGCTTGCCTTCTTCTTTGCTTACCGAGCCAGTATAAAGCTTCACGATTTATGTGCTGTATGGGGAATTCTATTAGAAACTGCAAATCTGATTTTAATGATATATCTGAAATCAGATGGCTTTTTCAAGCCTCTTAAATTTGCATTTTATGTTGCATCGCTGTACTCTGTATTGGGGATTATAACCCTTTCATTTAATCTATGGGCTAATATCGTATATCACAAGCTTGAAGAAGCGGAAGGTTTCCCTCATTTCAACGAAAGATTTACAGAATATGAGGAAGAAAAGCTTCAGCGAAAAATAATGGATAAATACGAAATCAGTATGCGTGAACGTATGAAAACATCTACTGATACTATGGGCGGAGTTGATTATTCAAACGATATACTTGAAGAAAACATTTCAACCCATAAATCTGATATGATGGATAGTATATAAAGATAAAAATCCTGAGAAATCAAAATTTCTCAGGATTTTTATTATATCTCATTTTGTTTTACATGATACATAAGTTTTAATCGCTGTGCTTCATTCGCAGAAAAACCGAACTTCTCATAAAATGGAATTTTATCAGGCATTGCACATAATTCTACAAAAATATCAGTATCCTTTATGCCGTTTTCATCAATGTATTTCAATAACTCGTTAATCATAAGCCTGCCAATTCCCTTATGCTGATATTCAGGTCTTACAATAACATCTTTAATGTAATAATTAAGTCCAAGATCACCAATCATTCTTGCCATAGCAACAATTCTATCATTATCAAAAACAGATATTCTGAAAACGGTATTATCTAAAGCAAGTTTTGTCTGTTCAACTGACGGAGCATTATTCCATACAGATTCCCATAAATCTATAAATTCTTCAGCATTTAATTCGTTATATTTCAGTGTTAGCCCATTCATTTATACTCCTCCGCAAATTTTCAGAATATATCCTTTTTGCTCTTGATATGACGTCTGATAAGCACAATGATTATTGTGGCAAGACAAGCTATAAGGAAAACAGGCACAAGCCATTTATTTGTTGTTTCATCATCAGCCGACTTCATTTCTGTCCATAAATCCTGCATTGTCTTGTTTGCTTCATCTGAAAGATTTACAAATACAGTTGTGCGGTTAGCGATAAGCTCTTCATCAGGGTATGAAATCGGATCATTCTTAACCTCATCATCAAGCATATCAAAAGCCGCAGAATGTGGAGTTGAATAACAGATATAATCGATATTCGCATACGCTATATCAGGCTCGCACATAAAATTGATGTACATTTCAGCGGCTTCCTTCTGCTTGGAGCTTTTTGGAATACACATAGCATCAACAAAAAGATTTGTTCCGCTTTTCGGGACAACGAAATTAAGAGAATCGTTTTCCTCCATAATCGTAAGTGCGTCACCTGCATAATAAGGTGCAATAAGAGCATCACCTGCTCCCATTTTATCGAAAATTTCGTCCATTACATATCCCTGAACGACTTTTTTCTGCTTTTTAAGCTTTTCAGCCGCCGCTGCAAGCTCATCAGGATTTTCGGTATTCAGAGAATATCCGAGAAGTATCTCTGCAATGGCAAATGCATCACGGGGATTATCAAACATAAGAATCTGGTCGGCATATTCCTCGTTCCAGAGTAAATCCCAGTCAATATCCTCTTCATTGATGTCAACTACAGTTTCATCATAGATAATTCCAACCGTTCCCCATGTATAAGGCACGGAATACTCATTTTCAGGGTCGTATTCCATATTACGGAAATTATCCATAATATAACTGAAATTCGGGATATTATCAAAATCAAGCTTCTGTATGAGCTTTTCCTTTATCATTTTGCTTATCATATAGTCAGATGGGATTACTATATCATAAGAAGCTCCACCGCCTTTAAGTTTTGCATAAAGCTCTTCATTTGTGGCAAAATTTGTGTAATTTACTTTTATTCCCGTAAGCTTTTCAAACTCTGTATTTACATCAAGAGTTCCCTCATCTGCACCTGTGGAAATATATTCTCCCCAGTTATAGACATTGATTGAAATATCCTTACCTTTAAAGCGTGTATAATAATCGGGGTCTGAAACTGTAAGCGTCTGCTCAACGATTTCCTCTTCTTCTGCTGTTTCTTCCTCAGAAGAACAGCCGCCGAACATTCCGAGAGTCATTACGGAAATCATAACGAGCGCAAAAATCTTCTTTTTCATATTCACGCCCCCTTATATCCGGCATTTTTCTTTGCCTGTCTTGTTTCGATTATATTCTTTACAATAAGAATAATAACTACAACTACAAATATAATTGTAGAAAGAGCATTGATTTCAGGTGAAATCTTTCTTCTTGTCATAGAATAAATAGTTATAGGCAAAGTCTGTGATGTCGAGCCACTTGTAAAATAACTTATAACAAAATCATCAAGCGAATATGTAAATGCCATAAGAAATCCACTGATAACTCCGGGCATAATTTCAGGAAGAATTACCTTTTTAAACGCTTGAAACGGACTGCATCCGAGATCCTGTGCCGCTTCAAAAAGATGTGGGTCCATCTGCTTGAATTTAGGCATTATGTTAAGTATTACATAAGGAATATCAAATGTAATATGTGCAATAAGAAGCGTAACAAAACCGAATTCAAGCTTCATTCTTGCCGCAAAGAAAACAAACAGAAGCATGAGCGATACACCTGTTACAATTTCAGGGTTTATAATAGGCATATTTGTTACGTTCATTACAACAGCCTTCGGAACCTTTTTCATGCTGTTAATTCCTATCGCCGCAAGAGTGCCGAGAATTGTAGAAACTATACTTGCAATAACAGCAATTATAATTGTATTAATAAGCGAGGTTATAATAATTTTGTTATTGAATAATCTCACATACCAGTCAAGTGTAAATCCGCTGAATACCGAGCGGCTTTTTGTTTCATTGAACGAAAACACAATAAGCACAAAAATCGGAACATACAGAAAAAGGAATACAAGCGCCATATAGATTTTACCAAGCTTTTTCATATATCCGCCTCCTTATATCAGCACCTGATCATCGGGGCTGAACTGATTCATTACTGTCATAATAACAAGAATAATCACCATAAGCACAAGCGAAATTGCCGCTCCGAGATGAGGATTATATGAATTTCCGAGGAACTGCATTTCAATAAGGTCACCTATAAGCAGGTTAGAACCGCCGCCAAGCATTCTTGAAATAATAAATGTTGAAATCGCAGGAACAAATACCATCGTAATTCCTGATGTTATACCGGGCAGACTAAGCGGTACAATTACTCTGAAAAGCACATTTACAGAGTTACAGCCAAGATCCCTTGAAGCCTCTATTACGCTTTTATCTATTTTCGCCATTACTGAATAAAGCGGCAGAATCATAAACGGAAGATAATTATAAACCATTCCGAGCACAACCGCACCCGATGTATTTATAAGCTTGTAAGGTCCTAAGCCTACCATTCCGAGAAGATGATTGATAATACCGTTATTTCCGAGCAAGGTCATCCACGCATAAGTACGGAGAAGGAAGTTCATCCACATCGGAAGCATTACAATCATCATCATTGTCCCCTGCCTGTGCTTTTCCATTCTCGAAATAATAAATGCTATCGGATACGCAAGAACAAGACATATAACCGTTGCAATCAGAGCAAGCCAGATTGAATGAACAAATATATTTGCATACTGCCCGACATCGGAAATATGTTTTATTGTAAAGCTGCCGTCCTCATTTGTGAATGCAAAAAATGCTACCATTATAATAGGTACAAGAATAAATATAACCATCCATACAAGATATGGCACAGATAATACTTTAAGCTGTTTCATTATTGTTCCTCCGATATCTTCATAATATGAATATCAAACGGATCAAAATCCATACCAATCATAGCACCGACAGGCTCAGCCTTTGTGGAATGAATAATCCACTTATGGTCAACTCCGTCAACAGTCATTTCATAATGAACGCCCTTGAATACAACAGATTCTACTATACCTGTAAGCTTTGCGCCCTCAGCAGATACAACCTTTACATCTTCAGGACGTATTACAACGTCAACTGTTTCATTCGGGTCAAATCCCTTATCAACGCATTTGAAGCGTCTGCCTGTAAATTCAACTACGCAGTCCTCAGGCATACAGCCGTTTACAATATTACTTTCTCCGATAAAATCGGCAACGAATGCATTCACAGGCTCATTATATATATCAGTCGGAGAGCCTATCTGCTGAATAATACCATTATTCATAACAACAACAGTATCAGACATTGTAAGAGCTTCCTCCTGATCGTGAGTTACATATACAAATGTCAGTTCAAGTGCCTGCTGAATTTTTCTTAGCTCTGTCTGCATTTCCTTTCTGAGCTTAAGGTCAAGCGCACCAAGCGGCTCGTCAAGGAGAAGCACCTTAGGATGATTTACAAGCGCTCTTGCAATTGCAACTCTCTGCTGCTGACCGCCTGAAAGACGATTTACAGAACGCTTTTCAAAGCCTTTGAGGTTTACAAGCTCAAGCATTTCTCCGACACGCTTTACTATTTCCTTTTCGGAAACATTCTTTACCCTAAGACCGAATGCAATATTTTCATATACATTAAGGTGAGGGAAAAGAGCATATCTCTGAAATACAGTATTTACATTTCTCTTATGCGGCGGAAGTCCGTTTATACGTTTTCCATCAAAAAATACATCTCCGCTTGTAGGCTCTAAAAAACCTGCGATTATTCTGAGAGTGGTTGTTTTTCCGCATCCCGATGGTCCGAGAAATGTAACAAACTCCTTATCCTTTATGTCAAGACTTATATTTTTAAGTATTCTTTCTCCGTCTTCAAAATCAACTACAAGATTTTTCAGGCTGACAATATTTTCCATCCGAAACATCCCTTTCATTTTCAAGTAGCATATAATGCATATATACGATATAATTATAGATTATAAGGCGGTAAATGTCAATAAAAATCGATATTTTTACTTCTGAAAACTATATAAACATTTCAAGGCGGCACACTCTCTTATGAGATGTACCGCCTTGAAAATTTTATCTGCCATAAAACTCACGTTATCTTATTCATATAATGCTCTTCTCTGTATTTTTTCGGAGTAATGCCGTTTATCTTTTTAAATACACTTATAAATGCACTCTGAGAAGAAAAACCAAGTGCAAGAGATATATCAAGATACGAAAACTCAGAATATTTCAATAAATTTTCCGCAGTAGTAACCTTTGCGTGAGTTACGAACTCTTTTATCGTTCTGCCTGTTTCTTTCTGAAAAAGCTTTGAAAGATATGTCTGATTAAGTCCGACATATTCCGCAAGCACTTTTATCGATAAATCCTCGTGCAGATGCTCATATATATAATCAATACATTTTCTGACATGAATTGAAATAACCTTATCTTTTTTCAGATCTCTCATTCTTTCGGCAAAGTCTATACGCATTTCCTCAAAAATATCAAGAATCTGTTCGCATTCTGTGCATTTATCGGCTCTTTGAATGTAAATATCACTTAATGTATACGCTACATCATGTCCGAGTCCACCCTCGACACAGACACGGGAAATAAGCGCCACTGCAACTACAAAATGATACATAAGATTTCTCACGGGATTATCGGAAAGAGTCCCCTTGCCCTCCTGAAAATTGCTTCTTATCGCCGCAAAGCTGCTTTTAACACGTTCAACATCGCCCGATTGAATAACCATATATCTTTCAAACTCGCTTCTGAACGGAGTTCTTGTAAAGCCGTCTGTTTTCTGAACGTAAAGACGATAATTAAGGTCACGATTTGTATTCAAGCAGATCACTCTCCTTCTGTATTAACGAAATGTAAACTATTTGTATCTGATTTTCATTATACCATGTTTTTGATATAAAAACAATATTTCAGATATAAATATTCAAAGTTATCATCTATAATATAGACAAGAAAAAACACAGAAAGCACGATATAAATACATTTTGATTTCAATTATATATAAAATTCCAGGAGGCGATTTATATGGCTCAGACATACGACCTTACAAGAGGTAAAACCTCTTCTGTTATATTGAAATTCTTTTTCCCTATGTTCTTTACAAATATGCTTCAGCAGTTATATACTGTTGCCGATACAGCAATTGTAGGAAAAGGGCTTGGCGATAACGCACTCGCATCAGTAGGAAATATGTCCTCGCTTACTTTCCTTATTATAGGATTTTCACTCGGAATTTCAAACGGATTTTCAGTTTCAATCGCTCAGAGCTATGGTGCAGGTAATCACGAAAAGCTTAAAAAGGCAATTGCCGCATCAGTAAAGCTTTCAGTTATAGTTACTATCATTCTTACAGCAATAAGTATGCTTTTCCTTAAACCTGTGCTTGTTATGCTTCGCACAGATGAATCTATACTTAAAGACAGCCTTATTTACGGATATATAATCTTCGGCGGACTCTTCTCAACAATAGCTTATAATATGGCTTCATGCATATTAAGAGCATTGGGCGACAGTAAAACTCCGTTTACCGCTATTATTGTTTCAACAATTATAAATATCGGGCTTAACTGCTTCTTTATATTCGGTATGAAAACAGGCGTTGAAGGCGTTGCAATAGCAACAATTATCGCTCAGGTTGTTTCCGCACTTATATGCTTTGCAAGACTTAAAAAAATCGAAATAATCAGACTTTCTCCACAGGATTTCAAGGCTGATTTTGCTATGTATTCAGAGCTTTTCAGAAACGGTCTGCCAATGGCTCTTATGAATTCAATAACTGCTGTCGGCTGTATGGTAATCCAGTATTTCATCAATGGTCTTGGAGTTGCGTATACTTCCGCTTATTCTGCATGCAGTAAATTTATCAACCTCTTTATGCAGCCTGCCTGCACAGCAGGATTTGCAATGTCATCATTTACAAGTCAGAATTACGGTGCAGGTCAGTATTACAGAATAAAAGAAGGCTTAAAATCTTGTCTTGGTATAGCAATTGTATCTTATCTTCTTCTCGGTTCAGTTATGTTCTTCTTCCCTGAAGCACTTGCTAAAATTATGCTGACAGGTGATGAACAGATTGCAATTGCGGCACAATATCTCCCTGTAAGCGGAATAATGCTCTTTGCAGTAGATTTCCTGTTTGTATTCAGAAGCGGTGTTCAGGCAATGGGACGTCCATTCATACCAATGATTTCGGGAATTGTTGAAATGGCAGTCCGCATCGTTGTAACAGTGTCATTCATATCACGAACAGGCTTCATAACAACTGCTTATGCGGAAGTTCTTGCATGGCTTGCCGCATTACTGCTAAATGCATCAGCATTCGTTATTTATCTTCGTTCAAAGCTTGAAGAAAAAAGAGGGCTGAACGTTGAAGTGAATACAGCTATAAATCATTGATAGTATGTTTTTCAAACACCCCCATAAATCAGACAAGACTGTGCCGCTTCTTGCACAGTCTTGTTTGTTTTTTATTATATTTTATCTTTTCTTTTTGCCGCAATTTTTATCAAATGACGGATTGCAGGCATAGAAATTCTTTGCGTTAAGCTTATCCTGAGTAATTCGAAGCGCCTCGCCAAATCGCTGGAAATGCACAATTTCACGCTCTCTCAGGAATTTGATAGGATCTCTTACATCGGGATCATCTGCAAGACGAAGAATGTTATCATACGTTGTTCGAGCCTTTTGCTCTGCGGCAAGATTTTCATGAAGATCTGTTATGATATCTCCCTTTGACTGAAAATACGTTGCTGTGAAAGGCGCTCCCGACGCTGCAATGGGATAAATTCCTGTTGTATGATCTACAAAATAGGTGTCAAATCCGCTTTTCTTAATATCATCAATGCTAAGATTTCTTGTAAGCTGATATAATATCGCAGAGATCATTTCGACGTGAGCGAGTTCTTCGGTTCCGATGTCCGTTAACAATCCTTTAACTTCGTCATACGGCATTGAATACCTCTGATTAAGATATCTAAGAGAAGCTGCAAGCTCGCCGTCAGGACCTCCAAGCTGGCTAATAATAGCCATAGCAAGTTTAGGATTTGGATTTTTGATATTAACGGGGTATTGTAATTTTTTCTCATATTGCCACATACATTAACTCCTTTCCCAAGGCCATTTGCCGTCTACCCAATCCCAGCGGCTTGTATTATTTGACTGCTGTGGAGTAATCGGACCGAACTTCTCGTTATATTCCCTCTCGGCTTCTTTTCTGAGTTCATTGTATTTCTGAAAAAGTGCAAGAGCTCTTTTACAGTCAGGGTGAGTATCAAGATAAAGATTAAGCTCTTTAAGGGCAAAATCATACCTCTTGATTTTCATCATAAGCTCTCTCTCATTCACAGCAATCACCTCCGTTTAAGAAAGGAAAATTCAGCTCAGGAAAAAGTGTGCCGTTTTTCAAGGCATTTTCTGCGTCATAGACTTCATTCAGCTGCTGAAACGGTACATACGCCATTGCAAGCGGTGTTTCGGCAGGGAAATTAGTTTTCAATGACGGCTTATTCATTGCATTTCTGCTTCTGTCAGGTGTATTATTAACGATATTTTCAATATCTTCAAAAAGCTTCAGATTCATTGAAATTCCTCCGTTGTTTATTTGCAATAAGAGTTAAGGCGATATCGCATAAAACACGCCTTAATATTCTCTTTAATGCATATTACATTATATTCGTAATATAAAAATACGTTCTTTATACGAAAAACAAAAGACTGTACCGATTTTTCAGAATCAGTACAGTCTTTATTGCTTATTGAAAAATTATATAAAGCTTAAGGAAACGGTATTTTTTCAGAATATAACAGTAATTCTGAAAAATCCGTTTTTATCAAATTCCGCTTTAGCTTCAATGCCAAGCTTATCCGAAAGACATTTCACAACATAAAGCCCTAACCCCGAACCACTTTTATTCCGTGAAACAGGCTTATAAAACGGCTCAAAAACACGAGTTATATCAATATCCATCGATTCCTCTGTATCGTTGAAAACAGAAAAAACAACTCTGCTTTCATTCTTTGAAACGGATACTCCAAGAGTTTTTAACGTATATTTCTGAGCATTTGAGAATAGATTTTCCGTAATTCTCATTACATAATTCAGATTACTTTCAATAACAATACCATCTGATATTTCAAAATCGGGAGTAATTTCCCTCTCCTGCATCCAGCCGTATTGTTCCATTACAAAATCCGAAATAAGATTACTGAGATTTATGCTTTCCAAAGCTACATTCTCCTGACCGTTTTCAAGCTTTGAAAGCTCGAAAAATTCATCGGAAAGCTCTTTCAGATATGCGTTTTTCTGCAAGGCAATTTCAAGATATTCAGCGTTTTTTCCTGTCAGCTCACCGCTTTTTTCAATCATCTGCAGATACCCGAGAGCTGCTGTAAGCGGTGTGCGGAAATCATGCGATATCCCTGAAATTACATTATTAAGCTGTTCACGACTGCGCTTATATTCCACATCAAGAGAACGTTGAATATCCGTATGCTCGTTAAGCTTTACCGCAAGTTCAACAATATCCCTGTCGAAGTTGTCAACCTTAATTGGACTGCCGTATTCGATATTTTTTCGTTGTTCCACCTGCCTACCGAAGCTTTTAATCTGTTTTTTCAGTGATATATATTTTATCAGAAATACAGCAAAAAGCAAAAAGAGGCAGATTATAATAATTTTTGTGAAATCCATAATCTACCTCCTCTTTTTTCTTAAAAATCAAGAAATATTTATTTAAAATTCTTTTTCTTATAGCTTATGTATGTAAGTGTGTATAATCCGACAAAAAATACAACAAAGCTTCCTATAACCTTTACAACAAAGCCTGTCGAATAATCAGCCTTTACAAATTCTGTTATTTGTATAGTCGGTGAACAGCTCAAAGCCTTTGTTATAAACTTATTTACTCCTGTCATTTCAGAAGTTTCTATAATCATCAGATATACAAATAACGGTATCATACTCAGTGAATAAATCAAAATCGGTGCGGCAAGTATGTGTCTTATAAGCATACTTATAAATACATTTATACAGCTGATATTAAGAATTATAATTATACCAAGTAAAACTGTAAGCCACAATTCATTCATTTCGCCAATACCATATTTATTTCCTACTATGGAATAAGCTATGACAGGAGGAATTATCATTACTGCGGTAGAGAACACGTTATATACAATAAGCTTACTGAAAATAATATGATGTGTATTTGCTCCATCCATTATTTCGTAATAATATGTTCTATTGTAATAAAGATTAGATATCATAGCAGATACTATTATCCCAAAATAGCCTGTTATCAGAATTCCGCCGCTTTGTGAATAAAAAATCAGAAATTGATAAAGATTCTTTTGTTCCATATCAGCAAGCGAAGCAAACGGCATTACCGTAGGTAAAAGTCCGAATACACAAAAAATCATAAAGAATATTCCTGAACGCACACTTCTGTAAAATTCAGCCTTAATCAGTTTACTCATTTTCAGCACCTACCTTTGATAAATAGAAATCTTCAAGGCTTTCGCCCTCACTTATGAATTTTGTGAGGATAAGTCCGTTGTCTGTGATAGTTTTTGAAACTTTTTCAACATTATCAAGGAAGTCAAACAGGCGGATTTCATCGCCGTGAATGACCTTGTACTGCTTTGTCCCCAGTTTATCTTCAATAACTGCGGCTGTGCGGTTTATATCGTTTGTGCGGATAGCGTAATAACTGCGGCATTTCGCCATAAGCTCCTCTCTGCTGAGATTTTCAATCTGCTTGCCATGGTTTATTATAGAGAAATCCGTACAAAGCTCGGAAAGCTCTGAAAGAATATGACTTGAAATAATAATAGTAACATTTTTCTCTTCCGCAAGTTTTTTCAGCATAAGGCGGATTTCTACTATACCCTCAGGGTCAAGACCGTTTACAGGCTCATCAAGCACCATAATTTCAGGCTCTGCGAGAAGTGCCATGGCAATTCCAAGACGCTGAGTCATACCAAGCGAGAATTTGCCAGCTTTTTTCTTTCCAACATCTTGAAGTCCTACAAAATCAAGCATTTCGTCAATTTTCTTCTTGTCTGCAACTCCCTTTACATAACGAACATACTCCATATTCTGTCTTGCGTTAAGACTTTTGTCAACGATAGGCGCTTCAAGCATAAATGCCATTCTTTTTCTGCTTTTGTCGAGCTCATCATTCCTGCCGAAAAAACCTATTCCCCCACTACTCGGAGCAGCAAGACCTGCCAGCATTTTCATAATAGTAGTTTTACCTGCACCATTAGGTCCGATAAGTCCGCAGATATGTCCTTTTTCAACGCTCAGACTGAAATTATCAACTACAGTTTTTCTGCCATAATTCTTACTGAGATTTTTAAGTTCAATTACGTTCATTTTTACCACCCTTTCCGTAATCATTTTCTGTCATCAAGGCTTCTCTGCCTTGTCTGTAATTATATTATAAATCGGCATAGTAAAGAAAAGGTAAAGTAAAAGGTTAAAAAAAGGTAAAGAATTAATCCGCCAGCTTATATCCCATTCCCCATACGGTTTCAATATATTCCTGTGCATCATCAAGTTTTTTTATTTTGTTTCTGATATTGCTCATATGAACCTTTATTGTGGTATCATCCTTGAAATAAGGCTCGTGCCACACACTTTCAAAGAGATTTGATTTTGAAAAAAGCTTTTTCGGATTTTGAAGCATAAGTTCAAGAATTGCATATTCCTTGCTTGTCAGTATAAGCGTATTTCCATTAATGGAAGCAGATGCACTGTTTCTGTCAAGGATAAGCTTTTTATATGTAAGAGTACTTTGGCTGTCTGAATTATTATTCTTATTTTCTGAACGTCGAAGCACCGCTTCAATACGCACGAGAAGCTCATCAAGATCAAAGGGCTTTGTAATATAATCGTCTGCACCCATTCGGATAGCGTCTATCTTCGACTGAACCATACTTTTTGCAGAAACAATTATTATAGGCACATCTGAAAATTCACGAACCTTCTGTAAAACTGTATCTCCGCTCTGAAAAGGCAGCATAAGGTCGAGTATAACAAGTGAAATCCTGTTATCTTCACGAATAATGCGAACAGCGTCAAGTCCGTTTTCAGCGGATATTGTATCATATTGATTTTCAGAAAGATAATCACGGATAAGACGATTTATTTCCTTATCATCTTCAACAACAAGTATCTTTTTCATAATGCCTCCTGTTAATGCGGTATACACTAAATTATAACACGATATTACTATGATTTCAATAACAAACAGAAAATAAAATATCGGTTTTAAAACAATTTCAATCTGTACTTGAAATATGGTATGCAAATTTGTTATAATATTGGTATAATATTACGAAAAGAGGTTTTGAAATGAATCTTATGCATCTTAAATACGCTGTTGAAATAGCTAAGAATAAGTCTATAAGCAGAACAGCCGAAAAGCTTTATATGGGACAGCCTAATCTCAGCCGAGCTATAAAAGAGCTTGAAGACAGTATCGGAATTACAATCTTCAACAGAACCTCTAAAGGAATTTCAATAACAGCAGAGGGAGAGGAATTTCTCGCATACGCAAGAAAAATCGTTGAACAGGTTGATGAAATAGAGTCAATCTATCATAAAGACGGAAAGAAAAAACAGCGTCTTTCCGTGTGCGTTCCGAGAGCAAGCTATATTTCATTTGCTCTTGCAGGATTTACCTCTCAGCTTGATATTACCGACCCTGCAGAAATTTATTATAAAGAAACAAACTCAATGAGCGCCATAAACAGTCTGCTCAAAGGTGATTGCGGGCTTGCGGTAATCCGTTATCAATCAACATTTGATAAGTATTTCAATAATCTTTTCAATGAAAAAAATATTCTTGCAGAAACTATCACTGAGTTTTCATACGTTCTGCTTGTATCAAAAAACAGTACGCTTGCAAGAAAAGACGATATCGAGCTTTCAGACCTTTCGGAATATATAGAAATCACACACTCCGACCCTTATGTTCCATCTCTGCCGCTTAATGACGTTATGAAAGCAGAGCTTTCTGAATATGTAAACAAGCGTATTTTCGTATTTGAAAGAGGAAGCCAGTTTGTTCTGCTCGAAAATGTCCCCGAAACATTTATGTGGGTTTCTCCGATACCTCAGCCGCTTCTTTTTAAGCACAATCTTGTTCAGAAAACCTGCAACTCAAATAATAAAAAATACAGAGATGTATTGATTCATCGCCGAGGCTATAAGCTTACAGAGCTTGATAACCGATTTATTGATGAAGTTTATAAGGCGAAAACAATTTTTCTATAATTTTTTGCGTTCAAAAAACCGCCATTTACCTACAAAATCACACTTTTTTTAAAAAAATCCAAAAAAATTTTCAAAAAAGGCTTGACATTTGCTTTTTGTTTTGGTATAATAATAAAGCAGTCAAACGAGAGAGGTTAAAATCTCAAAGAATATGACTGTTGAATATTGTTATGCGAGTGTGCTGGAATAGGCAGACAGGCACGTTTGAGGGGCGTGTGTCGCAAGGCGTATGGGTTCAAGTCCCATCACTCGCACCAATATCAGAAAGAATCGTCCGATAGGGCGATTTTTTTATTACCCTGAAACAACAGGAGCTGACTTCTTTATGAAAACAAAAAAAGATTGTGAGGAATTACTCCACCTGTGTGCCGCATCTGTCGGCGGATTTTTCGGTGCTTATTCAATTCTCAACCGCCATGAAAATTTCGGCTCTTCAGCAACTACAAATCTGATAATAATTATTTCCGATATTCTCGGAAATTCACTGAAAGACGCTTTTATCCGATTAACCGCAATGCTCATTTACGTTTCAGCCATAATACTTACAGTTTTAATTGCTCATTACACCTCATTAAACACTAAAAAATTAAGCGTATTTCTCAGCTCATACTGTGCTGTTATACTATGCTTTCTTCCCGAAAAAATGGACTATATCATTTCACTGTATCCGATTTTCTTTACAACTGCGTTTCAATGGAATTCGTTTATGGGAACAGGAAAGCTTGCAAGCTCTACGATTTTTTCAACGAATAATTTGCGTGTAACAGTCTGCGGATATGTAAGCTATATTATCTCAAAAGACAAAAAACAACTCGAAACCGCAAATTACTATGCTCTTACGTTGCTTTTTTTCCATATAGGCGTAATATACGAATATATCTTCTTCCGACTTTTCGGTATAAAAAGTTCTGTTGCAGCTTTTCCGCTTCTTGCCGCAACATTCGCAGTTATTCTGATTGGCGAAAGAAGAAAGAACAGATAGCTATTCAAGACTTCCGTTTTCGGAGGTCTTTTCTGCTTTTTTCAACAATTTAATAGCCTTATAAAGCATAAAAATCGAATTTTAGCCGATTGACATAATATACCGCCTATGGTATAATTATTAATATGTATTATTGCTGTGTTTACACACTAATTATTTGGTAAAAATGCTATTTTGCTTATCGCAAAGAATAACAAACAGATTACGGCAGACTTTAAATGCTGTTATCTGTAATTTTGAAAAAGGAGTTGGTTTTTTGTCAGCTAATATTTACAAGCAGTTATACGATATAACTTATGAAAATATTGCCAAATCTGAAAGCAAATTTATAAACAAAGAGATTTCTTTCCTTTATTATTGCTATAACAACCCATTTTCAGTTGATGTAAGTGAACTTTTAAAAATAGAAGCTACAAACGAAGAATTTATCCAGATTGTATATCTTGCTCTTCTTAATCGCGCTATTGACCCCGATGGATTTGATTCATGGTCAGTTTATTTTGATATGCCGCAGAATGAATTCAGAAATAACGCTATATACGGCATTTCAAACTGTCCTGAAACATTGATTGCCCATAAAAGAATATATAATAATCTACCGCTTTATTATCATGAAAATGATGAAAATGTAAAACAGCCGGGACTTCTTCTCAGAGGAGCGTATAAAGTTTACAGACATTGCCCGAAGCCTGTAAAGAAAATATTCAAGAAAACTGCAGGGAGGTTGCTGTAATAATTATGAATAATAAAATCTATATCGACCTTTCTGTGCTGATAAATACAGCCTTCCTTACAGGTATCCAGCGTGTTTCAAGAGAAATCGTCCTCAGACTTCTTAAAAGTCCTGAGCTTGATATCAATCTTCTCTGCTATTCAAATGAAAACGAGCAGTTCAGATTGATCGATAACGACGTTTTTATTGATTATTACGAGAATAAAACCGGTAGTGCATCAGCCTGTATTCTCAATAAATCCCTGAACATCAATGAGCTTGATGCCGGTGCTGTTTTCTTTGATATTGACAGCGTATGGAGCTGTCGTATGACACGAAGCACGCTTTATCCTCTGCTTAAAAATCAGGGGCTTAAAATTATTACTCACGTTTACGATATTATACCTATTACACATCCGCAGTATTGTCACGAAAATACAGTAATGCACTTTATAGAATACCTTGGTGCTACGCTTCAGTATGCTGACAAACTTATCGTAAACACACAGGCTACCGCTGACCAGATTTCTATGGTATGCGAGCGTATGGAGAGAAAAATGCCTCCTTATGTTGTTGCACCTCTCGGATGCGATTTCAAAAAGCCTGATACAAATATTGTTCCTACAACTCATATCAATGATGACGGCGAGGAGGAAGTTGATGAAGAATTCAAGCATCTTATTCCATCCCCAGACCTTACTGATATAATAAATGCAGGAAAATATATCCTTATGGTAGGCACTATTGAGCCAAGAAAGAATCACGCTCTTGTTCTTGATGCACTTGATAACGGACTTAATGTAAATGTTGTTTTTGCAGGAAGAATAGGCTGGAATGTAGAAGCCCTTGTTGAAAGAATAGAAAAGCATCCGCTTTACAAAAAACGTTTATTCCTTATAAACGACGCTAACGATGCCGCTATAAACAAGCTTTACGAGAATGCATTTCTGCTTGCATTCCCTACATTTAACGAAGGTTTCGGACTTCCTATTATCGAATCATTCCAGAGAGGCACTTCTGTTATTGCATCAGACCTCCCTGTTCTTCGTGAAGTGGGCGGCGAATTTGCAGATTATTTTGATAACACAGACTGCAAGGCACTTGTAAAATATGTAGATGAATGTCTTGAAAACCCTGAAAAATACGAACAGAAGAAATCAATGCTTAAAGATTATGTTCCGTATACATGGGATAAGAGTGCGGAAATCATGCATAACGCTCTTGCTGAAACACTTGCTCCAAAAGAACAAGTTCCTGCTGACCTTGAACTTAAACAGATGGTTGTACTCACAGCAAGAAACAACGATATTCTTGCTACACTTCCTTTTATTGAGGAATATATGCCTTTTATAAAAGAGCTTGTTGTATGCTGTCCCGAAAGAAATGTAGAACCTTTCAAGGCTCAGTATAACGGCAGATTAAGCCTTATATTCAAGACAGACGACCAGCTTTTAAACGGCAAAAAGCTTCCTGATGACCATCAGGCACGAAACTTCTTCCTGCGCTGTCTTATTATGCAGCTTGATGATATCGATGATGTTTTCATTATGACAGATGACGATTATCGTCCTCTTAAGCCAATCTCAAAGGATGTATTCATCAAAAACGGCAAATACATCAGCTATTATTTCTATGATATTACAAAATGGAACGGTACATTCAGCAGCTATACAAGCTTTGACGAGGGTGCATTCAAAACAAGAGATTTCCTTATTGAAAACGGCTATCCAACACTCCAGTATTCTTCACATCAGCCACAGATTATAGATAAGCGTATTTTCAGAGAAATGCTTGAAACTCACAAGGGTATTAAAAATAATCCTTATGATGAGTGGAGTACCTATTTCAATTACGGTCTTTATCATCACCCTGACCTTTTCTTCCCTAAGGTGAATGTTTCTATGTGCTGGCCTGACCAGACATCAAGCTGGGATTTATTATACTTCCCCGGACCGTTCCTGTTTGAGAATTATTATGAATCAATGTATGAGAAAAACGCACTTTTCGAAGGATTTTCAAAGAAATTCACAGAAAATCAGCTTCAGGAAAACACAGAAAAGGAATTTTTATTCGTAAACACTCTCAGAAAGCACTTTGAACAGAAAAAAGTATTTGAAAGCTATTGCTATCAATATGCAGACCAGATAGGTGAATTCCCGTCATTTGCACTTTATATTCACCCTGCCACAAACAAACTTCAGCTTCATGTTCCTAACTTTATTCTTCTTCAGAATAATGAATGGACTCGTGTTCCGCTTAAAATTGCAGACGGAGTTTTTGAAGCTTATCAGGACTATGATATAAATATTTCATATACATTCAGAAATATAAAAGAGATTGATATACTCAATTCTCCAAAGCTTACTCTGAAAAACAACGGAAACAGCGTAATAAGCCTTCCTGTGCACAGTCCTAAATCAAGAGTAAACAAAGGATCTATGATATTCCGTGTAACTGTTGAAAAGTCTTCGGAAGTATCTGAAAGCATTAAAAATAATGAAATTCAGCAGGATACTGAATGTATACTCGAAATTGAAAAAATTCTGCCGGTAACTTTAGCTTAGAGCGTATTGACAATATAATAATATGCGGATTTTTGAGATGATTTTGTCTCCGTTTCAGGCAAAAATCCGCAGGCAGACTGTCGCCCGACAAGGATTTTAACAAAAACGGAGTAAAAACAGCCAAAAAGGTGCGTGTCAGGCTTAGTGTCAACACGCCCTGACACATCGGAGATTTACAAATGATTGAAACAATTAAAGGAATTACCCTGAAAATCAAAAAAAATCAGTTTCTTTTCGAAGAACTTGTAAAAAGAGATTTCAAGAAAAAATATAAACGTACTTTGCTCGGTATGCTATGGAGTCTGCTTTCACCACTTATGACGCTTCTTGTTATGAGTATTGTGTTCAAGCAGTTCTTCGGACGTACCACTCCGCATTACACAATCTATCTTTTCTCAGGAAACCTTGTGTTCCAGTTCTTCAAGGACTCGACATACGGTGGAATGAGCTCGCTTATGGCAAATGCAAGCATCATAACCAAAATCAACCTGCCGAAATATATGTTTCTGCTTTCAAAAAACGTCGCTTCGGTTATAAATTTCGGACTGACGCTTATAATTTATTTCCTGTTCGTTGCATGCGATGGTATTGATTTTTCATTCAGATTTTTAGCCCTTATTTATCCTGTTGTATGCCTTATTCTTTTCAATATAGGTATGGGCTTTATCCTTTCGGCTCTTTTTGTTATCTTCAAGGATATTCAGTATCTGTATGAAATATTCACAATGCTTCTTATGTATCTTTCGGCGATATTCTATACTACTGACGCTTATCCTGAGCATATACAAAAGCTTTTCTACCTTAATCCGCTTTACGTCTATATAACATATTTCAGACATGTTGTTATAGATGGTTATATTCCTGCATTGCCTACGCACGCACTCTGCCTTGGTTATAGCCTTATAACGCTTGCTTTCGGTGCGCTGATATACAAGAAATATAACTATAAGTTCCTTTATTACATGTAAGGAGACCGCTATGAAAAAAATTGAATTGAATAATGTTTCTGTTTCTTATATAGTAGGTGATTTCTCAACTGTCGGACTCAAAGATGTTGTCATTCAGAAGATAAAGAGAAATTACAAGGTAAAGGAATTTCTTGCTGTTGATAACGTTAATTTCTCCATTGAAGAGGGCGACCTTCTCGGTATTGTAGGTACAAACGGCGCAGGCAAATCAACACTTCTTAAAGTAATTTCAGGAATTATGCGTCCTACAAATGGTACAATGAGTGTAAACGGAAATATCGCTTCACTCTTAGAGCTTGGCTCTGGCTTCGACGGCGACCTTACAGTCAAGGAAAACACATTCCTGCGTGGAGCAATGCTCGGATACACAAGAGAATTTATGAATCAGACCTACCGCAGTATCATTGAATTTGCTGAGCTTACCGAATTTGAGGACAGACTTTTTTCACATCTTTCATCAGGTATGCGTTCAAGACTTGCATTCTCTATCGCGTGTCTTGTAAAGCCTGATATACTTATTCTTGATGAAGTCCTTTCTGTCGGTGACGGTGCTTTCAGAACAAAAAGCGAAAACAAGATGATGGAAATCATTAAAGGCGGTTCTACAACAATTCTCGTTTCACATTCTCTTGCTCAGATAAGAAGAATGGCTACAAAAGTTCTGTGGCTTGATAAGGGCAAACAGATTGCTTTTGGTGAAACTCAGGAAGTCTGTGATAAATATGAAGCGTTCCTCAATCAGAAATAATTATATTAAAGCAAAAGGCACTTTCGTATATACGAAAGTGCCTTTTTTGTATATCTATCGACTGTAACATAATAAAACTTATAAAATATAATAGAGTATAAATCTATTTCTGAGGTGTTTATTATGAACGAAAATATACAAAGCTTATCTGATATAGCTGTTGGGGAAAAAGCAAGGGTAACTGCACTCAACACTGACAGTTCAATAACACGCAGACTGCTTGATATCGGTCTGATTGAAAATACCGAGGTTGAATGTATCGGAAGAAGTCCACTCGGCGACCCGTCAGCTTTTCTCATCAGGGGAGCTGTTATTGCTTTGAGATGTGATGACAGTCGAAAAATTCTTGTTTCTCAATCAGGTAATATGTAATGGGACTTACGAGAAACTCTGTCGGCAAAAATGCCGTTTCATCAGGAATTAATATAAAAAACCAATCTCAATCGGATAAAGTCATTGCACTTGCAGGAAATCCGAATGTCGGAAAAAGTACAATTTTCAATAACCTCACGGGAATGAATCAACACACAGGCAACTGGGCGGGAAAAACAGTTGCAAGTGCCGATGGATATTGTAAATATAAGAATACTTCAATTCATCTTGTTGATATTCCCGGTACTTATTCTCTTATGGCACATTCCGCCGAAGAAGAAATCGCACGCAATTTTATCTGCTTTGGAAATTCTGACGCAGTTATAGTTGTATGTGACGCTACATGTCTTGAACGTAATCTCAATCTTGTTTTACAGACAATTGAAATATGCGATAATGTAATCGTATGCGTAAATCTGCTTGACGAGGCGAAAAGAAAAGGCATTGAAATCAATCTTACTAAGCTTTCCGAGCGTCTTGGAGTTAAAGTAGTCGGTACAACTGCAAGGAAGAAAAAAAGCCTTGATAAGCTTCTTGAAGCCGTTTATGAAGTTTGCGAAAGCAAGAGCAATTCTAAGATAAAAGTAAAATATATCAGACCGATTGAAGAAGCTGTTTCGGTTATTGAACCTGAAATACGAAAAATATGCAAGGGATTAAACTCACGCTGGATTTCAATAAAGCTTCTTGAGCAGGATAACTCGCTTATAGATGAGCTGAATAATTATCTTGACTTTAATATCCTTGAAAGTGAAGATATTAAAAATGCTCTTTATGAAGCCAGTCTTATTCTGAAAAATGAAAATATCACCTGCGAAAATCTTGAAAGCAAGATTGTTTCCTGCATTGTACTTACAGCTGAAGATATCGCCCTTGACTGCGTAAGATATGAAAAAAGCTCTTATTCTGCTTCCGACAGACGCATTGATAAGATACTTACAAGCAAAATTACAGGTTTTCCTGTTATGCTGATAATGCTTGGTATTGTTTTCTGGCTTACTATTATAGGTGCTAATTATCCATCAAAACTGCTTGCAGACGGACTATTTCATATTCAGGATAAGCTTACGGAAATATTCAACTATTTTAATGCTCCCGATTGGCTTCATGGTATTTTGGTACTCGGTGTATATCGTGTTGTCGCATGGATAGTTTCGGTTATGCTTCCGCCTATGGCAATATTTTTCCCTCTTTTTACAATTCTTGAAGATTCGGGATATCTGCCGAGAATCGCTTATAATCTTGACAGACCATTCAAAAAATGCTCTGCCTGCGGAAAACAGGCTCTTACTATGGCTATGGGTTTCGGCTGTAACTCAGCAGGAATTGTTGGATGCAGAATTATTGACTCTCCCCGTGAACGTCTGATTGCTATGATTACAAACAGTTTTGTCCCCTGCAACGGAAGATTTCCTACTCTGATTGCAATTATATCAATGTTTTTTGTCGGAACGGCAGGGGGATTTTTTTCATCTCTATATTCAGCACTTATTCTTCTTGCAATAATTCTTTTCGGTGTATTTATGACCTTTCTTACTTCAGCATTTCTTTCTAAAACAATTCTGAAAGGTGTACCTTCATCATTTACACTTGAGCTTCCGCCATACAGAAAGCCTCAGTTTCTTAAGGTTATAACACGCTCAGTATTTGATAGAACTCTTTTTGTACTTGCAAGAGCTGTTGTAACTGCAATACCATGCGGACTCATTTTATGGCTTTCTGCAAACATATATGTTGGTGATGCTTCAATTCTTAATATCTGTGCTGATTTTCTTGACCCTTTTGCAAGAATTTTCGGGCTTGACGGAATTATTCTCATTGCTTTTATACTCGGTATGCCTGCAAATGAAATTGTAATTCCTATTATGATTATGGCTTATATGTCAACAGGCTCTCTGACAGAAATCAGCAATGATGCATTATATACGCTGTTTACGGATAATGGCTGGACTCGGATTACTGCGGTTAATGTTATGCTGTTTTCTCTTATTCACTGGCCATGTTCTACCACACTTCTTACCATAAAAAAAGAATCGGGCAGTATGAAATGGACTTTTATTTCTTTTATTATCCCTACCGTAATCGGTTTATCAGTATGCTTTTTATTTACATCGGTTGCAGGATTATTCACATAAAAAAGGTATCCGTTGCAAAAAACGGATACCTTTGATTAATTATTGAATTCTGCTGATTTATCAGTTGACTGCGGTAACAGCAGGCTGTGCATTATGGTCAATATATGACTCATTACGCTCAACACCAACGCTATTATAGCAATCCATACCTGTACCTGCAGGAACAAGCTTACCGATAATAACGTTTTCCTTAAGACCAAGAAGCGTATCGCTCTTGCCCTTGATAGCGGCATCGGTAAGTGCCTTTGTTGTTTCCTGGAATGAAGCTGCTGAAAGGAAGCTCTCTGAGTTGGAAGCTGCCTTAGTAATACCCTGAAGAACAGGCATTGCTTCAACAAGCTGAAGCTCATACTCACCTGCGTTGATTCTTGCCTTGATACCTGTATTGATTTCGTCGATTTCCTTCTTATCAACAAGTGTACCAGGGAGAAGATAACTGCTTCCTGTATTTGTTACCTTAATCTTACGGAGCATCTGACGAACGATAACTTCAATGTGCTTATCGTTGATATCAACACCCTGTAAGCGGTAAACCTTCTGTACTTCGTGGATAATATAATTCTGTACAGCCTGTGTGCCGAGAATCTGGAGAATATCGTTAGGATAGATATTACCCTCTGTGAGTCTTGTACCCTTTTCGATAAATTCGCCTTCCTGTACTCTGATTTTGAGGTTGTAAGGAATCATATATGTTTCAGACTCGCCGCTTGTATCATTTGTAACAATGATATTACGGGTTGTCTTAATTTCTTCAATGTGAACTCTACCTGAAAGACGTGTAAGCATTGCTGCATTCTTAGGACGTCTGCCTTCGAAAAGTTCTTCAACACGAGGGAGACCCTGTGTAATATCTTCTGCAGAAGCGATACCACCTGTATGGAATGTTCTCATTGTAAGCTGTGTACCAGGTTCACCGATTGACTGAGCAGCGATAATACCAACTGCTTCACCGACTGAAACCATATTGCCGTTTGCAAGGTTTGCACCATAGCACTTAGCACATACACCGTGCTTAGCCTTACAGTGAAGAACTGAACGGATTTTAACCTTTTCTACACCTGCATCGATAATCTTCTTTGCATCTGCTTCTGTCATAAGCTTGTTCTTTGAAACGAGGATTTCACCTGTGTTTTCATCACGGAGATCGTTTACAAGGAATCTGCCTACAAGACGCTCGATGAGTGGTTCGATCATTTCGTTGCCGTTTCTGATTTCGTATACTTCGATACCATCTTCAGCCATACAATCGTTTTCACGGATAATAACTTCCTGTGATACGTCAACAAGACGACGTGTAAGGTAACCTGAGTCAGCTGTACGAAGAGCTGTATCGGCAAGACCCTTTCTCGCACCTCTTGAAGAAATGAAGTATTCGAGGATGTTAAGACCTTCACGGTAGTTAGCTCTGATCGGAATTTCGATTGTTGTACCTGATGTATTTGCAATAAGTCCACGCATACCTGCGAGCTGACGAATCTGTGAAATACTACCACGGGCACCTGAGTCAGCCATCATGAAGATTGGGTTGTACTTGTCAAGGTTAGCCTTAAGAGCTGCTGTAACATCATCTGTTGCTTTGTTCCAGATAGAAATAACTCTCTTAGACTTTTCTTCTGCTGAAATATAGCCGTATTCAAATTCTTCTGTGATTTCTGCAATATCAACATCTGCCTGTGCAAGAATTTCCTTCTTCTTAGGAGGAATTTCAGCGTCACATACAGCAACTGTGATAGCTGCCTTTGTTGAGAACTTGAAGCCGAGTGCCTTAATCTTATCAAGAACCTCTGATGTTGTAGTTGTACCGTGAATACGGATGCAACGCTCGATGATGTCAGAAAGCTGCTTTTTACCTACGAGGAATGAAACTTCGAGGTCAAACTGCTTATCTGAATTTGTTCTGTCAACATATCCGAGATCCTGTGGAATATTTTCATTGAATATAAGACGACCAACTGTACAGTCGATAATCTTTGATACCTTTTTATCTGCGATATCCTTAGTAATTCTTACCTTAATAGCGGCATGGAGAGATACAACGTGTTCATTGTAAGCCATAAGAGCTTCATTTACATCTCTGAATACCTTGCCTTCGCCGAGCTCGCCTTCCTTCTGCATTGTGAGGTAGTATGAACCAAGCACCATATCCTGTGAAGGAACAGCAACAGGCTTACCGTCTGATGGTTTAAGAAGGTTGTTTGCGGCAAGCATAAGGAATCTTGCTTCAGCCTGTGCCTCTGCTGAAAGTGGAAGGTGTACAGCCATCTGGTCACCATCGAAGTCAGCATTGAACGCTGAACATACAAGCGGATGAAGCTTGATTGCACGACCCTCTACGAGTACAGGCTCGAATGCCTGAATACCAAGACGGTGAAGTGTGGGGGCACGGTTAAGCATTACAGGGTGATCCTTGATAACATCTTCAAGAGCATCCCAAACTTTATCTGATGCCTTGTCAATTACCTTTCTTGCACTCTTTATATTGGCAATTGCCTTTTTGTCAACAAGTCTTTTAAGAACGAATGGCTTGAAAAGCTCAATAGCCATTTCCTTTGGAAGACCACACTGATACATTTTAAGCTCAGGGCCTACGACGATAACAGAACGTCCTGAATAGTCAACACGCTTACCGAGAAGGTTCTGACGGAAACGTCCCTGCTTACCCTTAAGCATATCTGAAAGTGACTTTAAAGCTCTGTTGTTAGGACCTGTAACTGGTCTGCCGTGTCTGCCGTTGTCGATAAGTGCGTCAACAGCTTCCTGAAGCATTCTCTTTTCGTTTCTGATGATGATATCAGGAGCTTCAAGCTCTATCATTCTCTTAAGACGGTTATTTCTGTTGATAACACGACGATAGAGATCGTTAAGGTCAGATGTTGCGTAACGTCCGCCGTCGAGCATAACCATCGGTCTGATATCAGGAGGAATTACAGGTACTACTGTCATAACCATCCATTCCGGCTTGTTGCCTGAAAGACGGAATGCTTCGATTATCTGTAATCTCTTTAAGATTTTAACCTTTTTCTGACCGTCAGGAAGTCCTGTAAGCTCTGCTTTAAGGTCATCTGAAACGAGTTCAATGTTGTTCTTCCATTCAACGTCAACTTCTTCGCAGTAAGGACAATCCTTACAGTTGAAGTTTCTGTCACAGTTCTTGCAGCATTCACGCTGTGATCTGTCAAGAGAAAGCTTGCCAAGTTCAATGAGTCTGTCCTTATGAGCATCATATCTCTCAGGGTCATACTCGTTAAGAAGCTTTCTGATAGCTTCAGCACCCATTTCAGCCTTGAAATCATCGCCATACTTTTCAAGATATGCGAGATATTCCTTTTCGCTGAGGAGCTGCTTCTTTGCGAGATCTGTGTTACCCGGTTCTGTAACAATATATTTTGTAAAGTAAAG
This sequence comes from Ruminococcus sp., assembly GCA_017523285.1. Classification (GTDB taxonomy): domain Bacteria; phylum Bacillota; class Clostridia; order Oscillospirales; family Ruminococcaceae; genus Ruminococcus. The sequence continues at coordinate 52,897 of JAFWWU010000150.1, forward strand.
AACTTCTTCAAGACGCTTCTGTGAAATTTCAAGCACCTGTCCGATTCTTGACGGTGTACCCTTGAAATACCAGATATGTGACACAGGAGCTGCAAGCTCAATGTGTCCCATTCTTTCACGTCTTACCTTTGCGCGAGTAACTTCTACTCCGCAGCGGTCGCAGACTTTACCTTTAAAACGGATTTTCTTGAATTTACCACAGTGACATTCCCAGTCCTTTGAAGGTCCGAAAATTCTTTCACAGAATAAACCGTCACGTTCAGGCTTCTGTGTTCTGTAGTTAATAGTTTCAGGTCTTTCTACTGCACCGTAAGACCACTTTCTTATCTGCTCAGGCGATGCCAGCCCTATCTTAATAGATTCAAATGTATTAAATTCCAAACTATTACCTCCTTTTAGAAGTCAGTTGATTTGTTATTCTTCGTCACCGATATCATCAATATCGAATGAGAAGGAATCGCTGTCATCGTCACCGAAATCGCCGAGATCATCATCAGAATCACTGTAAGCGAATTCATCGTTATCAGTACCGTATAAATCGTCGCCGTCCTGATCTTCGAACATATAGCCCTCGTCGCCCATAGCGTCATCTGAATAATCGGTGCTATCAGCTGTATCTTCATCAGCGTATGATGTTCCCTGTGGAAGCGGATCGTCATCTTCAAAGCTCTGACGGAGATCGATTTCTTCCTGATTGATGTCAAGAACTTTGACATCAAGGCCGAGTGACTGAAGTTCCTTGATAAGAACCTTGAATGATTCAGGTACACCAGGCTTAGGAACGTTCTGTCCCTTAACGATAGCTTCATAAGTGTTGACACGTCCGATTGTATCGTCTGACTTAACAGTAAGGATTTCCTGCAATGTATAAGCCGCACCGTAAGCTTCAAGAGCCCAAACTTCCATTTCACCGAATCTCTGTCCGCCGAACTGTGCCTTACCACCGAGCGGCTGCTGAGTAACGAGTGAGTACGGACCTACTGAACGTGCGTGAATCTTATCATCAACAAGGTGATGGAGTTTAAGGTAATACATATATCCGACAGTAACTCTGTTATCGAACTTTTCACCTGTACGTCCGTCATAAAGAGTAAACTTACCATCTTCGTTCATTTCGAGTGCCTTTGGATTGATAACCTTATCCATAGTATTAAGCTCGAACATATCATCTCTGTGAGCCTGATTCTGTTCATTAGCCATTCTGAAGCACTCTCTGATATCGCCTTCATGAGCGCCATCAAATACAGGAGTCATAATATGCCAGCCAAGTGCCTTTGCAGCCATACCGAGATGTACTTCAAGAACCTGACCGATATTCATACGTGAAGGTACGCCGAGTGGGTTAAGAACGATATCAAGCGGTGTTCCGTCTGGAAGGAATGGCATATCCTCTTCAGGAAGGATTCTTGAAACGACACCCTTGTTACCATGACGACCAGCCATCTTATCGCCGACAGTAATCTTACGCTTCTGAGCGATATAGCAGCGTACACGCATATTAACGCCTGCACCAAGCTCGTCACAGTTGTCTCTTGTAAATACCTTAACGTCAACAATTACACCTGCCGCACCATGTGGTACTTTAAGTGAATTATCTCTTACTTCTCTTGCCTTTTCACCGAAAATAGCACGGAGAAGTCTTTCTTCTGCTGTAAGCTCAGTTTCACCCTTAGGTGTAACCTTACCTACAAGTATATCACCTGCATGAACCTCTGAACCGATACGGATAATACCGTTTTCGTCAAGGTTTGCGAGTGCGTCGTCACCGACGTTTGGAATATCTCTTGTAATTTCTTCAGGTCCGAGCTTTGTATCACGACATTCTGTTTCAAATTCTTCAATATGAACAGATGTGAATACGTCCTCACGAACAAGACGTTCATTAAGAAGAACAGCGTCCTCGTAGTTATAACCTTCCCATGTCATGAAGCCGATGAGAGCATTTTTACCGAGTGAAATTTCGCCGTCTGCAGTTGCAGGACCGTCAGCAAGTACCTGTCCCTTTGTAACCTGTTCGCCTACACTTACGATAGGACGCTGGTTTACACAAGTACCCTGGTTTGAACGCTTGAACTTGATAAGCTTATACTTACGTTCAATACCTGTATCATCTATAAGAACAATCTGGTCAGCAGATACGGAAGTAACTTTACCGTTATAATCTGAAACAACACATACACCTGAGTCAACAGCCGCCTTGTATTCCATACCTGTACCAACAAATGGTCTTTCTGTTCTGAGAAGCGGAACAGCCTGACGCTGCATGTTTGAACCCATGAGAGCACGGTTAGCGTCATCGTTTTCAAGGAACGGAATCATTGAAGTAGCAACAGATACAACCATCTTAGGTGAAATATCCATATAGTCTACTCTTTCGTTTTCACATTCGAGAATCTGTTCTCTGAAACGTGCTGTAACTCTTGGTCTTGCGAATTTACCGTCTTCTGTAAGAGGCTCGTTCGCCTGAGCTACAATGAAGTTATCTTCAACGTCAGCTGTCATATAAACAACTTCGTTTGTTACAACGCCTGTTTCCTTATCAACCTTTCTGTAAGGAGCTTCAATGAAGCCGTATTCATTGATTCTCGCAAATGTAGAAAGATATGAAATAATACCGATGTTAGGACCTTCAGGAGTTTCGATAGGACACATTCTTCCATAGTGGCTGTAGTGTACGTCACGAACCTCAAATCCGGCTCTGTCTCTTGAAAGACCGCCAGGACCAAGTGCTGAAAGACGTCTTTTATGAGTAAGCTCTGCAAGAGGGTTGTTCTGATCCATGAACTGTGAAAGTGGTGATGAACCGAAGAATTCCTTCATTGCGGATACGATTGGTCTGATATTTACAAGGCTTGCAGGAGTAAGCGCATTTATATCCTGAGCCTGAAGGTTCATTCTTTCACGAATAACCTTTTCCATTCTTGAGAAACCAACTCTGAACTGGTTCTGAAGAAGCTCGCCTACGCAGCGGATACGTCTGTTTCCGAGGTGGTCGATGTCATCAACAGTACCTACACCCTCACAAAGATTGAGGAAGTAGCTGATTGTAGCGTAGATATCATCAAGAATAATATGCTTAGGAACAAGCTCGTCAGCTCTCTTTTTAATGCTGTCCTCAAGCTCGTCATTATCAACTGAATTTTCAAGGATTTCTCTTAAAATCTTGAAAGAAACCTTTTCGTTGATTCCGTACTTTTCAACATCAAAGTCTACATAGCCATTGATGTCAACCATACCGTTACCGATAATCTTGGCAACTCTTTCTACAATACGGATTTCTGTTTCGCCCTTATCGTTAAGGATGTATTCCTTTGCTTCAACAGTAACAAATGCTTCTGTTACACCTGCCTGTTCGATTTCACAAGCTCTGTCATAGCTGATTGTTTCGCCTTCATCAGCCATAATTTCACCTGTCATAGGATTTACGATAGGCTGTGCGAGAAGTCTGCCTGAAAGTCTTGAAGCAATGCCAAGCTTCTTATTATATTTATAACGTCCGAAACGGCAGAGATCATATCTCTTTGCATCGAAGAAAAGATTGTTAAGATGTGTCATAGCACTCTCAACAGTAGGCGGTTCGCCAGGACGAAGCTTCTTGTATACGTCTATAAGAGCGTCGGAATTATTCTTTGTTCCGTCTTTCTGGAGAATAGTCTGCTTGAGTCTTTCATCCTCACCGAAAAGCTCATAGATCTCCTCGTCGCTGCCTACACCGAGAGCACGGATAAATGTTGTAAGAGGGATTTTTCTGTTCTTATCTATTCTTACATAAACTACATCACTTGAATCCATTTCGTATTCAAGCCATGCACCTCTGTTAGGGATTACAGTTGACTTAAAGAGGTCCTTACCTGTCTTATCCTTTTCAAAAGAATAATAAACACCAGGAGAACGAACAAGCTGTGATACAACTACACGCTCTGCACCGTTGATTACGAAAGTACCGCTTTCAGTCATAAGAGGAAATTCACCCATGTAAATTTCACTTTCGCTTACCGCACCTGTTTCCTTATTGCAAAGTGTTGCAGTAGCTCTCATTGCAACCTGATAAGTAGCGTCACGTTCCTTACATTCGGCAATTGTATACTTCGGGGTATCATCGAAACGATAGTCCTTGAAATTAAGCACGAGATTACCGTTATAATCGGTAATAGCGGTCATATCACGGAATACCTCTCTTAAACCCTCTTCTCTGAACCACTTGTACGAATTCTTCTGCACCTCGATAAGATTTGGCATTTCAAGAGCTTCTGTAATTTTACCGAAACTCATTCTGACATTCTTTCCAAGCTGCTTTGGCGTAACATTCACCATAGGCGGAGTCCTCCTTTTTATTTACAGAACAGCGTCCTGTTCTTATTCCATACAAAATGATGTGTCGCCCACATATTATTTTCCATAAACTCTTGACAAGTCCGCAAGCTTATGTTATAATAACGTAGAAATAGCGATACTTACACATTATGATACATTATATTATTATAATATATCTGAGACGAATTGTCAAGAGCATTAAAACCGATTTATCTAAAGTGCTGTAATCTTTATGCCGATTGTCAGCACTTTTTGCTTTTTACAGCAATATCTGTCATTGCTTCTTTTAATAAAAGCAATTTTTTAATAGTTAATCGACTTTTTCATCCGTATAAAATATCGTTTTTCTTCAAACATTATTAAAGGATTGGAGCAGAAATATATGAAACGACTTGTAACAGGCATTTTTGCTCATGTTGATTCAGGAAAAACAACTCTTTCTGAAGCAATTTTATATAATTGCGGTGAAATACGCTCGCTCGGACGTGTTGACCATAGAAATTCATTCCTCGATAATCACTTTATAGAGCGTGACAGAGGAATTACAGTTTTTTCAAAGCAGGCTGTTTTCCGCACAGATGAATGTGAATTTACTCTGCTTGATACTCCTGGACATATCGATTTTTCAGCAGAAGCTGAACGTGCAATGCAGATTCTCGATTATGCCGTACTGATAGTCAGTGCCGCTGACGGAGTTCAGG
>JAFWWU010000151.1 GCA_017523285.1 Ruminococcus sp.
AATATGAGAGCAACGCAGACACTGCATCTGCTCCATACCCCTTACCTCTTTCAGAAGCGTTAGCTAATTTTATATGAATTTCAGCAGTCCCATTACGCATATCAATATCAGAAAGTATTATAGTTCCAATAGCTGTTCCATCAACATCAATCATTGCTCTGAATACGCCTTTTTCATTTGATAAATTCTCGATCCACTTAATTTGCTGATGATGTGCTACTGGGAAAGAATACCCCCACATCATTCGTTCAATCTCTTCATCATTTATCATTTGCTGTAACACAAGTGCATCACTTAACTCTATAGCTCTCAATAATACTTTTCCACCTTTAACGAACATTAGTATCCTCCATTTGTTTTTTACGATATATGTCAAAGTCCATCAGAGTCTCTGCTCCTCTGACACCAATATCTTCACGTTTTAAAACTGTTCTTATTGTTTTAATAATAATTCCTACATCACATGCTAATGTCAATTTATGTACATATTTTACATCATATTTAAACTTTTCTTCCCATTTTAAACTATTTCTCCCATTAACCTGTGCTAAACCTGTCAGTCCTGGTCTGACAGTATGTCGTTCTCTTTCAAATTCTGTATAAAAAGGAAGATATTTTACCACCAACGGTCTCGGTCCTACAACAGACATATCTCCCTTCAGTATATTAATAACCTCTGGGAGCTCGTCAAGAGAAGTGTTTCTGAGAAATTTCCCGTACTTTGTAAGTCTCACATTATCAGGAAGAAGATTTCCATCTTTATCCTTCTGATTAGTCATTGTACGGAACTTAATCAGCCTGAATATCTTCTCGTCTTTTCCAGGACGAAGCTGGGTGAAAAAGGGATTTCCCTTCATAAAAATAAATCCAAGAATCATGAGAATAAGCAGAACCGGAGACAACACAACCAACGCAAAAAGCGAAAGTAGGAAGTCAAGAATGCGTTTAAAAAAGCGTGCGTACATTTAATTCCCCTTAAAACAATTATGTATAATGTCAATAATTCTTTCCTGCTCCTCTTTCGTCATCTTGATATCTGACGGCAAGCAGAGTCCATATGCAAAAATCTCCTCATTAACAGGAGAATCTTCAACAAAGATAAAATCATTCTCAGCATAAAGCGGCTGCATATGCATCGGCTTCCATATCGGGCGAGCCTCTGCATTTGCCTCAGTGTTGAGCTTATCCATGATCTCCATAGGCGATATACAACAATTCTTATCAAGCAATAAACATGAAAGCCAGAAATTTGGATCAGTATATTCAAGATAAGGATTCATAGAAAGCGGAAGTCCGCTGAGTTCCTCTTTATACTTATTATATATTGCCTTTTTCATTGCCTTGTGTTCTTCAAGGTGAAGAAGCTGTCCTCTGCCGATACCAGCAACAATATTACTCATACGATAGTTATAACCAACCTCGCTGTGCTGATACCACGGTGCAGGATCTCTTGACTGGGTTGACCAGAAACGAGCTTTTTTTATTGCTTCATCATCGTCGGAAAGCAGCATTCCTCCGCCCGATGTAGTAATGATTTTATTTCCATTGAAGCTGATTGCATTGTATTTGCCGAAGGTACCTGTCTGTGCTCCTTTATATGTAGCTGAAAGGCTTTCTGCAGCATCTTCAATCAATACTGCACCATGTGCATCACAGATTGCCTTGATTTCGTCAAGCTTTGCAGGAGTACCATAGAGATGAACAAGTACAACACACTTGCACTCAGGATATTTCTCAAACGCTTTTTCAAGAGCCTTCGGACACATATTCCATGTCTCACGCTCTGAATCAATATACACAGGCACTCCGCCTTCGTAAACTACGGGATTGACTGTAGCTGCAAAAGTCATATCAGAGCAGAATACAACATCTCCACGCTTTACTCCTGCAAGCTTTACAGCAAGATGAAGTGCTGATGTTCCGCTTACACAGGCGGCAGCACTGCTGACTCCGACATACTCAGCCATTTCATTTTCAAATCCATCTACATTCGCACCAAGAGGAGCAATCCAGTTTGTATCGAATGCTTCCCGTATAAACTGTTGTTCCTCGCCGTGCATAGTAGGAGAGGATAAAAGTACTCTATTCATTAAGAAATCACCATTAAAAATTTATCAAAATTTTAATTCAAAAAACACTGAAATACCATTTTTATTATATACCTTTCATTATAATTTGTCAATAAACAAAATATTAAAAATGTATTTTTTTGTAGAAATGTTAAAACGTTCAGACTATTTATGTCTAATATGACAATCTAACCATTCACTAATATATTTCGTACTATTATATTAATTATATTCTGTATATTTGTAACCGTCAAATAAACCGAGTCCTATAGGATACAAAACTACCCTCGCCGAAATTGGCGAGGGTAAATTTTATCAATCATTCCACGGGAGCAGTATCGTACCTGCCAGATTTGAGAACAGGTCGGTCAGATACTTTTCAACGTCCATACCGTTGGCCTGTGCTGTTGAAATTATCGAGTACAAAATGGCACTGCATTTTGCACCTCTTGCGGTATTATTGAAGAGCCAATTCTTACGACCGACTGTAAATGGTCTGATAGCATTTTCAGCACGGTTGTTATCTATGGGAACATCTCCAGCCTTGAGGCTTCCAGCTAAAGTCCAGCCAAATTTATAAACATAGAACGGATGATTGGTTGTTGTGTCGATATCTCCGCATGAAGTGTACAGGTGCAGTATCTCATCTACTTCATGGACATAAACCTTTGTTACTTCCTTTAGTGCCGTTTCACCTGTGAAGATATCATATGCCCATACTTTGTCACCGACTTCAATTTCGTCAATGCGAATCTGTCCGTTTTCGGCAGCAACAAGAGTGTCACCTGTAAAGCAATTATCTGAAAGTGCAAGAATTGAAAGCGTGAGGTGGAATGTCTGCGTGATCACCTGATCCCACTGTTCGTTTTTGATAGCGTTTTCGATTGCCTTGACCTGCGATGCGTATCCGCCAAGCAATGCGATTTTACTGATAACAGGTCCTATATTCTTGATGTCACACATCCTTTTCAGGAAAACACCTGATATGATTCCTCCTGCAATTCCGAACAGGATATCCATTGCCGACGCATCGGGGTCAGTAAGCCAGAGCGTTTTATTCACCTGTCAGTAAGAAATATATTTTTTAAATACAGAAACGAATCATCAATACAATAATCTGGTTAATATGAAGTGTAGGATTTTTAGAAATTATCTTCTTTTTTCATATAATAAATAAAATTCATCAAATAAATTAAAAAACAAATCTATTGCCGCCTCATTGTTATTTGCTTTTTTATTGATCGTTTCAAACCAAAATTCAAATCTAGTTAACTCAATACTGATTTTATTTCTTACGAAACTTGAAAAATTCTGGCTGAAAAACATATCAAAATCATCCATTTGACCTAGTGATGCCTCTGAACACAAAAAACCGTTTATAAAAAAACCGATATCACTAAGTGAATCAATCTTTGATTTACCAAAATAAATGCCGGGTCTATCTTTAAATATTAATATTAATTTATATATATTCATAAACAATTCCTTCCATGTTGATACGGCTAATCGATTTTACAGCATAATCGATTAGCCTTTATACTGAACAAGTTCGTCAGATTCATTTTCAAATGTCCGAACAACTCTTTTAAGTGCAATTTCGCCGGTTTCAGGATTTTCAGCTATTTTTATTATATCATTTTTTTAAGATTTTACGAATTGTTCTCTTGCCGATGTTGCTAAACCAGTTCAGATATCCTGTGCTTCTTATATATTAACTATATCACAAAATGACCAAAGAAGAAAGGGGAATCGGAGTATTTTCTTTATTTTCACTTCAATATATCATACCTGTTTTACCTTCACAGATAGCTTTAGGCTGTTCTATTTTTAAGCCTTCCAGAAGCCAGCGTGTCTGCTGTGGTGTAAGCAGTAATGCTTCTGTTTCATTACGCGGCCATTGGAATCTTCCGTTATCAAGACGCTTATACAAAAGCAGAAATCCGTCACCTTCCCAGAGAAGTCCTTTTATGCGGTCACATCGTCTGCCACAGAACAAGAACAATGCCGTACTGTACGGATTAAGCTGTAACTGCGCTTTTACTTAAATAAGTGCCGTTCATCCCAACTCCGTCAAGGTGCATATCAGATACCAAACCAAACGAGTATAACTTATTATCTGTTGGCGGTGTCAGTCTGCCTAAAGGTATATTGCAGACTTTCACTCCGTTACTGTCATATACTCCTATGCTCTTTGCATTAGACGGTGCAATGTTTTCAGGAATGAAATAGGTGTATTTATATGCCATAAACTCACCGCCTTATATAATTTCTTGATTTTTCGTAATAATAGAATTGTTATCGAGCACCTGTGCCTGAACTCTTATATAGGCAACACCAGTATCATCTGGTACAGTAAATACAGAAATTCCGTCAATCGAAGTCGGTGAAAATTGTTGAGATGAATACATATACTGTGAAATTTTCGTAAATGTCGAATTGTAAAGCCATAAATATGAAACATAAGTTGTATCCGAGTCGACACCAACCGTCACATTTTTCATGCAGATAGTGTCGCCAGCATTGACCGGAATATAACCAGTAAGAACACAGCTTTTCACTTCGACTGATTTTTCAGTTACACCATCACTTGATAATCGGGTGGCAGACTTATAACCCGTGTTGTTATATATAGCTCCGCTACTGTCCGTAGAAATAGGAATCCAGTTTATAATTTCTTCAGGTTCATTAGGTTCAACTGGCGTATCAAGCATTAATTCACCGATGTAAATTGTGCTGCCGTCAGCCATTTCATACTTGATTGTATATGTGCCGTCTGCAAGGTTTCCGTTGAGAATAATGTTGTTTTCACTATCAATATTTCCGTATACATCACCACTTGTTTCAGGTAAAGATATACCATTTCCGATAGGTTCGTTATTGATGAATATGTAAAATAATCCGTCTGTATGCAAGCCCAAAGTGAGACTGTCTATTTTTCCATTAACACTTAAAATATCAGCTTCAAGTGCCGATATATCCTCTTTGTTCTGATTGATCTGCTTTTCCAGTTCCGGATTTTCACCACCTCCTGTCCGCTTCTTTCCCAATGCTGCCAGTGCAAGAAGTCTTGCCTGATTATCCATTATTCATTCCTCCTTATGTTCAATATCGCTTAGTCTGTGATTTATGACCTTGATTTTTTCGTCTGTCACTTCCGCACGCTCTTCAAGACGGAACGTCCGCTCAATCAGGGAATTGTACTTTTCCTGCTTTTTCTCAAGCTGTTCTATACGGTAATTAGTCAGCTTTGAGCTTACAATTATTCCTCCGAGTGAGCCGGCAAGTGTTCCGAAAAGAGACAGGACAGCTATTACTACCTCAGTCATACTGCACCTCCCTTCACTATGGGTGTGAAAAACGTTTCTATTCAACGGAAAATCATTGAATCATTATACTTTTTGATTTTTAGGAAAAGCACGGTTATAAAATATGCTTTCGTCAATAATTATTTCATGAAGATTTTCTATCCTCAGTACGCAACTCAATAAAACAAGTTAAACGGATTATCTATATTTAAATCCACTTTTAATTATTTCTTTGTCACGACTTTCTCTACATCTGCTGACCATGTTCCTCCTTTACTCCCAGTTCCTGTTTATGCTTACGAATCATACGTTGAAGCTTCCTGTCAATTTTGGATTGCAGTTTCTTATGACTCCTGTTATAGTCATCCTCAATCGCATGACTTAAACTGACAAACAATCCGAAGATAGTTGATGCAAATGCAGCATTTTCTCTCTGTTCTATGTTGTTGAGGAGTTGCTGCGCATACTCATTGCCGTCCTCAGCGGACTTGGTAAGCCATTGCACTGCAAGTTCAACGTCACGTTCAATACCATCCGTACCAAAGAGATACATCTTACCGAGTTTGTATGATGCAAACGCCTTTCCCTGATCTGCAAGAACTGTGAGCCTATCAATCACATCTTCGACAGTCAATTCTGATGGTTCTACTTCCATTTCAAACACACCATCTGGATTCCAAGTGAACTCATTCGGTGAAAGCATATCATCCATTTCTATTGGAATTTCTATTTCAGAGGGAATCGGTTCAGTCCGCATTTCCAGTACCGCACGAATAATCATATTCTTCACCGACTTGAACTGCGGATTTTCAACCAATGATGGCGGTGTTATCTTCGCAGAGGAATACACATCATGTTTCTGCTGTTCCATCTCACACCACAAATCATACATTTTCTGAATGGATTCGTTGGAAGCAAGCAGTTCAAAGATACGGTCAATAATTCGTTTGACTTCCGGTTTCAGATAGCCATATACTTTCTTGCCCTTGGATTCCTGCAATTGCTTACGGCATAACTGTATCATCTGACACAGCTCAGGCTCAAATGAAGTATTACTCTGCACCTTTGCTGAAAGCTGCTGCATCAGCTCTGTGGATTCTTTCTTCAGCAGATCACGCACCTCTGTTTGTCTGGCGTAGAGGTGATGAAGCTCGTCCTGATAGATGTCATTTGCAAAGCCACTTCGGATTTGTTCGATGCCCTGCTTTGTCAGAAAGCCCTCACGCTCATCTGTAGAATGCACCACGATATGCACATGGGGATTGGTTTCCTTATCATGAAACGCCGCATACCATCGCAGGTTCTGCATATCAATCTTCTGTGCTTTTGCAATGTTCGGAATCTGACGCTTTACAAGCTCGTGCCATGCAGTCAGATTGTCATATCCCATTTGCTGTGCATTGTCACGACGAAGAGCAACAACATGAGTCCAGACGTTACCGCCATGATTTGCAATCTCTTTTGCAACAGCATTCAGATCAATCGGCATATCCTCCTGTGAGAACAGAGCGTGTGTATCAAACTTCACAGCACCAGGACGGTTTGCAAGGTAGCCGATATAGTTTTCACGCTCATTGATTCTGTCTGCATTGTTTTCAATGATTTCAGATATGAGTGCAGATGCGTTCTTCTGTGTTGCAGTTTTGCAGTAATCCCTATACGCAAAGCTCTGTGTGCTGTCGGGGAACTCACGAAGCAAAGAGATAATGAGTTCACATTGCTTTTGCGTTACAGGTTCGTTGCCGCTGTTTTCTTTTACAGGAACAGAACCTTCACGGGTTGCAATGTATTTTACATAGTTCTGCAGTTTCTTAACTGCACCTTTTTTCAGGTATCGGCTTGTTACGATTAGCTTGGGCATAGCATCACTCCTTTCAGTGGGGATTGTTTTTTCTTCGGGGATGTGATATAATAGTTTTAAACTATTTTATGTGCATTATTTTAAAAGAGGGGAATGTTTATGAAAAGAAAAATGCTCAGTTTATTTCTTTGTTCGTTCATGTTAACATGTGTAGTATCAGGGTGTGATGCAGATGAATCTACAGCAAATACTTCGTCGTCTTCATCAATTGTTGAAGAAACAGAGTACAAAACAATGGAGCCGCCTGAGGGAGGGTGGACAATAGAAACGGTAGCACAAACTATACGTTTATGTGATAAATCAATAGAATTACCATTTACTATTGGCTCGTTGGGAGAAGATTTTAAATTTAGAGACAATACCGGAATAGTAACTTATTCTGGTCACGAAGCATTTGTTATAGCGTTTAAGAAAAATGAAAATATTAATGATCCATATTCCAAAACAATAAGAAAGATCGCAAGTTGTGAATACTATAATGATGATGACTTTCAGAATTCTTTCACAATAAATGGGATCGGCATAGGTTCTGATAAAGAATCAGTTATTGCTGCATTTGGTCAACCAGATTTTCAGGATGATACAGCTTTTGAATACTATCCTAATCACACAAAATCTGAAAAGT
>JAFWWU010000152.1 GCA_017523285.1 Ruminococcus sp.
GCTGAAAGGAACAGTGAACGCTTCAACGAAAGTATTACCAACAACTCTCCCGACAATCAATCAGCAACCACCGCTTTCATCTATTCCTTCTCTGGTACATAACAGAGGATTTGGTATAGACTTTGATGTAGACACTGATCCTGAGTATGATGTGTTTATCTCTCATGCTTCCGAAGATAAGAATGAGATCGTCCGTCCGCTTGCCAATTCTTTAGTCGAAAAAGGCGTTAAAGTTTGGTATGATGAGTTTGAGATGAAAATTGGAGATAGCCTGCGTAGAAAAATTGATAAAGGTCTTGCAAATAGCCGATTTGGTATTGTGGTGATTTCCAAGGACTTTATTAAGAAAGGATGGACAAATTACGAACTTGATGGCATTATTACAAAAGCGGTATCAGGGGAACAGATTATTCTTCCGATTTGGCATAACATAACTAAAAAGGAAGTAATTGATTTTAGTCCGTCTTTGGCTGACAAAATCGCCAGAAATACTGCCATTAATACCGTTGATGAAATTGCAACCGAAATCGCAGAGCTTATTTTTGAAAATAGGAGGAATTAAAATGTTACATCCATTATTTGATCGCAACGCTAAATTAGTTGCCTGGATTTCTCCAGATAAACATATTTTTGATTTGAACATGAGATGGGTTGCATTTATATGTAACGGTCATGTGTGGTCTAGTAATTCTGGAAACTGGTTAGGTCCAGTGAATGGTTGCGTATGTTTAGACACAACGGGAAAAGTATTTGCTTGGAATCCATCAAGCAGAATTGCTGGTACAGCAAGACCTGCAAGACCTGCAAGACCTTGTCGTCCATGTACTCCTTGTACTCCTTGTCGTCCATGTACTCCCTGTACTCCTGCACGCCCATGTACACCTATAAACGGGTGGTCAAACTATTCGTTTGAGCAATGGCTTAACCAGTAATTACTTGGCAACAATATGACAACAGCCATGTAGTTCAAGCTGAGGCATGGCTGTTTGCCTTCAAGAAGTATTACGGATACAATCCATGGTTGCCCGTTCGATCTGGGTCACCATTTTAAATGAAAACTCCTCGATAGTAAATATCGGGGAGCTTTTGTTTTATAATATATAATTAGCTTTAGTCATAGAGAATATGCTATACTTAAATCAAAAGAAAATTTTCAGAAAAGTGTAACCGATTACAATAAAATGTCGTTAAAGTTAATAAGGGGAGGTGTATCGATGAACGACGAACAGATTATTCTGCTTTTTAATCTTCGTAATGAACAAGCTATTGCGGAAACAGAAAAAAAGTACGGCACAATCTGTCGAAAAAACGCCGGCAAAATTCTCAACAGTCAGCAGGATATCGAGGAATGTGTAAACGATACTCTGATGCAGGTATGGAATTGCATACCCCCGAAGCATCCACCGAATCTCGGTGCATTTCTTGTGACGATTACCCGAAATATAGCTCTTGACCGATATAAATACAATAAACGTCATAAACGGGACAATGGACAAATAAATGTTGCACTTGACGAGCTTTCTGACTGCATATACGCTTCAGAGGATATGCGAAAATGATGCCGAAACCCAAGATAACTATCGGAGCAGAACGATCTCCAAATCAAGATAGGTATCGTATGACCTTGAATGAGGTTGAGAGTTCCAAACGCAGATAGCTATCGCACAGTTTGCTCCAGAATCGCTTATGTGGCGTTTTCGGAGGTGCAGTCGGGAAAGGATGCCCAGAGCATAACCGAGCGAAAATAAGGGGCTTTTTGAGAGTATTTGTAGAGGTGAAATATGATAGATTTCGGGTTAATTCAGGAGGTAAGATAGTTTGCTGGTTAAAGTTTTGGCGTCACAGCCGCCAAAACGACCACCTCGGACGAGCAAAGCTCGCCGATTCTTCGGGCTTTGTGGGCGATAAGATGCAGGTCGAGTAATGGAGTCAATTCTCAAAAATCGGTCGAGTGATGATGTCATAATGCAGAACTACAAGCATAATACCGCCTATTCTGCGTGATTTAAGGCTGGAGTCACGATCTAGAGTCCTCCTTTGGAGGGCAAGCATAGCATGTGGCTATCCGCCCCACGCAAAATACGGGAGAACCCGAACCCCTTTTCAGAGTAATAAGCACTTGAAATAGGTGCGTAACGAATCAGAGTGTAAGGAGGAGGTGCTTCATCTCCCCCTTAACTTAACTGACGAAATCAATGTTCTGTCAGGAAAATCTCTCGTGAAACACAACGTGGCCAACTCAAATCAAGCGGGTGGGTCGTGAAACACGACTCGGTCAAACAAGATGACGCCTCAGAACAGGGCGCCACACTGACAGATATTATGATAAAATTCAGGAGGAAAAAGTTATGAACAAGACAGCAGAAAATTTTTTAAAGGCACAGGACAAGCAGATGATGGATACAATCGCTTTAATGCTCAAGGCTGAAACTCGCAAGAAAAATTCAGATGTTCTGCTCAAAAAGCAAATGGAAGAAGCTATCAGAGGCGAAGGACTGCCAAAGATTAAAAAGTAATTTATTGCTCTTCCACAAACTCGACGACAAATTGTCGTTGAGTATGATGATTCCATTTTCAGAAAAAGATTAGTATAATTGCGTTGGGAGGAATGCACATGAAAATTGAAAATGAGTACGCCGTGCAGATGCTGATTGAAGTTCTTTATGAAAAAGAGCTTATCAATCGGGCAACCTACCTTAATATTATGAAAGAAATAAATCAGGAACAGCAGAGAAAAGTTGCGTAAAGAATGGAGGAATGTTATGTATACAACTTTAAAACCTGACCGCAACCGCCTGAGAAATGTTGTGTTCTACGGGCGAGTTTCCACCGAGCATGAAGCTCAGATATCCGCACTTGAAAATCAGCTTCAGTGGTATGACGACCAGGCAAAGTATCATCCGAACTGGAATGTCGTCGGCAGATATATTGATGAAGGAATCACAGGAACTCAGGCAAAAAAGCGTCCTTCTTTCCTGCAGATGATTGAAGATGCACGACAGGGAAAGTTTGATCTGATCGTAACCCGTGAGGTGTGCAGATTCGCAAGAAACACAGTAGATACTTTAATGTTTACACGAGAGCTGAGAAACCTTGACGTTGAGGTGTTCTTCGTGGAGGACAACATCTGGACAATGGACGGTGACGGTGAGCTTCGTCTCTCACTTATGGCGACACTCGCTCAGGAAGAAAGCCGAAAGGTATCAGAGCGAGTCCGTGCAGGACAGTGTATCAGCCGAGAAAAAGGAGTGCTTTACGGCAGTGGAAACATCCTTGGCTACGACAGAAAATCAGGTGAAACTTACACGATAAATCCCGAACAGGCTGAAACTGTGCGTATTATCTTTGAGCTTTATTCTCAGGGGTATGGAGAAAAGAAAGTTGCCGACGAACTCTTAAAGCTTCATAGAAAAGCTGCTGACGGAACTTATCGCTGGAACGCAGGCAAGGTCGGACGCATTCTGAAAAATGCGACATATATGGGATACAACTGTTATAATAAAAGTCGCAGTAATAATTATCTTGAACAGAAGCGTATTAAAAATCTTGACAGCGACAGTTATGTATATGTCAAAGGAGATTTTGAGCCGATTATTTCCGAAGAACTCTGGCATAAGTGTGATGAAATCCGCAAGAGCAAAGTGATCAAGAAAGAAAAGAACGGTACTGTTACAACCTACGGCAAGAGAAACTCCACAGATATATGGCTGAAGAAAATGAAGTGCAGTTGCGGAGCGAACTTCCGTAAGAATAAGTGGAGAAAAAATAAGCGTGGTGATTCCGCTTATGGTTATCAGTGTTATAACCAACTCAACTACGGGAGCAAGTCATTTCGAGTGAAGAACGGACTTGATACCGAAGGCTACTGCGACATCAGAATGGTAAGCGACTGGAAACTTGATCTTATGGCAAAGACGGTGCTCTCAGAAATATGGCAATCAAGAAAAGAAGACGCACTCGCCGCTTTTGAAATGGTGAAAAAGTATGCAGTTAACAGCAAGGCTGAAAATAAAAACTCCGACACCGAGATTGATATTAAGATTGAAAAACTCCACAACCGTCTTGAAAATCTTGTTGAGATGAGAGCTGACGGAGAGATTACAAAGGAAAGCTTCGCCGCTTCTACTGCAAAGGCAGAAGCTGAGATTGCCGAGCTTGAAAAGATGAAAGCTACTGCAACAACTGAAGCCGAGCCGCTACCTGAAATCAATCTTGAAGCTGTGAAGAATGCTCTTGACACTATGATTGATTTCTCCGAGCCGACTATAACGGAAGATATAATCGACAGATTTATTTCAAGTGTAAAGCCTGTTGCCGACAACCGCTTTGAATGGACGGTTAAGCTCTCCGACGAAAAGGAAAGCAGTATTATTTGCAGTGTCAGCGGAAGAAAGACTAATCCTACCGCTGAAATCGAGGGTGAAAACCCTCTTACATATCAGGTTTGCTTCATAAATTTCGGGGCAATAAAAAACACTGCACAAGGTGTGGCACTGCACAGGCTGCTCTCAGATAAACAAGGAGTTCTTGAAAAATCCGAGGATTTGCCAGAAATTGTGCTGTCCTGGGAATTCAGAATTGACTTTGAAACCGCAAAGGCTTTCCGTAAATCCGGCGGCAACTACCTCCGTGCTAAACAGTGGGAGGATTTAACCGTTGAAGTGCGGATAAGCTGATGTGAATAAGAAACAAAACGACCTCCTCATTCCGAAAGGAATGGAGAGGTTTTTGTGTTTGTCGGAGTATTCGTTTTGAACAGACTTTCCAATATTGTGATTTTCTGCAGGATATGCTATAATAATTTTAATGATTATCTTGGAAAGCAGGTGCAGCTTATGAACATAGATAAAAAGAAACTGCAAGAGTTAATGGACAACTTCCGATTATATGTTGAAACTTCTGGCGGAAGACCTTTTTCCAGTTTTGAATCGAATGAATTCTTATATAAGCAAGAAGGATATAAAACGGATATATACCGTTCAGCCAGACAGTTGTTTGTAGATGCCAGTATCAAGGAAAAAGATATAGGTACAGGAAAAATTATCAATCAGATAGCTATTCCTGTAATCAGGTTATCACAGAACCTTGTCAATAAAAACCAAATCATACATTTCAACAACAGACTTTCGGAATCCCCTGATGAAGCAGAACGTGTGATTTACAACATCTATTACGAAGATGATGAACAAACTGCTTTTAAAAACGCAGTCAAATTCTTTGGTGCAAAATATGATCTGATTGCGTATCTGTTTTTCATAAAGGACTATAACCGCTATCTGCCGATAAGATCCACTGTATTTGATAAGCGTTTCAAGACATTGGGTATTGACTTTTCAACTGCATATCAGTGTACATGGGAGAATTACGTTCAGTTTAACAATGTCATTGATTCTTTTCGTTTCATGATGCAGGAATATTACGGTTTTACAATCAGATTGATAGATGCTCATTCGTTTATCTGGCAATTGGAACTCATAAATGAAATAGTTCCTGGAACAGAAACTGATGAAGCAAAAACATTAGCTTTTAACAAAAGTATCCCAAAAGAAAAAGAAACCACTGTTGTTTCTCTCGCACGAATCGGACAAGGCGCCTTTCGTCGTGATTTATTACTTCTTTGGGATAATCATTGTTCTGTAACAGGATGCTGCAACAAGGATTTTCTTATAAGCAAATGATAAGAATACAGATAAGCGTGAGACTTTTTTGAGACTTTTTTGAGAAAAAATTGGGACAAAAATGGAACACTTTTGGTACTGACTTTTATATTTTCATCTGTTATAATGACTATATCAAAACGTTTTGAATACAAAAATCCTAAAGGAGGGGATAACGAATCGATGCCATAGGAATAGTAAAGCCGTACTCGTGGGTACGGGTACGGCAGTACATATTTAACTGTTCGATAAATTGGAATTTACGCTTTTCTTTGTTTCAGCAATTTTACACCCAAACAAAATACAAATCCACCCAATACAACGAAAAACCCCCACACTATATTCCAGTATGCAGAATTAACATCAAACATAAACAACAATAAATCATTCCATACTTTAAATTCGATTGCAATTGCAAATAAGTCACACAGGACATAGCTACCACCGAAAAGGTATATCCATCGCCACCAATAATTATTTTTCTTATTCTTACAGAATGTCACTATTCCACAAACACATAAAAAAGCTAAAATACCCATCAGTACAAAATAGAAGGTACCTTTGCTCTCCAAGATTCCCAACCAAAAATCAGCATATGATGTTTTGTCGATCAAGC
>JAFWWU010000015.1 GCA_017523285.1 Ruminococcus sp.
AATGAAATCTCTGACGTTCTGCGGCACGACCTTGGTGTAGGTCTGCTCCACATACTTGTCAAGCTCTGCGGCAAGAGTCGTGTCCTTCTGACCGAGGTACATCTCAATCGCCGAGAGCTTTTCTTCATTGATGCTTACTGTGATTGTCTTTTTCATTTTCATCCCTCCTGACTTTCTTCTGTTGTAGGTTCTTCCTGCTGTGGATATGAGATATACGGAATCTCAAGCCAGTGTGTCCAGCCACTTGGAAGCGTAGTTTTCACAACGCCTTGCTCTGTTCCCATGGCTTCGATGACATCACCGTTCCCGATATAGATACCGATATGACCGTCCTGCCACACAGCAAGTCCGGGGACTTCGGGAATGGTATCAATCGTTCCTTTGACCGTTGCCGCATCAAACATTCCGTTTGCGGTTACATCAGCCATGCCGTTTGTTCCTACCTCAATTTCACTGCTGTCGGGATTGTACCAGCCATAGCCCTTGATGAGACCAACGCAGTCAGCAGTTCTTCTACGCATCCAGTTCTCACGGATGAAATCTTCAAAGCCTGTGACGTGTTCTCCGAACATGGAAGCCCTGTCCTGCAGGAGTTCCTCGGTAAGAATATTTCCATAGGTGCCGTACACATAACCCCAGCCGTTTTCGTATGCCTGCCTTGCCCATATCACAAGGTCAGTTGTGTTCTTTGTCTGTGCATCTGTGAACATATACGGATTGATGACCACGTGACTGATGAGAGCATAGCTTCTCATGAAGTCCTCGTACACAATTTCCAACCCGTAGTTCTGATTGATGCTGTTGATGAGTGCTGCATCGTCCGGAGCGTATCTGAACAGATTCGCATAGGCATTGAAGTCATCTACCTCCACATCTTCGAAGCAGGAGATATAGATCAGCTGTGCCTTAATGGTCTGCTCACGAACACCTGCTGATTCCATTGCAGATGCAATCTGCTGACCTGCGGATTCCATCTGTGCAATCTGATTCTGCTGTTCGCTGTCGAGAGACTGCATCCATGATGCCTGATCGAAGTTTCCCGACACATCGGGCGGTTCAATTTCTCCCATTGTCATCAGCACAGCGACAGGTGCAAAGAGAAGAAGAACCACACCCACAACGATACTCAGAATCACAATGAGGATCTTGTTTCGGGCTTCCTTGTCAGTGAGGATGTCCAATGCGAGCTTGATGAGGAATTCCTTCATCCTTATCGACCTCCCGCCGCCCCAAACAGTGCCGCCTTATACGCAGGAGCAATGACCTGCAGGAGATACCTCTCATTACCACAGCGATAGAGACAGGTACCACGCTCCGGATAGCGGATGAGACTGAACTCGGATACTTCAAGCTGCAGTGCGTCCATATATTCTTGCGGATTGATCTGACCTGCATTGAACAGGAAGTGGTGGGACGGAATACTGAACAGCGGCTTTGTAAATTCCTTGATTTCGGGAAGCAAAAAGTCCTCGATGTTCTGACTTGCCAGAATAAACGAGGACTCCTTTTTACGCACACGCTTCATGCCGTTTCGGATATATTCGATTGCCGTCATATTGGTGAGGAAAAGGTAAAGCTCATCGACGGCCGCCACTGTGTTTCCCTTACCCAGAAGCTGATTGCTCATATAGCTGAGAATGTTGAACAGCAATGTGTCTTTCAGACGCTTGTTGGTATCCATAAGACCTTTTACACCAAAACAGATAAACTCTGCATCTCTGATGTTGGTATGCCCGTCAAAGTATTTTGCCTCCGCACCCTTACACATGGAGTTCAATCCGAGACAGATATTCTGGAGCATTTCCTCGGTGTACAGGTGTTTCTTCTCAGTGTCAAATGCCATGAATTCCTTTTCAATAAGCTCGTAGAGGTCACTCATGGTCGGGTAATCCTCGGCT
Organism: Ruminococcus sp.; assembly: GCA_017523285.1. GTDB lineage: Bacteria > Bacillota > Clostridia > Oscillospirales > Ruminococcaceae > Ruminococcus. The sequence continues at coordinate 1,899 of JAFWWU010000015.1, forward strand.
GTGAACTGATCGAAGTTGGTGCCGTCATCCATTCCAAATCTGCCATAGAGCTTCATGAGCATGATTTCGATGGTGTCGATTTCTGCATCGGTGAAATCCTTATAGGCTCTGAAAAAGTCCTTGAGGTAGGAGATATGCTGACTCAGTCTTGTAACCTTTCTGAACACTTCGGGAGCTTCAAGGTCTGCTTTTTCACCATCTGACCAAGCCTTGGGTTCAAGGGGATTAATCATATATTGTCCCGACATCATGTCGATATATGTGCCGCCGAGGTTTGCACACAGTTCCTGATATTCCGATTCAGGATCGAGTACCAACACACTTTTGCCTGCCTCACGATGATTACAGAGAAGCAGTTTTAACAGGTAGGACTTACCCTGACCGCTGTTTCCGAGGATAAGGATATTGGAGTTGGTCTTGTCCTCGGTTCGCTTATCGAAGTCAACAAGCACATTACTGCCGTATTTGTCACGACCGATATAAAAGCCGTGCTGATCCGTCTTACCTGAGTAATTCAGAGGATACAGATTCGCCACACTTGATGCAGGTAATACACGTTCAAACTGACTTGCAAACACATTATTGCCGCAGGGAAGCACAGCAAGGAAGCCCTCTTTCTGGCGGAGAAGCAGTCTGTCAACAGAAATCTTCGAACGTGTCAGCTCCATCTGAATTTCCGCCTGCAGCTCACGGAGCTTATCTTCCGTCGTCGCTCTCAGCTCAATGAACACAGCCGTGTGCAGGAGAGGTTCTTTGTTTCTTCTCAGCTCTGAGAGAAGTTCCACTACGTCATTGATATTATCCTGAGCCTTGACCGACTCCGAAACATCGTTTGTAGTGGTCATCATGTGGTTCTTTCTCATTGCCTGCTGCACAATCTTACGCTGTTCCATGCTGTTGACAAGGCGGTTGTAGATGCGGAGCATCACGCCGTTTCTGTCTGCGAGGTGTGCGAGGATTGCTGTTTCCTCCGTGGTGGGAGGATATTCCGTCACAGCCCAGCAGGACTTATAAAAGTTACCACAGATATAGTGATCGGTGTAGAATCGAACAACACCGGGAGCGATGCGGTCAAAATATTCCTTTGTGATGATACGTTCCTGCTGCTGTGGGGTTAATTCCTTTTTTCTTTTCTGCTTATTCTTCATTTTCAAAGTCCTCCTTGTCGAAGTAGTTTTCTCCCTCTACATCGGGGATTTCATCACCGGTAATGCTCGTACCAAAGTACAGTGCCAGCATTCTTTTGATGTCGGGCTTGCACATACGCTTTGCCGAAAAGCCATGCTCACCGATTGCCTTGTCAATGCGGTTGAGCAGCTTGAATATGCTTTCATCTTTTTCTTTTCTGAATCTGACAGCAAACAAGAACTGCCTTGCCGAGGACATTTCCGTCTGAATTTCATCGAGGAAGTTGTAGTCAGCCTCCAACAGCTTTCTGACCGCTTCGTTCTTTTCCTCGCTCAGTCGCTTTCTCACATATTCCTTGTTGCTGTCAAAACACTCACAGCTGTCAAGAGCAATGAGCTCCAGATCGGGAACCATGCTCAGAAGCATCATAAGGTGATGCACCTTGGTGTCGATACTTGCGGAAGACATCACGGAAATATTGGTCGGCTCGACTGCGAAGAACGCAAACTCTGCCTTGTCGGTACGCACTCCGTATTTTGTAAAGCGTTCAAAGCCGATGAGCTTCTGAACGCTGTTTTTCTTTTTGCTCATGTCAATCATCCTTTCTCCAATGATAGATTTGCTGTGAGGTTACAAAGAACTTCACAGCATTGAACATATAGTCCATGATAGCGGTATCCTCAGCTCGCAGACTCAGGAATGCAAAGCAGGCTGTGAGAGCCAGCGGTACAACCGTATACAGCTTTGCAAACAAAAGTGCCGACAGGATAATGCCGGCACAGATGATACAGAAATCACGGACGTTCCAGAACCACAGCTTTACCGTGGCTCGCAGATTTTCGGGGTAGATATAGGTTTTCAATTACATCACTCTCCTTGAAATAAAAAAGCTCCGAGCATTTACTCGGAGCGGTTGGTGAGGTGTTGAGGATTTGAACCTCTTTGGTGCCTATGTGCAACAATTAATATGATACCAC
>JAFWWU010000016.1 GCA_017523285.1 Ruminococcus sp.
AATGAAATCTCTGACGTTCTGCGGCACGACCTTGGTGTAGGTCTGCTCCACATACTTGTCAAGCTCTGCGGCAAGAGTCGTGTCCTTCTGACCGAGGTACATCTCAATCGCCGAGAGCTTTTCTTCATTGATGCTTACTGTAATTGTCTTTTTCATTTTCATCCCTCCTGACTTTCTTCTGTTGTAGTTTCTTCCTCTTGTGAATATGAGATATACGGAATCTCAAGCCAGTGCGTCCAGCCACTTGGAAGCGTAGTTTTCACAACGCCTTGCTCTGTTCCCATGGCTTCGATGACCTCACCATTCCCGATATAGATACCGATGTGACCGTCCTGCCACACAGCAAGTCCGGGGACTTCGGGAATGGTATCAATCGTTCCTTTGACCGTTGCCGCATCAAACATTCCGTTTGCGGTTACATCAGCCATGCCATTTGTTCCTACCTCAATTTCACCGCTGTCGGGATTGTACCAGCCATAGCCCTTTATGAGACCAACGCAGTCTGCCGTTCTCCTTCGCATCCAGTTCTCACGAATGAAATCTTCAAAGCCTGTGACATGTTCTCCGAACATGGAGGCTCTGTCCTGCAGGAGTTCCTCGGTAAGAATATTTCCATAGGTGCCGTACACATAACCCCAGCCGTTTTCGTATGCCTGCCTTGCCCATATCACAAGATCAGTTGAGTTCTTTGTCTGTGCATCCGTGAACATATACGGATTGATAACCACATGACTGATCAGAGCATAGCTACGCATGAAGTCCTCGTACACAATTTCCAGTCCATAAGTCTGGTTGATATTATCAATCAATGCTGCATCATCAGCTGCATCCTTGAACAGATTCGCATAGGCATTGAAGTCATCTACCTCCACATCTTCGAAGCAGGAGATATAGATCAGCTGTGCCTTGATGGTCTGCTCACGAACGCCCACCGACTCCATGGCAGATGCAATCTGCTGACCTGCGGATTCCATCTGTGCAATCTGATTCTGCTGTTCGCTGTCGAGAGACTGCATCCATGCCGCCTGATCGAAGTTTCCCGATACATCAGGCGGATCGATATCCTGCATTGTCATCAGCACAGCGACAGGTGCAAAGAGCAGAAGAACCACACCGACGATAATGCTTAACAGAATAATTCCTACCTTTTCTCTGGTTTCTTTGTCACCGAGAATGTCAAGTGCAAGCTTTATCAAAAATTCCTTTATATAATCACCCCCAAAAAGAAAAGAGTCGATTGCTCCTGCAATCGACTCATGCTTCTTCTAAATATTCAATTGGCACAGCCTTTGTCAGCCATACACCGTTTTCCGAGAGCCAGAACTTACAGCCCCGTCGGAACATTTCTCCTGTATGCACCTTGAAGATATGCGGTTTGCCGTGTCTGCTGCCTACATTCACAGCCGTTACCGTATCCTTTGACAGATGAACATACAGACGTGACTTCGGAATTAATCCCTCTTGGAGAATGGATTCCACATACTTTTCACCCGTGCCATGGTAGAGAATCTCAGGCGGCTGTGCTTCTTTCAGTTCCACATCTACCTGAATGGAATGTCCCTGATTTGCTCGGATTTTTGTTTTATCCTCGTTGAAGCTGTAACGCTGTTTGTTGTCCGTCCGCACGATTTCTTCGAGCATCGGTATATCAATCCGATACTTGCCTGTGGAATTGATGCCTGCAATCAGTTCCTGTACATCAGCCCAGCCGTGAGCGTCAAGGTTGATACCGATGACTTCGGGCTTGTGGCGGAGGATTAAACTGATAAATACGCTTGTCTTTTTCATATTTCCACTCCTGTCTTGTTTATGATAAGAGCCGCATTTCTGCGGCTCTTAATAGCTTTATTCAAATTCCATTCCATAATCCTCGGCAATATCTTCTTCCACATCATCTTCCTGACTGCTGAAATCCTGTCTTGAAGTATGTGCCATTGCAATTGTTTGTAGCTGATGAATACGATTTGTGATGCCTGCGATAATGGCATTTTTTCTTTTCTCGTCAATCCATTCAGGCACACGCTCGTCGGACAGAAGCTCTCTGATTTCATCCTCAATGCCGTCAAGCTTTGCAAAATCAATCCAGCTGAAATCGGACACAAGCCTGAGCTGCTCACCATGTGTTTTCTTGAATGGCTTGCATACTGCGTCATAGCTGCCAAGCTGTGCGGCGTCTGTGTTGTATCCAAGAGAAGTGCCGCTGTCAAAAATCGGAGCAAACCCAATCCATTCCAGTGTATCGGCATTACGGAGCAGTCCGAAATTATTCATATGCCTGTCCTCATTGGCGATAAGATAATCCAACACAAGCATTCTGTCCAGTGCCGCTGTCACATCGGGAACACCCGATTCCATGCAGATATTGACAAAGTGCAGGTAGGTGTTTTCGTGATTTGCCTTTGGTCGGAGTTGTGTCATACGCCATGCACTGACAAGCTCGGTTTCAGTTGTCACGAAGTCCTCGCACATGCTGTAGGGCTTGCCGTCCTCCCAGATAATGGTGTACGGCACATGATAAATGCCAAGCCGTTCCATAATCTTTGTTGCAATCAGCTCATTAAATGGCTGTTGACGATAAGGTTTGATGCCATCTTTCAAAAGGCATCGTTTGCCGTGTATAATCTTCCAACGCTTTTTGAGATTGCCGTCGGAGGTGTTGTCGGGTGAGCTGTAATCAAAGCCGACCTGCTTTTTCGGAGCACCGAACAGCACATCACCAATGTCATCTGAGAAATCATTGGTGAAAAAATTCACATCCTCCCATTTTACATCTGAGTTTGTCGGGCGTATCCAGTAGTGATCTGAAAGGCTCAGTCCCATGCAATGTGTCAGCAGGAGCGTGGTATCGTACACACCAAGCTCGTCGAGAGCCTCACGGATACCACTGCGGCTCGCCGGAATGGAGCGTCCTGTCCACCAATGATTCAGTGCCATACGCTGTGCTTTCGTTTCATGATGCATCGTGTACACAGTTCCTACGGGCATATGCTTCTCATGGTAAATTTCGATAATCTTACTGATACTGCCGATTTCTTCATCAATCTCAATCTGTGCCACAGAGAGATTTTTGTGCATCAGCGTGTATTTCATGGTGGTTTGCTCCTTTCGTTGTGATAACGCTATTATACCACATCCTTTCCAATAAATCAAGCATCATCTTCCACCCGCCGCACCGAACAGTGCCACCTTGTAGCTTGGTGCAATCACCTGCAGGAGATATCTCTCATTACCACAGCGGTACAGACAGGTTCCTCTCTCCGGATAACGGATGAGACTGAACTCGGATTCCTCAAGCTGCAGTGCATCCATATATTCCTGCGGATTGATCTGACCTGCATTGAACAGAAAGTGGTGGGACGGGATACTGAACAGAGGCTTTGTGAATTCCTTGATTTCGGGAAGCAAAAAGTCCTCGATGTTCTGACTTGCCAGAATAAACGAGGACTCCTTTTTACGCACACGTTTCATGCCGTTTCGGATATATTCGATTGCGGTCATGTTGGTGAGGAAGAGGTACAGCTCATCGACGGCCGCCACCGTGTTTCCCTTGCCCAGGAGCTGATTGCTCATATAGCTGAGAATGTTGAACAGAAGCGTATCCTTGAGACGCTTGTTGGTATCCATAAGACCTTTTACTCCGAAACAGATAAACTCTGCGTCACGGATATTGGTATGCCCGTCGAAGTATTTTGCCTCCGCACCCTTGCACATGGAGTTCAGTCCGAGACAGATATTCTGGAGCATTTCCTCGGTGTACAGGTGTTTTTTCTCACTATCAAATGCCATGAACTCCTTTTCGATAAGCTCGTAGAGGTCACTCATGGTCGGGTAATCCTCAGCGGTGAACTGGTCGAAGTTGGTACCGTCATCCATACCGAATCTGCCGTAGAGCTTCATCAGCATAATTTCAATGGTGTCGATTTCCGCATCAGTGAAGTCCTTGTAGGCTCTGAAAAAGTCCTTGAGGTAAGAGATATGCTGACTCAGTCTTGTGACCTTTCTGAACACTTCGGGAGCTTCAAGGTCTGCTTTTTCACCATCTGACCAAGCCTTGGGTTCAAGGGGATTAATCATATATTCTCCCGACATCATGTCGATATAGGTGCCGCCGAGGTTTGCACACAGTTCCTGATATTCCGATTCAGGATCGAGTACCAACACACTTTTGCCTGCCTCACGATGATTACAGAGAAGCAGTTTTAACAGGTGGGACTTACCCTGACCACTGTTGCCGAGGATGAGAACATTGGAGTTGGTCTTGTCCTCGGTTCGCTTATCGAAGTCTACAAGCACATTTGAGCCGTATTTGTCACGCCCAATATAAAAGCCATGCTGATCTGTCTTGCCTGAGTAGTTCAGCGGATACAGATTTGCAACAGAGCTTGCAGGCAGAACTCTTTCAAACTGACTTGCGAACACATTGTTGCCGCAGGGAAGTACAGCGAGGAAGCCCTCTTTCTGGCGCAGGAGCAGTCTGTCAACAGAAATCTTCGAGCGTGTAAGCTCCATCTGCACATCTGCCTGCAGCTCTCGGAGCTTATCCTCGGTCGTTGCTCTCAGCTCAATGAACACAGCCGTGTGCAGGAGAGGTTCTTTGTTTCTGCGAAGTTCAGACAGCAATTCTACCACATCATTGATGTTATCCTGTGCCTTGACCGACTCAGAGACATCGTTAGTTGTGGTCATCATGTGATTCTTCCGCATTGCCTGCTGAACAATCTTACGCTGTTCCATGCTGTTTACAAGGCGGTTGTAGATACGCAAGGTCACACCGTTTCTGTCAGCAAGGTGCGCAAGGATTGCGGTTTCCTCTGTGGTCGGAGGGTACTCCGTCACAGCCCAGCAGGACTTGTAGAAGTTGCCACAGATATAATGGTCGGTGTAGAAACGAACAACGCCCGGTGCAATGCGGTCAAAGTATTCTTTGGTTACGATGCGTTCCTGCTGCTGTGGGGGTAATTCCTTTTTTCTTTTCTGCTTATTCTTCATCGAATTCCTCCTTATCAAAATAATTTTCTCCCTCTACATCGGGGATTTCGTCACCGGTGATACTCGTACCGAAGTACAGTGCCAGCATTCTCTTGATGTCGGGCTTGCTCATACGCTTAGCCGAGAATCCGTGGTCGCTGATGGTCTTGTCGATTCTGTTAATGAGGTTGAATACCTGTTCTTCTTTTTCTTTTCTGAATCTGACTGCAAACAGGAACTGTCTTGCCGAGGACATCTCCGTCTGGATTTCATCAAGGAAGTTGTAGTCAGCCTCCAACAGTTTTCTGACGGCTTCGTTCTTTTCCTCTTGCAAGCGTCTGAGGACATATTCCTTGTTGCTGTCAAAACACTCACAGCTGTCAAGAGCAATGAGTTCCAGATCGGGAACCATGCTCAGAAGCATCATAAGGTGATGCACCTTGGTGTCGATGCTTGCGGAAGACATTACGGAAATATTGGTCGGCTCGACTGCAAAGAATGCAAACTCTGCCTTGTCGGTACGCACTCCGTATTTTGTAAAGCGTTCAAAGCCAATGAGCTTCTGAACGCTGTTTTTCTTCTTACTCATGTCAATCGTCCTTTCTCCAATGGTAGATTTGCTGTGATGTTACAAAGAATTTCACAGCATTGAACATATAGTCCATGATAGCGGTATCATCTGCTCTCAGACTCAGGAATGCAAAGCAAGCTGTCAAGGACAGCGGTACAACGGTATACAGCTTTGCAAACAAAAGTGCCGACAGGATAATGCCGGCACAGATGATACAGAAATCACGGATATTCCAGAACCACAGCTTTACTGTGGCTCGCAGGTTTTCGGGGTAGATATAGGTTTTCAATTACATCACTCTCCTTGAAATAAAAAAGCTCCGAGCATTTACTCGGAGCGGTTGGTGAGGTGTTGAGGATTTGAACCTCTTTGGTGCCTATGTGCAACAATTAATATGATACCAC
>JAFWWU010000153.1 GCA_017523285.1 Ruminococcus sp.
GTAGGTTCAGGTTTTGGTGTATCAAGATTGACTGTTTCAACATATTCTGCATATAAATAACCAGTACCAATTTCAGGATATTCTACTCTGTACCAACCATTACTTGTCTTTGCCGAAATGATAACTTCATCTCCAGCGGTATGTTGTCCGATAATAGAAGAAGAGGTGGTAGGCATTTTTCTCACATTTAATGTAGTTGCAATTACTTTTCCATAAAGATTTACAGCCTGTTCAGCAAAATCCACAGAACCATTTATTGCGTTGTAAACATCTTTCCTAAAACCATCCATCGTATAACCCATATTTAAGCCGTTCCAGAGGTGTTCAGGGTCTCCGTGGTTACTTGCTATACCTCTCTTGTGTCCTTCCCTGTGCGAGACGATTACGCCGTCTCCAAGCGGGTTTAAACCGTATTCCTTGCAGAGATATGCAAATAACTCAACTGCCGCATCATACGTTCTTTTGACACAGGCTTTTGCTTTTGCAGTATCCGAGCAAGTAAAAGAAGAACCCCCTGTATATTTAATACAAGAAGGCTCACACATTTCTATGCCGATATGAGTATTGTTTGAAGAACCGCCACCGTGCCATCCTCTGTGATTCCAAGGTAGGCACTGATATACATTACCGTTATTAGCATCAATAAACCCGTGAACACAAGCAGTATTATACGTAGGCTTATTCCAATTACGAATGAAAACTTCTGCCGATGGCTGAGGACAGCCAACGCTATGTAACATCAAGCCTTTTACAGTAATTTTTCTGCCCGATTTATAACACGGATTTTGAGTCATAATACTTTGTATTAGATTCATATAATCACCGCCTTATCTTACGAGTTCAGCAAGTTATAAAGTCTGTTAATAAAAATCAAAACTTCCTGCCGTGTACAAATGTCGTGTAGTTTATAATTTCCTGTATCATCACCGAATAGGATTTTGTTCTCAACAGCCCAATTAATAGCCTCTTCAGCCCATACATCGGGCGTGTTATCTCTTATTGTGTTAGCCATATCGTTTCCTCCTAACAATCTCGATTATTTTCTTGTTCTTTTGTGGTGTGGTTAAGTCTGCTTCCATATTTACTCACGTTTTCAATTGTTTTTGTGACAAAATAGGGGATAACTACACCTATTACTGCGGTCACAATGGTCTTTGAAAGTGTTTCCGCAATTTCGGTTTTACCAAACCACGCCAATATATATGAGCACCACATCATAGCAATTGAGTTAACCAATATAAAGTTGAGCATTCTTTTGTGGTACTCTTGCTCATTATGTTTTTTAATCTTTTTTATGAGATTAGCAATAAACTTCAAAAGAATTACCTCCCTCAATCATTAAAATGCTGACCAAATAATTCAAAATAATAGTTGTCCATTTTACGAATTAAATGATATGTATTTCCATATGAAGCGTGGGCACGCCAACTACAATACGAATCCTTGATTTTTCTCATAGTCATCGTGCCCTCACTGTAACATTTTGCAAATTTCTTTAATTTGCGTTTAACATTCTCCTTGCTTCTTTTACGAAGCTTGCAGACCACCTTACCCGTATCTGTCAGATAGGTATGAAATCCCAGAAAGTCAATTCCGTTCTTCATCGGAAGAATTTGTGTTTTTTTATTAAGCTCCAAACCATACTCCGTCAAATATTCGGTAATGACTTTGAGGCAATATTGCAAATATGCTTTGTCTTTGTGTATTAAATAAAAATCATCAACATATCTGCCGTAGCCTTTAATATGTAATTTTTCTTTTATAAGATGATCCATATCATTAAGTAATATTAAGGCGTATAATTGACTGCTTTGATACCCGATAGGGAGTCCAACACCATTATCTATGCTGACAGAATCAATAATGATATTAGATAGCCATTCGATATCTGCATTGTCGAATAATTTATGTATCTTCTCTTTTACCAAATCGTGGTTGATGTGAGCAAAGAATTTTTTAATATCACACTTTAAAATCCACCCGTCAGCATAATGACCTTGCTCAACCGGCACGAAAGGTAAATTATTTTCTCTTCTATATTTTTCAGCAGCGGCTTTGTTTGAAAAGAAATAGTGACGTAAATGTCCCTGTAATCTATCCAAACCAAAATGAATTCCTTTGCCAAATTGCGACGCATAATTGTCATATATAAATTTGTTGCAAACCATAGGATATAAAACGTTGTCACAATACGAATGTTGAACTATCTTATCTTTAAAAGGGCAGGACTCTATATTTCTTTCTTTGGGATAATAAACGGTAAATTTGTTTGATTTTCCAGTAGAGTAATGTCTATCTTTTAATTCATCAGATAATTGCACGCATTCAGTAAGCATATTAATTTCAAATTTGTTTGCAGAAGGATTATTAAGCTTGCCGTGCCGAGAATTATAAAATGCTCGTTTTATATTTGAAAATCCATAAATTTCTTCGTACATTTTCTCATACTCCTTAAATTCAGTTTCCATTGTGTATAGCCAGTGTTCAAAGACACAGTGCATCAACGTTTTTGTATTTATCCTATAAAGGACGGGATATGCTTTCCTTTGGTAGTGAAGATGTTGTTTTCAGCCTATTGCTTACTCAGTCTAATCATATCACCGAAGCGGGACGCACGCCCAAAATGCCATTATACGCATTGCAATAGTTGTAATCACCGCCACGATTGACGCACCTGACGTTGTAACCATTGTCGGCATTGGGAGAACGGAGCAATATTTCAAAACATACCCCAATGTATATTAAAAATTAGAACGTTTACTGTCTGCATTTTTCCACGACAGTATCATTCTTTTTACATCCATAACCTGTCTAACCCAATACTCGCAGCTCTTGTCATTTATATAATTTTCATCAAGTGAAAGCTCAATGTAGAGCAAAAGAATATCGCACATATAAATAGCCTCAGACTGGCAGAGTTGCCTTCTATCAAACTGGGCTTTTATATTTGTGTTCATATAATTTGCTTTCATTAAAAGTTTGTATATTTCAATGACAGTTTTCTGCATTGGGTCAACAAGAGTAAACCGTGCTTTCTTAGGATAGCGTTCAGAATTATTTGTAAGTTTCATTGTGTGCTTTATAAGCCTTTTAGTAAGAACAATCACTTTTAGTTCATCGTTCTTATTGAAAATTTCCTGAGACCTTTGATTCATTCATAACGCTCCTTAAATATAATATTTTGGTTTTTCTTCTTTGAATAGCCAGTATCTTAGATAGTCGTCCAATATAATTGCGACTGCTGTTAAGAAATACCAAGCAAAAGCAAATGGCAGACATACTTGACCCAAGATATTAAATGGAGTGTTGGAGTAATCCCAAATATTAAGATTTAGCCATAAATTCAATACACATCCAAAAACAAATTCAAGTAAGAGTACCAAAAGAGTACCTATCAAACATTGAAGCCAAAGTGGAGTTTTCCACGATAAATATTCGTTGATTAATCCAATAAATATAAAAGCCAATCCACCCAGTAAAAACATAGTCCAATGGGTGGGTTGACTTCCGAATATCTTTCTCCATATAATTTCAATGATGATATATAAAGTTCCGCCTATCAGAAAGAGAACGAAATGCTTACTCAGCCGTTTCATTTACAACACCTTCTGCACTTAACTTTTGCATAAGCTCCAATAAAACCTCAGAGCAGTATTCAGGCGGAATTTCCACACCATAAACAACATTTCCAACTTCTGCGATACTATCCATAGACATAACCCAGTTTTTTAAACTGTTGTAATAGGAAGTATGATATGTTTTGAAAACTGTTGCGGTGTCGATTATTTTTAATATATCTTCAACACTATAATAAGTGCAAAGTTCGTCCGAAGCGTGATAGGGAATAGAAGTTTCTCCAGTTGCAACCAGTGTTGATAATGTTAGCAAATTAAGCTGGTCTTCAATTTCCAAGTCAAAGTGACGAACAGTGCCATCAGCTAATGTAACGTTAATACCAGAATATATAGTGTTCTGGCAGTCATTACTAAGCTTTTCCAAATGACGTTCTTTAACTTCAGCTAAAGTAGCATCTTCTTCAATTGGCTCTTCAATTACCTCGTCTTCAGTCCATTCAACATTTTCGTCAGAATCGGTTATATCAGCACCTAAATTTAATAGAACTTTAAGCTCTTCGGCTTCATCCTCGGTAATGTCAGCCAAAATAACATCTTGATATTCAACGTTGGAAAAAGGCGGTTTGCCTTCAATATGTAAGATTGTTTCCGAGTTAGAGGAAACAATACCAATTGCTTCTGAGACCTCACAGAGAACTATCAAGCCATTTTTGCTTTGTTTTACCCAAGCAGGATTTTCGAGAACGTCTATAATCTTATCGTCTAAAACGACTTTATAAAAGTTCATACAGTCACCTCTCTTTGAAATAAGGTAAAATACAATTTATCCATAGAGGAAATAGTCTTATATACATTAAGTTTTAGTGTATGACTTTTCCACGACTCATACGATGCGACGATATCAGGGAAGGCTACCAACCCAGCATCAAGCTTTTTCTTTAATTTCTTCATTTTTCTACGCATACGAACAACGCTTTTCTTCCAAACTCTTTTTACAATATATCCAGACTCAGTGAGTCTGAATTTAATTTTCAACCACTGAAAATCTTTGGTTAATGGGACAATGTGTGTTTTCTTTAAGTTCAGATTTAATCCAAGCTCATCACATTTTTGCTTTAACTTTTCTAAACATTCAATTAAATATTGTTTATCGTGATGAATTAAGTAACCATCATCCATATATCTTCCATAGCATTTGATTTGCAACTTTTCTTTTACAAAATGGTCTAATCTGTTTGCTGAAGCAAGAGCTAAAACTTGCGATATTTGACTTCCCAATCCAAGACCTATATCACCGAACATATCTACGAAATGTTCAATAAGTGCAATAAGTTTTTTGTCTGTGTATTCCTCGGCAAGTATTTCTTTGATTAAAGTATGTGGAATACTATCAAAGAAACTTGAAAAATCAAATAGTAAAACATATCCCGTACTTCCGTAATTTCGATAGTGCCAATGTATATGTCGTATGATACGATTAACTGCAAAACTGTAACCTTTATCTTTTAGACTGGCACCATTGTCATAAATAAATGTGTTCGTTAAAACAGGAACAAGAGAGTGGTCGCACAAACATCGTTGAACAACTCTTTCAGCCATAGTAACACTCCGTATATGTCGAGGTTTTCCTCTTTCATATAAGTCAAATTCGTAAAAACCATCACTTTTAAACGTTCCATTATGTAGCTTTTGATATGCTTCAAGAACATTTAATGGTGCATTAGCTATGTATTTTTGAGTGCTTGATTTCCATCTGACGTTTCTGCGACATTTCCTATAAGCATCAAAAAGATGGTCATAAGTAAATACACTTTCAAAATTATCAAATTGTAAGTTGCGCTTTTGCTTCGCTTTTATGCGTTTAGCTTTTCTGCGTTGATATCTTACCTCTTTTCTTTCTTCGCTCGTCATTTTTCACCTCAATATGCCCTGTACAACATACAGTTTCCTGTTTGGTATAAGTGGTTGCCGATAACAATGACCATGAAATTTTGTTAATACCATCACAAAACCATGCAAGCAGCGTCCGGTCAGTCATATCAGGGCATCTGTTTACCTTAGTAGGAGGGATTTGCTCTCCTTCTGTAGTAGATACTGATTTCGCTTCAAATGAAGTTACTTTGTCTGATCTTGATATACGACAATATTGTTTGTCGCCCACAGAATCCGAAGCAAACGCCATTCGAGTTGCTGGCGTTGTTGTTGTTGTTGCTACCTGTTGTATTGACATTGTAGAAGTTGGTAGTGTTGCTTGCATTCGGAGAACGAAGCCACCAATTGTAAACCGCACGAACAAAGCCTCATACAAACAAAGAAAACGTGTAGAACAAACCCCATAGTTTATTTATGATTTGTCTTCAAGTAGATTTTTGTATCTACTCTTGTCGTTTTTCATAATTCCCCTTAATAAATTAAGCTCAAGCTGAATTGTTTCCATCCACGTCGTAAGAGTAGCTCCTGAAATATCAAATAGCTCTTTTGCGGCATTAATTAGAGAAATCAAAGCTTGAGTTTCTGCGTATGCACGAAGAAAATAATCTCTTCGTATTTGTACTTCGTGTGCGTTAGTGGGGAAGATACTGTTTGCACACTTAACACATTTCAATATCTCTGTCGTAGTTTTTGTTATCTCTTGGGATATATAAAACGTGTATCGTTTTGGAAATTTAGTACATTGTTTAATGGTGAATATATGCAATTGATACGCTGTATCTAAAAATTGCAGATTTGATTCACTTCTTTTGCTCTTAATAACAGATATAAAATCACCCTTTCATACGCATAAAGCAGGTGCCGCTCCATAAAGGAGCAGCCCTGCTTAATTGACTTTTTATCAACTATGCTTTTAACTTCTGATAACTGTGCGCTCAGCTTCGTCCTTATAGTAAAGGTGTTCGGTTTGCACACAGAAGATTAAATACAGAAGCCGAAGCAAACGCCATGCGAGTTGCCGGCGCCGCCGTTGCTGCCGGTGCTACCTGTTGTACCGACAGTGTAGAAGCCGGTAGTGCCGCCCGCACTCGGAGAACGAAGCCACCAATTGTAAACCGCACCCGCACCGTTGTTAAGGTACTTGATTCTACTGTTATTGTCTGTAAAGAAATTGATTTTGCCATCACTCTCACCAGAATAAGGAGCAGTGGTTGCAGAGAAATTAACTTCTTTTGCAGACGGTATCCATACATAGTCGCTCGACGTACTGAAATCAGTTGTAGTCTTATTACCCGTACTTGACCTTATATCAACCTTTTTGAGAATAAGCTGCCACTGAGCAGGCAATCCGTTAGGCACACGAGATGTTAACCAAGCACGCATTGCACTTTCCTTCCAACCACCAGAGTTAACGTCAGAGTTGTTCATTTTGTGCGTTTTATCAAGTAGGTTTTTCATTAAGAAAGCACAATTACAGTAACGACCATCATCTGTACCAGTAAATAATCTGAAGGCATTTTCGGTAGTTCCTGCTGCTTGCATAGTAAGAGTCTCTCTTGTCCAAGCAGCCAGTTTCTTACAGTTTGTCTCACCTAAGTCAGACATCCACAATTTAGCCCAATAAATTTTACCTTTAGCGTACTCATCTTTATATCCGTCACTTTCCGCAGTACATCCGAATGCCAAAGGAGCATCCTGAATGCTCGAAAGGGTTCTTGTTACCTTGCTAACGACCATATCTTTCATCTTATTAGAACCGTAAACATATAAGTTTGTGTCACCTTTGATATGACGAATAACAACCATTTCTCTGTCAAGCTGAGATGCTACGGCGGTTGAATTAGTTGAACCGTATTTTACAGCCGCACCACTACCTGTATATGTCAGCTTAAAGCCCATATTGTTTTGATAACAAGAAGCAAGAGTTGCACCGGTTGCTGTATCGCTGAATGCAAAGTCAATAGCTAATACGAAAGATTTATCCTCATCAAACAGATTTATACCTGTATTGATTATTGAGCCAGAAGTTCCATCGAATGTCTTAGTGTCGCCAAGAGCAATAAATTCAGTGCTTTCAACATTGTCAAAATCAAGGTCGTGACCCATTACTAAATCAAACTCATCACCGCTTGTAATAACATCATTATTCTCACCAGAGGGAGAGAGTTTACCCGTTTTAATAAGGGCATAGAGTTCAGTTGGTGTCATTTCGCTTAAAGCCTTATCTGTTGGAGCTACTGCTTCAGTAAATTTAGCGTGTACATCTAAATCACCCTCAATAGAACCTGTGTTATTATCCCAACCGTCAAATAGTCTGTAAGACAGATATTCTTCCTGAGATGTATCTTCAGGGATATCGCCTGTATATTCAGCTCCTTCACCGTATAAAACAGTTGATTTTTGAAGTAATGTTGAACCATTATACCATTTAACTGTATATTGACGTGTTGTTTCTGAATATGTAGCACTAACAGTCAAATCAGAGCTAATAACTGTTGTTGTTAAATCGGTATCCCAACCATCAAATGCATAGTTTGTAGATACTGTACTCGGACGTGTGGGGGTAGCAATCGGATTGTTTTCTCTTGTTGTCGGGTCTTCTGCTTTACCGCCACGAATTACATATTGTTTATCAAGAACTGAGCCATCGTAGTTAACAAATGTAACAACATACTGCTGTACTACATTTGTAGCATCAATGACTAAGTTTGGATAAGCTTTTTCAAGTTCTGTCTTTAAGTAGGAACCAATTGTATCGCAATGAATTGTTCCAGAAATAAACGGATAAGTTGTTCTGCTTTCAGACAGAACGCCATTATTGTCCACATACTTGCCAAATGCATCATCACTCAACAACATTTCAAGAACATTGGTATCTTCGATGGTTTCATCAATGCCAACCAAACGTAATCCACCTGATAAATAAGGTAAGCGTTCAGCCACCATTTCCATTGTAGGAACGTTAGGTGTGTTTTCAACTCTGAGAGTTGTTAAGTTTGCATAACTATCGCAAGTAAATGTTTCAAGATGTGTATGATTTAAAATTTCAATATCAGAAACCGTACCTAAATACAACTCTTCCAAAATACCACCATTAGGAAGTAAAATTGAAGAAGCACTTGAATTTCCTGCGTAAATTTTACGAATAAGACCATTCTTTGACAGATTAACTGTTCCAAGAGATGTGCAACCCATAATATTTAATTCTTCAAGTATCTTACAGCCAGAAGTATCAATGCTCTTGAGCTGTGCGTTGGTGTAACCCTCTTCAGAGGAACCAATTGTAAGCTTCTTTAACCCTGTCGCATTCTGTAACTGAAGCTCGTAAGGACGGAATTTTGAAATATCTCCAATATCGGTTAGGAATGTTCCACCTGCAATATATACAGTATCAGAGAAACCAACCTTATCAGCGGTTGTTGTACCCGGTTTCGTAATCGTAGTTGGAACACCTGCGGCAGTTTTAGCAACAGATACAACGGCTGCATCGCCGTCACCGTATTTAACAGCAGGATACAACGCCTGCGAAGCTGTTACGGTAATATCACTGTTTGTTGCAAGTACACCACCATTTGTACCAACACGGAAGTTTATATTGTTATTAAGGAATTTATTACATTTATATTTACTATAAAGCATATTGGAACGTCTATATATAAATGCGTCTTTTTGCTCCGTTCTACTACCACGCTGTAAGTATTTATAATCTGAAATATGGCGAACAGGATAACCCTCAGAAGAATAATCGACATATCCTTCAGTCCAAGGATCACTATATTTATGCTCCATATCTCTGTTTACAACAGCAGGGCAGACAAGCATAGCGTTGTTTTTAATATGATAATCATAAAGAGCTTCATAATTAAGTCCACCGCTACCACTCTTTCCGTCTGTGAGTGTCTTTGCTTTTGCTTCAATATCATCAGCAAGAGCTTCTTCAAACATTAGCCAGAATACAGATTCACGACCGTTAAACTTCTGCGTTCCATTGAGATGGTAATTCCAATCTGCATAATATGGGATTTGCATATAACCTGAGTTTTCTACACCAAAACAAGAGTCAAGGTCGTAGAGGTCACAAATCCATACTGCAAAAGTAGAATTTTCCCAATCAATCATACTTGCATCAACTTCGCCTGTTTCCATATTAATTGCATCGTATATTGATATTTCGTCTCCGCTTGTATTAAGAAGTTGTTCACAACGAACATCCTCACAACGTAAGAACATATTTTTAGCACGGTTATCACACAATGCAACGAATTCATTGAAAAGGTAATAAACAAGTGCGTGATTTTTATTAAAATGACGTTCAAACTCATTAATAAAGATTGCCTTACGGTAATCTCTTTCTGTGGTATATGATGTGCCATTATATACTAAAGGAGCATCAAGAGTATCAGTTGAAGCTTCCCAGAAATTAGCCCTCTGACAAATCCAAGTGTAAAGAACTTGCAGATGGTCATATTTAGGCTCAAGTCCTTCTTCTTCTAAATCCCCTTGATCTGGATAAGTTGATTCAAGACCAGCGACAACACGCTTTTTACCATCCACCAACTCGAAGAAACGATCGGTTTGGAAAGTACATAAAGCTTCTGTATTATTTTTAAACTCCCATTTTTGACGCAGGGTATCATTTCCTGAATCACCATCACATTCAAGTCCGAATGTGGCTGTATTACCTTTATCATTATTTAATGCTCCATCTCCGACAAATTCGATACTTTCATCAATATCGTCTCTGCGGAACAATAAACAACGGAAACCATAAATGGTATTTTGAACTCTGCTATCTCCACCAAGGGCTGGATTTTGAGAATCAAGGACATCTCCGAAAAGCGTGTCTGCTAAATTTGCATTAAATGTATTAGCGTGGTCGGATGACATATAATCACCTTTCCAACAAAGCGTACTTTCGCCAATAGAGA
>JAFWWU010000154.1 GCA_017523285.1 Ruminococcus sp.
CGTCATTGCACAGTTAGGCATTGATTCAAAGACAACACCGCATTTCACACGTCACACCTGTGTAAGTATGCTTGCAGACGCTGGAGTTACTCCTACAATCATCAAGAAAATTGTAGGTCACAGCGGAGCAATGTCTGTAACAGAAAGCGTTTATACGCATCTTGATATAAAGGTTCTTGTAGATGCTGTAAACAAAATAACGCCATAAATGAGTATGGGGAGACTTAGTCTCCCCAACTTGAATCTGTTATACAGTTACTAATACTCAATTTTGTTGATATTTGCGTTTAATGATGATATAATGATATAAAGAAACTCAAAATGCATATGTTTTTGCGTTTCGTACTATGCTTTTTTATTTTTTTACGCAATGAATACTCGAATTTGCGTTTCACATAATAATATTATCAGGATTGGAGATGAGATATATGTCAAGAAAAACATTAAAAGCTTTGTTTCATATGGGTGTGAAAGACTATAATCTTAAAATAATCAGCAAGTATATTCCAGTGTATACATTTTTTAACTTCTTCTAGTAATTCATTACATTTTGCATGTATATTAAGTTTTTCACAAAGTTCAAAAAAACCAGATCCACATACATTAGTATTCTTTTGAACAACCATTACTGAAATAAGCGGAAGCCCTAATTCGTGACATATTGTTGATATATCACCTAATACAGAACCGATCTTATTGGGAGAAATTGATATTTCATCAACTATTTTACCATATTCAATCTTATAATCTTTTTTAGTAATACATTCAAGTAATATTTTTACACATGCAATATGTGCAGTTGATAAAGATTTAGAATTCATTTTAATATCTCCAATTTATATTTAAAATTAATAATAATCTGATTTTTGAGAGGCAACATCATCTATGCTAATTGAAAACATTCCCGATATATTTTATAACAATCATTGAATAAATAATTCTACATTATATCTTTCACAGAACTAATTAAAGCGGAAAATCCAGCAACAACAGCTGTAAGTGTAGCTAAAAAAGCAGTTAATGCGGTTAGGACAGATTTTATTGTTATTACACGTCATTTACTTTGCAAATACAACCAAAAAAGTGCGTATTTTTTATTTATAAAGTTTACCGAGTTCAGAATATAATGCGTTTACTTTTGAAAAGACGCGCTTTATTTGATTCTTACTATAGTATTGATACATCAAGTGAGTTTTATAACAACTGAATACAACAAAAAATCTCCAAAGTAAATCTGATGCTTTGGAGATTTTTTCGTAAGTTATATTAAATTTTATTGCAATATTTCAGAGTTTTCTGAGAATTATGTAAAACCTACTTGAATAAATCAAAGATATCTGAATTATCAACAAATGATTTCTCAGCTATAAACCCATAACTAGTATTGTATTTATATATATATATTATACATGTTGTATTCAAATTAAGATATTCAGTAGAATCAAAACATATTGTATTAATTCTATCACCGGAAATATTCGTATAATTATATGAGAAATCATTTTTTCTTTTTAATATTGCATTATAATCATTCTCTGATTTGAAATTCAAATTATCTAATAACTCTTCAATTGAAGTAAAGCCGTTAACTTCTATACGTAACGAATCTGTTACATATCCTACAGTTTCTATTTTATTCGATACTTCTTCAAGATCAAATTCTACCGCAAGCATTTGTTGCTGTTGTTCCGTTAAACTATTATTAGTCTCTAATTTCGTATAATTTATTATTTTTATAACGCTAATTAACACTACTGAAGCTAACGCTATAATAATTAAAGCTTTTTTCACGCAAATTACTCCCATAAAAGAACATCGGAAACAACACCATAATGGTAATAATCTTTTGCAATCCCAGCATGATTCATCCTTGCAAAATCGTCATTTTTAAAATTAAAAATAAAATTATTATCATCGCCAAGGTCCCAATCATAGTAATCATAAATCATATATTTGAAATTCATAGAATACTTATCACCATCTCTAGTTACTTCTGCAATTAATGCACCACTTGCACCACCAAGCGTAGCCAACCAATTTGCATCATTAATTACAAGAATACTTAATTGCAAACTCTCTGCAACAGAATATGACTCAAATGCATGCGATGATGCAACATAGATTGTATCGCCATCTTTTAGAACATCCTTTGCAAATTCATAAGCTTTTGTATATTCTCTATTATAAATGTCGCCACCCAAATCTGTAGCTACATATGAAATCATTCCCTCAAGTGAAAGTTTTTTATCAAGTCCAGAATTTGCTAAAAACCAACTCATAGCCCATGCAGCGTTTGTACCAACAAATAAGCCTTGTCCTGGTACTACAAGAGTTAAATACGCTTCTGATTTAAGTGCATAAAGTCCAGCCATAGTTTTCCAATTATAATTAGCTTTCCCATAAAGATCTTTGGTTCGCTGTCGTACAACAGCAAGATTTGCATCAATAAATGCAGAATTAAAATCATAATCATATGTATCAACTTTTATATAGTCTTTACTATGTCTTGCAGCTACATATGGATTAAGGTCATCTTTGTCAAGTACAGTATCTTCGTCTGTATCACATGTATTAGGATTACTCTTTGCTCTAAATACTACGCAACTATATTTACCAATAGCAAAATCCATATCAACGTAATGTGGACCAAATGGTATATTAAGTTCACGTGGACCAATAAATTCATCTGCGTCGCTTATTCCATCTTTATCTGTATCTGGATGTAAAGGATTTGTTTTAACAACAACACCATTCTGAATTCTCATACCTTTTGTTTCATAAACGTCATAAAGACCGTCGCCATCCGTATCAGTCATATCTACATTTCCAAGTGTATCCTGACGAATATTATTCATTTTTGCAACAATTTCTTCAGTTGTTGCCGCATAATAGTATTCTCCACCTGTCTGATCTGCAATTTTCTGAAGAAGAGAATTATTACCATTTATAACATTGATTGTATATACTGCAGCTCCATTACTTATTGCTCTGTCAATAGTTGATTGAACGTAATTAACATCACCATCACAGATCATAATTATAACAGGAGTTGCACCAGTTCTGCCATTTGTTTCAATCTGATCTATACCAAGTTTAAGTCCTGAATCAGTATTTGTACCTCCTCCAGCTGATAATAAACTTACAGAGGATCTGAGTGTTTCCTTATCACTTGTAGCCGCTTTAATCAGTTTTCCATAACTATTAAATGTTACAAGACTTGCGCTATCCTGTGGACACATAGCGTCAATAAAGCTGTTCATAGCAAGTTTAGCTCTCTGAATTGATGAGCCACTCATACTACCCGAAACGTCAACAACAAATGAAAGATCGTATTTAGTTTCAACCTGAACTTCACCATCACGATAATTGATTGGTTCACGCCATGTATCGTACCAGATTTGTCTGTCAACTACAAGATATGTTGAAAAATGAGTTGTTGTATAAGTGAGTGTTTTAGCTTCAGTATCTATAACAGTATCTTTATCAAATATTACATATTGCTCATTCTCTTCATCATACCACATAATTGCAAGGTTTTCAATCGGAGTATCGCCGAGAATTGCATCGTCATATTTGAACACGATTTCTACACTTTCAAATTCAACGTCTGATGTAAATTCAACCGGAGCACCTATACGACCTACAACACCAGTTGAAAGCTTATCAACGTTTTCGGTATTGTTAACCTGTACATGCTTTTTAATGTTGCCTGGAACTGTAAGAGTTACTGAAACGTCAGTAATAGGTGTATTATCACCTAAATCAAGCGATATTGACTGTTCTTTAAGTTCCTTGCTGTCTATGATTCCATCTCCATCTGTATCAGCTTTAAGCGGATCATAACCTAATTCACTTTCTTCATTATCATTGAGTCCGTCTTCGTCTGAATCAGCTTTGAGAGGATCAGTTCCATTCTTCACTTCTTCTCCGTCTATAATTGTATCTCCGTCAGAATCTGGTACAAAATATTCTGTACCAAGTGCAAGTTCCTCTTTAAGTGAAAGTCCATCCTTATCAGCATCATCATCCATATCATTTATTCCATTACTATCTGTATCAGATTTAGTCGGATCAGTGTTATAAAGATATATTTCATCATAATCATTAAGTCCATCGTTATCAGAATCCGAATTATCAGAATCTGTACCAAACCAGTTCTCATAATATGCAGGGAGCTTATCGTTATCATTATCTGTAAGATCTACATTTGTGTTGTTCATATTTTCAGCATTTGCATTAAATACAATAAGCTTAGTTATATAAACCTTATTGTTATTATCAACAGCTGTAAACTCAACATTATTTCCGCCAACTACTAAGCCAAAGTTTCCGATAACCCATTTTTCAGCAACTGGAAGCTTACCTTCACCAACAACAACATTTTTCATGTCTGTTATTTTGTAACTGAATTCCTTGATTTCGTTACTGCGTCTGAGAGTACCATCAAGTGTAGAAATAACCTCTGTTACATTATAAGAACCATCATCAAGTTTTTCGCCAAGAGGCTTTGTATTTACAATAATAACATTCATATCCTCATATTTTGCAGTAATCTTTGCTGTGATATCTTTATTATTATACTTGAATGTAGATTCCTTTGTAACAGTAATATATTCAGCCGCAATTGCTTTTAATGATGATTTATCAAAACAAAATCCTGAAATTGATGTTACACAAAGAACAACAGCAAGCATTTTTCTTGCTTTTTTATTCTTAATAAGTGTAAATGTGACAAAAATCAAAGAAGCACCAAGAAGTACCGTAGGGATAATCGGTGGAGTAACACCTGTCTGAGGTGAATCCTGATTATTCTGTTTTGCAGTAATTGTGTAATCTTTGCTTTCTGAAGGCTCAAGTTTCATAGAATAATTCTTGTTTTCTGAAATAGTAAAATTATCAGAAATGCTGCCTTCAAGTGAGAGTGAATCAATAGTATAGCTGTTGTTATTTTTAACGTTAACATTCAGCTTTACTGTGTCACCGGTTGAATAGTTTTCTTTATCTGCTGTAATTGTAATTTCAAGCGCATCTGTTTCTGCAGCAAATGTTCTTAATGAACATGGTGAAGCAAATAAAACAAGCATTGAAAAAAACAATGTAGCAAAAACTTTTAGATTTTTCATAATTTTCCTCCTTATTTTTTACTAAGAATATATTATCAAAAAAATATATATTTTACAATATATTGCAAATAAATTCTATTATTTGTAAAAATGTTAAAGTATTTCATTAAAATAAACTGTATAAAACACATGATTAAATCAACAAACATTCAATAAACAGCTCGTATATCATAGGGATATTATCAATGATAAAGATAGCTATAGAGAAGTTTATAGTCCAACGGTTTATGACAATCGGCAACTGATGTAAAAAATGAACAACAGGCGTATGCGAAAATGCATACGCCTGTTTTGTTTGCCTCTGAATTGCACTCTTAACCAAAATATGATAAAATAATTCCATATAAAAGGATTTAAGGATTATTTAATAATTCCCATGATATAATGAGGTCATAACGATGAAAGGGGAACTGAAATGTATCTCAATATACTGAAAAAAGACCTTAAACGTAAAAAGACGATGAATATAATTCTACTGATGTTTATTACACTTGCAACAATGTTTGTAGCAAGTGGACTTAACAATGTATTCACTGTTATTAATGGTACTGATTATTATCTTGACAAAGCAGAAATAGGAGATTTTACTGTTATTACAATGGGGGACGATTCCACAGGATTTGCTGATGACATACTTGCTGGAGCTGATTGTATAAAAAGCTACAAAATTGAAAACTGTATTTATGGCTCACAAGATAGTGTTTCGCGTGTTGATGGTTCAGATGTTGAAACTAAAAACACTGCATTGTTTCAATCAATATCTGATGCAAAACTCAAATTCTTTGATACAACAAATAAACCTGTTACTGCTGTGAGGCAAGGCGAAGTTTTGATTGCAGGTAAATTTATAGAAAACAACAACCTCAGAGTAGGCGATTATATCCGCATAAAGTTAGGCGATGTTCAGACGGATCTGAAAATTGCAGGAAAAGTAAAGGATGCTTTTTTAGGCTCTGATTTTATGGGCAATACACGCTTCTTGCTCAATCAGGCGGATTATGATACATTCCTTGCAGATGAAATGATAAATGCACATTATAAGGGCGAGGTTATTTACATTGAAACTGATGACGTTACAGCAACAATTTCTGCTATTTCCGATATCCCCGGAATTGCTTTTTCAGGAACAAGAAGCACTCTTGAAATGTGCTATGTAATAGAAATGATATTAGCATTTATTATACTTATTCTAAGTGTATGTCTTATAATTGTATCCTTCGTAGTGCTTCGCTTTTCTATTGGATTCACAATTGATGAAGAGTATAGAGAAATCGGCGTTATGAAGGCTATCGGGATTAAAAATCACAGAATAAGATGGCTCTATATAATAAAGTATCTGATTATGTCGGCAGTCGGTGGCATTATAGGTTTTTTCGTAAGTATTCCATTCGGAAATATGCTGATCATGTCTGTAAGCGAAAATATGGTACTTGGCAATAATGCAGGTTTTCTTATAAATATTATTAGTACAATCGGTACAATGATCATAATTCTTCTGTTTGCCTACAGTTGCACACGCAAAGTAAAAAAGCTTACACCTATTGACGCTATACGCTCGGGACAGACAGGCGAACGCTTCGGCAAAAAAAGTTTTCTGCGAATAGGCAGAACCAATGCCAAACCTGCCGTGTATATGGCGGTAAACGACGTTTTAAGTGCACCTAAACGTTTTATGACAATTATAATTTCGTTTTTTCTCTGTACACTTTTTGTGCT
Organism: Ruminococcus sp.; assembly: GCA_017523285.1. Classification (GTDB taxonomy): domain Bacteria; phylum Bacillota; class Clostridia; order Oscillospirales; family Ruminococcaceae; genus Ruminococcus. The sequence continues at coordinate 6,840 of JAFWWU010000154.1, forward strand.
TATGTTAGTTAACACTGTTGCTACTATGAAAAGTCCTAATCTTATTACAACCTTTGGAACAAAAAGCGATCTTTATATAAACGATGTGGATAGTGCAATGAAGTTTATGAATACAAGCGATAAGGAAAGTCTTACAAATGAGCTTAATAATCTTTCTGATAAAATTACAACAGAAGGCATGCCTTGTAATGTAAGTGTTGATATACAGTATAAATACAAAGTCATAGCTTCAGGAAATGAATTCGCTGTATCCTGCGCACAAAGTGTAAATATCCCCGTAAATAAATACGATTATCTTGAAGGTTCAGCTCCTCAAAACAAAAATGAAATTGCTGTAACTCCTCAGGTTTCGGAAATGCTGAATGCAGAAATAGGTGATACCGTGACAATCGACTTCGGAACAGAAAAAACAGATTGCATAGTAACCGCATACTTTCAGACAATGAACAATCTCGGTGAACTTATACGCCTTCACGATGAGGCACCTACTGATATGAGCTTTGTTTCGGCTATAAGACAATTTCAGGTAGACTTTACTGACAATCCGTCTGAAAAGGAAATTGAAAGCCGAAAGGAACGAATCAAGGAGCTTATAGACGTAAAAGATGTGATGAACGCAACCGAATACTGTGTAGACTGTGTATCAGTTGTTCCTACAATGGAGGCTGTTCAGTTTTTGCTTTTAGCAATAACAATTATTGTAGTAATTCTTGTTACTGTTCTTGTTGAACGTTCCTTTATTTCCGATGAAAAAAGTCAGATTGCCCTTTTAAAAGCTATCGGTTTCCGAAACGGAACAATAATCAGCTGGAACACACTGCGTTTCGGAATAGTTGCACTTGCAGCAGCGATTTTAGCTGCAGCTGCTTCAATACCTATGACAAAGCTTTGTATTACACCTATTTTCGGAATGATGGGCGCAACAAAAATCAAATTTAACATTGACCCATTGCAGATATTTCTGATTTACCCGTCAATTGTTTTTGCTGTAACAATCATTTCAGCTTTCCTCACTGCCCTCTACACAAGAAAAATCAAATCATCCGATACAGCCAATATAGAGTAAGAAAGGACACTATTATGAATATTTTAGAAGTAAAAGACCTTTGCAAGACATATATCGTAAACAAGCGTCAGAACAATGTTCTGAAAAATGTAAATTTCACCGTTTCCGAGGGAGAAATGGTTGCGGTAATGGGGCCCTCCGGCTCAGGTAAATCTACTCTGCTTTATGCTGTTTCGGGAATGGACAGTATTACCGCAGGCGAGGCTTTATTCTGTGGCAAAAACATCGCAAAAATGGGAGCAAAAGAGCTTGCTGACCTCAGACTTGACGAGATGGGCTTTATCTTCCAGCAGATGTATATGCTGAAAAATCTGACTGTGCTTGATAATATCATTCTTCCTGCGTGTCAGTCTAAAAAGAACACCGAAACACGCAAGGAAACTATGCAGCGTGGTCAGGAGCTTATGCGCAAGCTTGGTATTATCGATATTGCCGATAACGATATCAACGAAGTTTCAGGCGGTCAGCTTCAGCGTGCCTGTATCTGCCGCAGTATGATTAATCATCCTAAAATGATTTTTGCCGACGAGCCGACAGGTGCACTCAACCGCACCTCCTCCGATGAAGTTATGGAGGAGCTTGCAAAGCTCAACAACGACGGAACAACGATAATGCTGGTTACTCATGATGTAAAGGTTGCCGCTAAATGTACACGAGTTCTGTACATAGTTGACGGAAACATAAAAGGAGAGTATAATTTAGATAATTACAAAAACGCTTCTCAGACAAGAGAACGTGAATGTGCACTGAATAACTGGCTTATGGAAATGGGCTGGTAATACTTCATTGGAGGCATTATTATGGACACAGACAATCTGCAGAAAAAATTTCATCTCATAAGTTTTACAGTCAGAATGCTTATAATCGGATTTCTGATATTCTGTGCAGTGCAGATGTTTGCGCTCCATATAATCAATGATGATACTATACAGCCTGACAGTTCAGGCTTTTACGGTCACAACTACTGCGGGACATTTTTTATTGATATAACACGAGATAATTCTTTTGTTGATGAGGAAAGCTATCTCAATGCGCTTCAGCCTGCCGATTCCCCTACTCTTCAGGATATATTGCTTAACTCTGCACTGGTGGTAACGGTGCTTTCTCTGCTGATTTTTCTTCACCGTGCCGACAAGAAGACCATACATAAAAAACGTACATCATGGCTTCTGTTGCTTTCAGGCGGATTGTATGCGATAGTAAACACCGTTACTGAAATAGAAACGTTTACCGTACAATCAGACAGCTTCAAAGGAATTATGGCTACACAAACATATTATCCACAGCTTTATGCTGTTTACGGAATACCACTCCTGATTATTGCTTACGGACTTGTTTTGCTTTATTATGAGCAGACTTCCAGTGGCAAAAGCGTTGCACCTGTACAACATTCACTTAAAATATGCACATGGGTAACAGGGATTTCCGCCTTTGGATTTATGATGTGGAGATTTGCTGTGCGCTGTTACGAATTGTTAAGTGAGAATAACGCACGCCTGCCATTCTATTCGGTATTCCTTGACCTGCCGAAATCGGAATGTATTTCTGACAGTGCTTATGCTAAGGTGCTTGTGTTCAGATTAATTAAGGATTTGCCCGTGTTTATAGCTTCTGTAATCGCTGTGATTGCTGTGATGAAGCTTATGTGTTCTGCCGTAAATGGACGTATAAACACAATCGAAAACCGCCGCAGACTGAAATTTGCGGCACTTGCGCTGGCGATATCCTCCGTTATATTCAATCTTCTCGGATTAATCGAGGTTAATATGCTCAATGAGAATTTTACAGGTATTTACGGTGATGTGACCTATACCATAGGCATACGCTCGGGCTGTGAACCGATGCTGTACGCATTTATTTTAATTGCTATTGAAATCTATATTCAGGCGATACCACAAACTGAAAAAGCGGGTAATACTTATGACTGATATTCTTATTATTGAAGATAACAAAGAACTTGCCGATCTGCTGTGTGATTTTCTGCGTGCAGAGAATTACACGGTATCGGTTGCTGAAACAGGCGAAAAAGCCTTGTCGCTGTATGAAAAATACGGGGCAAGGCTTGTTGTGCTTGATATAATGCTGCCGGGAATAGACGGCTTTGCAGTATGCAAAAAAATTCGTGAGGAAAGCAATACTCCTATACTCATAGTAAGCGCAAAAACCGAAAAAGAGGACAAACTTAACGGATTTGTCCTCGGTGCTGACGATTATATCGAAAAGCCCTACGATATTGATATAATGCTTGCAAAAATTGCAGGAATATTTAAACGCAGATACGCTCTTGACGAGGTTATCTGCGGTGATATAAAAATAAACAAGGTGCGCCGTACTGTTTGCAAAAATGACGTACAGATTGAAATGACAGCAAAGGAATTTGATTTACTGGTGCTGCTTATTGAAAATATGGGCAAGACTCTCACAAAGGAATATCTGTTCAATCAGATCTGGGGAAGCGACAGTTTTTCGGAGCAACAGACATTAACGGTACATATAAAGTGGCTTCGTCAAAAAATTGAAGATGACCCGAAAAATCCAAAGCACATCCAGACAGTATGGGGAGTAGGCTACAAATATGAAAGCATTTAACAGAATTTCTGTAATTGTTTCAGTACTGATAATTGCAGTTTTTGCAGCTGCAAATATGCTGTTGCTGACGGACAATTCCGAAAGCGGAAGACCTTACCTTGTAGAAATATCGAGGCTTGTCCGTGAAATTGAAAACAACAATACCGCCGATATTTCTGAATGTGAATTTGTAACGAATATTACGGAATATGGCGAGGATTTCTACAACTCCGACAGCAACTACGTTATCCGTGAAGTAAACGACAAACTGTACCGCTTTGATTACACGATCGACAGCAATAAAGAAAAGTCTGAAACAGTATTTGTTGTAAACGTAATTCTTGGCATAATGTCTGCGGCAATCATTGCAGTTATGCTGTATGTAAGGTTTAAAATTCTTTCCCCCTTTGAGAAGCTGACCGATATTCCCTATGAGCTTTCAAAAGGCAACCTTACCACACCTGTAAAGGAAACGAAAAATAGATTTTTCGGACGTTTTATATGGGGAGTGGATGTACTCCGTGAAAATATGGAACAGCAGAAAGAACGAGAATTAAATCTGCAAAGGGAAAAGAAAATGCTTCTGCTCTCTCTTTCACACGACATCAAAACGCCGTTATCTGCAATAAAACTTTATTCAAAAGCACTATCCAAGGGGCTTTATACAAATACTGAAAAGCAGTCGGAAATTGCAGAAAGTATCAATACAAAGGCTGATGAAATTGAAGGTTATGTTTCAGAAATCATCACTGCTTCAAGAGAGGATTTTTTAAGCTTTGAAGTAGATATGGGCGAGTTTTATCTGTCGGAACTTGTGAATAAAATCAGGATTTACTATATCGAAAAGTTGTCGCTGATAAAAACAGATTTCACAGTCGGTGAGTACATTGATTGTCTGATAAGTGGCGACCTTGACCGAAGCGTTGAAGTTGTGCAGAATATTATGGAGAATGCCATAAAATACGGCGACGGTAAGGAAATTTCCATAGGCTTCTCCGAAGAGGATGGGTGTATTCTTGTTGCTGTGAAGAATAGTGGGTGTACACTTCCCGATACGGATTTGCCGCACATCTTTGAAAGCTTCTGGAGAGGCACAAACGCCGAAAATCAGAAAGGCAGCGGTCTGGGACTTTATATCTGCCGCCAGCTTATGCACAAGATGAATGGCGAGGTGTTCGCACAGATTAAGGACAGAGATATGTGCGTTACGGCAGTGTTCTGTAAGGTGTGAAAATAGTTATCTGTACACGCACATACTCTATGATATTTCCTGTGGAGAAAATATAATAACGCATATGTACAAAAGAGTTGTTATCCCCTTTCAAATCAGCTCCATCATAATTTCGGAAGTGAGATTTGAGATTTCGGAATACTTGCGTACTATTCCGATAAACTGAGCCATATTAGCGTTCTTCTGTTCACTCGCTTTGATATACTGAGATAATTCAGGAATAATCTGTCGAAGTTTTTTTGCTCAATTTCATAATTCTTAGACATCATCTCAAAACGTTCATCAGAAATCTTGGATGCCTGAAGCCGTTGACATTTAGAAACTATCGCAATTATTGATTGGTAATTAATTTTACAATATGTTATAATATAATTCGTCTAAAGGTATAGGGAAATATAATATTCTAAATAGTTTTCCCCACTTGCTGACAAGTAATTTAATAACAGGAGTGAAACAAATGAACAAAAAACTTACAAAAACCGCAGCATTTACTATGTCTATCTGCATGATGGTTTCTGCCGTTCCGACAACTATGGTCGCATTGGCAGCCGACACTTATCCAGGTGACAATGCAGTAAAAGAATACCGAGAATATTATACCGCTTCAAACGGCACAAATGTCTATGTTGACTGTGTACGTGACAACAACAGTCAGATATGGCTCACTGACAAAAATATACGTGTGATACAAGATGCAGGAACAAGCAGAGGAATGATCAGATTCCCTGCAGACAAAAATCCTCTGAAGAAAGACACTTCAACCTGGGATACGAAGGCTCAGATACTGCACAATACCGAAAAGGTCTATAATCTCTACAAAAATACACTTGGTCATAAAAATTACGATTTCAGTGGATCAGGCGATCAGAAGTTCTATGTGTTTGAATTCGAAGATATCGGAAATGCAGGCTCGAATATAAAGATTGACAACTACGGCAAATGCCCTGATGAGTATATCAATCTTCTTTACTTCGGTAAAGCTGGTCAGGATACTTACAGTATGGGTACAGATATCGATGTAGTAGGTCACGAATTCACACATCTCATTGTTAATCAGAAGTTGGGCTGGTGGCCAGGTGAAATATCGAACGAAACATTTTCTCTTATGGAAGCATATTGCGATATCATGGGTGAACTCTGCGAAGACGAACCCGACTGGATGGTCGCAGCAGATGTATTCAAGGATAATACAGCATCAAATAAGATATATTCGCTCAGAAACATGAAAGATCCTCAGTATACAAATAATAAGCTTCTCGAAAATGTCACACCTATTGGGGAAGATTATGAATTTGAAGATTTCAGTTTCTATAAAAATTATGATGATTACAAAAGAAATACAAAATGGCTGGAAGAAAACTATAAGTATGGTTCAACAATGAATCCGAACTATTATGCAACTACTATCATCGACCATGCTGCATACCTTATGTATCAAGGTGGAATTTCAAAAGGAGATCTTGCACAGATCTGGTACAAGTCTATGGATTACTATACAGGCGATACAAAAAACGCTACATTCATAGACTGCCGCAAAGCTGTAGTTAAGGCTGCTGAGTCCTATTTCCGTAACTCACCCAAAAAGGTCGAGATAGTTAATAAAGCTTTTGATGATGTAAAAGTAAAAACACATAATACTAAGCTTTCACAGGCCACAGCTGCAGTAACAACAAATATGCATGATTTCTGCAGAATAGAAAGCTATAAGCTTCCTAACAATACATACTGGAATACCGGCAATCCTTCAACTTCAAGCAGAACTGCAATAGCAAACGATATGTCAAGCTATCTGCCAATGGGACCAACTGCATTAAAGAACTTTGTTAACTCTTACTGGCAGGTACAGGAGCCGTATTACCAGTGTGCAGGCTTTGCCAAAAAGCTCCAGTGTGATTATTTCGGAACAAATGCGTTCGTACAGATTTCAGATAATTCATATATACCTGAAATAGGAGATCACCTCCGTGTTGAACGTTTTTACAAAGGCAGATCTCTTGGTGAGCACAGTGTTTTCATCAGAACTGTCAACAGTAATTCCATCACATTTGCAGACTGCAACTCTGACGGAAACAACATAATCAAGTGGAATAACACAGTTAACACTTACCGTGATTCTGCAGGCAGACTCTGCTACAAAATAGGCAGCTACACATATCAGTTTGTATGGGCTGAAAGACCTATAAAGCTTGGCGACACCAATGCTGACGGTATCCTCAGCAACGATGATCTCAAGGCAATGGATAACATCATTAACGGAAATATTTCTTACAGAATGTACGATGGTCTGCTTCGTGAGTATACAGCCGATATCAACGGTGATCACACTATAGACAGCACAGATAAGACAATTCTCAGCCAGCTTATCAACAACAAAAACAGTGCAAGAAACATATACGGCTTTGTAGTGTATTGATCCTGCGTGGCAATAACTCAAAAGCGCCCAGTTACATATACATGAAAAATATACAGCTGTTATGCCAGTTTTAAGGCATAACAGCTGCTTTTGTTTGAAATGTAAATATTCTATGAATTATGATATATACTATTTATAAATATTGCATAATGCCGATATATATATTATTAATATTTTTATTTTCAAAGAAAAGCAATCTAAAACATATCGGGAATGCTGATTGACAGCATTCCCGATAAATTTATCAGTATGTCAATACTTATTTTGTTTTTAATATGCTCTGTGCAGCATTGCCTTACTTTTTTCAAAAAACATTATAGCTTTTACAAAAACTCCCGATGAGCTGAAAAATACTCATCGGGAGTTTTATTTAGAAATTATCCATATATAAGTTCTTCTATAAGGTCTAATCCCTTAAGTGAACCATTTGCAAGAATTGAATCAGGCTTATAATATAACTCAAATTCAAAGTTATTGTTTTTATCTGATGAGAATGTTGTTTGATAATCATAATCCATAGTCCATTTACCGGTTTCAAAATCGACATACATACAGTAATTATTACTAAATTTATTTTTGTTTACATCATAAAGAAGAATTCTTGCATCCATGGTGCCGTTTTTCCAGCGGCTATTTGACTTATCGCTTGCATTATCATAGAACTCCATACCAAGACAAACTATTGCATGATTTACACCAAAATACCTATAAGCTACAGCTGCTACATCTGCACCATAAGTTATATACTCCATATACTTGAGTATTTCGGCATCCTTGCCGTTAACATCAAATTTAGAACTTCCTGTTTGACCAAACAACTTATAATCATAATTTAATCTATTATTTGCCCATACCGTATTAATGAATGAGCGAGTGAAATCTGAAACATTATCATCGATTGCAGAAATTGTGTTGTATGTTTTTCCATTCTTATCCTCTGCAAACTCATCTACATAAAGGTGACCGTTGTAAATAAGAGAGCTTATCGCAGCCATACCATAGCATGAACCGCTTGCACCTTTTACTTCAAGATAATCATCTACATAAGCCTTGTGATCATCTGTAAAAAATCGTACAACATTCTGGGTTTTTTCATCTTTTACACCAAATATTGTAGGTGAATTACCACATGTCCATACATAAGGCTCAAAGTTTTTTACTGCTTCCTTAGCAGCATCCTCAGTATTTTTGTATGTTAAGCCGTTATTTGCAGCATAAGTCTTTACGTTGCCGCCGCCGTTACTGCCCCAGAGAACAATTTTTGTTCCCTTTGAATTCTGTCTGTATCCAAATGCTCTTGAACCGATAGTTACATTCTTATTCTTGCAGACAAAGAATTCCAGAGAATCACAGCAATTGAATGCATCAGCTCCAATTGAAGAAAGATTATCACTTGTTAAAACAGTTTTTAATTTCCAACAATATGTAAATGCCATAGGAGCAATGTATGTTACATTTGAAAGATTAATAAATTCAAGTCGCTGTGCATCATAAAAAGCATGATTTCCAATTCTTTGTACTGTTGAAGGAAGTTTTACGGTTAATGATTTCTTCCCTCCTGTGCTACCCATATAAGCAAAAGCATAATTTGGGATACTTTTGATAGTTGAATCTTCAAGATAAATATTTGTTAATTTACTACAATAGGCAAATGAATAAGCTCCCATTGTTGTAAGTTTAGGTGTACTTATAGTAGTGAGATTGGTA
>JAFWWU010000155.1 GCA_017523285.1 Ruminococcus sp.
AGCGTTATATTTGAAATAGTATCCTTTGCTTGGGCAGGATTCGGTGCAACATTCGGACCTGTAATGCTCGCAGCTCTTTTCTGGAAGCGTTCAAATAAATGGGGAGCTATTGCAGGTCTTATCGTAGGTGCGGTAATGGTATTCCTCTGGAAGTTTGTAATCGCTCCTATCGGTGGAATATTTGCAATATATGAGCTTCTCCCTGCATTCATCTGTGCACTTGTGACTAATATAATAGTTTCACTCGTAACAAAAGCACCTGAAAAAGAAATCATTGAAGAATATGACAAAGTTAAAGCAGAATTGAATAAATAATCACCCACAGCCGTCATCATTATTGATGATGGCTGTTTTGCATTTAAAGAGCATAGGTTACAGCAAAATTGTATTTGACATTTTATATTATTATGATAAAATATATAATTATACAAAATGATATGGGGGATAAATTTATGAAAAAAAGAATAATAATATGGCTTGCATCAATGACAGCAATAATCCTTATAGTCAATACATTAGGCGGCTTTTTTATAAAGTTTTTAGGAGGAGATAATCTTGCACCAGCACTTAGTGGTTATTCAAGAAAAGTTGAAAGTTTTATTCATCCTGAATTAATTGAAAATCCGGGATTAGATAAAAACGGAAAAAGAAAAAATAACGGTTTGAGTAGTTTTATGCTTCGTTCTGTCTTAAGCGATGGAAGACTTTCTATGAATAACAGCTTAGCAAGCACTATTGTATTTGCAAACTTCCATATGGATCAAGTAGGCATTTTTTTCGATGAAAATGGTACAAATGAACTTTCAGAAGGTATTTTTGCTGCTGTTTACAAAGAAGAAGAAAATGTTTGGAATTTAAGAAATATTGCAGGCGTTGTCAAAGTCAATGATTTCTGTAAACTTAACGGAAGTAAGGAAATCCATAAGTATACCAAAGAAAAAGATATAAAAATAAGAATAGATAGCTATACAATAAGCGATAACTATGTTATAACCCCGAATGAAATTACTATTATAGATTCAAGCAACAATGAAATATTAAAAAAATCATTCAACATTGAGGGTGAATTACATAAAGCAGATAATATTTATTTCTATGATTGTGAAGATTTATACCAAAATATGTCTGATGCGTACAGAGGCGAAAACAAAGCTAATGAAATAGCACGAGAGCTTATGGATACAGTAGTTTTTAATAATGTCAATCAGGAAGAAAGTGATTATTATCTTGGATTGGGAACATTAACAATGACAAGAGTTGAAACAACAGATAATAATGCTTTCATTTATGTTCTGCGATTCAATTACATTAAATGCGTTATTTTCTATGCTGTACTTTTCGGTATATACATTATTGTAATTATGATTCTTGCATCTAAAGTTGTTAAAAAGAAAAAAATCACAAATACATATTATTATTAAGTCAATTCTCTGCAATCATAGTATTATTAAGGAGTATTTATTATAATGACTGATTTATGCTGTTTTCTTGCAGGAATGACAAGGCTGTTATGTCCGCTGATACTGCTCATATTCTGGCATAAAAAGACAAATGCTCGCCTATTCCCTGCACCTGTTGCATTTTCAATTTGTCTTCCTGTTTTTATACTTGCGGGTGGTATTCGCTCAGGCTTCAATCATAATGATTACATTTCTTATTATATTCAGCAAGGGTTGCTTTATGGGATTTTCGAAGAGGGTTCAAAGTATTTTGTACTTCGTAACTTGCTTGAATCATACGACAATCGTAAAGATGCAGTAACATATGGTATCGGACATAGTATGTTTGAAAACTTCGGTGCCGGCTTGGCTTGCCTTGGCCTTATCGGAGCCGACAATGTTAATCCGGATATTTTATGGTTTAATCTATGGAGCTTTATTGAAGGCTCAGCATTTGTTATATCATTAACTGTTCTGATTTTCTACGGAATCTATATGGGTAAATCAATAATAATGCTTCCTGTTGCCATGCTTATACATGCTGTCAGCAATGCTTCAAAGGGCATTTTTTATATTATTGACATTCCGCTTACAGCAGTTTTGTGTTTTGCCGCATACTGTTGTTGGCAGAAAATGCAAAGTCCGTATGAAATAGAATAAATTAAGGAGGAAAAATAATGAAGCTTAAAAACATATTCAAACAGCTTACATCACTTGTATTAACAGCAACTATTCCTCTTTCAGTTTCATTTACCGCAACTGCTTCTGAAAAAACAGAACTTCCGAAAGGCTGGCTTGTATGGCATAATTACAGCGATTATTCTGCTCTTGACAGTAAATTGTATCTGCGTACTCCCGATAGTACAACTAAAACAATCAGCGGTGATTTTATACACGCTATGAACGGATATTTCGGTAATTCTCCGGAACAGATAACATTTATGGCTATCGACACCAAAGCTGACGAATGGGATATTTTCCTCTACGATAGCGGCAAAATTATAAATCTCACAGAAAACAGCGGATTCCGTAATGAAGACCCGAAATTCTCCCCCAATGGTAAAAATATTGTATTCAAGCGTGGTTACTGGAGTCACAGTGCAGATAATTTTGTCTATGACCTTGCACTTATTGACATTGAAACAAGAGAAGTAATAATGCTTACAGATACTCCTGAAGAAGAAGCAATGCCTTGCTTCTCTGCTGACGGAAAATATATCTACTATGCAGGCTATACAGGTGGTATCGGCTCAATATACCGATTAGAAACCGAAACAGGAAAATCCGAAACTATATACAGCGAAAGTAATATTAACGCTTACTATCCTATTGTAAACGGTGACAAGCTTTATTTCACAGCATGGAATTCCGCAGATAATCACTGTGATAGAATTATGTGCTATAACGGCAAGGAAATTCATCCATTACCATTTAATTCCGAAAATTACGACTGTTCCGATGCTTGTCCGATTGATGATAATAATATGATTTTCAGCAGTACGTTAAACGGCAATTATGACCTCTGCTACTATGACGGGGTTAATGTTTCGGAAATTTCAGAGCTTAATACCGATATAAATGAGCTTGGTGCTGATTTCTATTCTTATGCGGAATACCTTGAAAACAACAGCATTAAAGGTGATATAAATAATGACGGTGAATTCAACATCGCAGACGCTGTAATTTTTCAGAAATGGCTGCTTGATGTATCTGATACTGAACTGAAAAATCCTAAATGTGCTGACATTAATGAAGATGATATACTCGATATTTTTGATTTATGTCAGATGAAAGAAAATATGAAAAACACTAATCATTCTGATTGATAATTCATTAAAACCAATTCATGAGGTTAACAAAATGTCTATATATAAAATAAAGTTTTTATACGATTGGGGCAGTGGTATCTGCCTATGGAGTACTAACCAAGCTGCACATCTTAAGTTTGGTAATTATCCGATTTATGTTTCTAAGTTGCCAGTATCTGACAAATTAAAAGATGAATTGGAACATTTAATTCAATGGCACGACGAAGCATTAAACTGGGATGAACCAAATGGTGATTTATTATGGGATGATAATCAAGTAAATGCGTTTTTATATGCATCTGAAAATGCATATAATCGGCTTTGTGATGAATTAGGCTCTGATTATGAAATAGAATTTATAAAAGAATTGTAAACACTAAAAAACGGCAGACTTTGCAAAAATTACAAAGTCTGCCGTTATATATATTCTGTTTATTTTACCATATCTTCAATTTTCCCTGTCTTTCCTGCAAGTCCTAATGCTGAATCAA
>JAFWWU010000156.1 GCA_017523285.1 Ruminococcus sp.
ACCATATCCGCATATTATTCTGAACCCGTATTTTTACTCGGTCGGGCTCTTTCACCGAGGTGGATTTCATAAGAAATTGTTCTACTCAACTGCTGAAATGATGACGAAATGAATAAATTCAATAGCGTGACGCTACCCGAAGCCAGCGCGTCTGCCTATTCCGCCATATCCGCATTATTAATTCATTATATCACACTATTTGTGTTTTGTCAAGCATTTAGAAGTCAAAGTTTTCGCTAATCCATTTGATTAATATATTCGAATTATTTCCCCGATTCCCGATACTTAGCCATTTTAATATACACATCTCATGTAAATGAATAGTTTTTTATCTTCTTAAGGGCATGGGCTTCACTCCTTTCTGGGGATTTATTTTGGGACTTAAACGGTTATCCCGAATTTGGGATAACCGTTTAAGTCCCAAAAACACCCTTAGGCAATCCACGGTTTTGCGAATGAAATTTCAGTGTCCATATACGCAAAAAAGTCCGAAAAATCGTGTTTACGATAGGGAATATTCATACCAAACCGATTGAGCAACAAAAGCCATGCAGTCAATGAAACTGTGTGGCCTTTATGAAATGTCACGGATATAATCCATTATCGTCGTTTAGGCTGTGGCACAAGCCACAGAGAAAGCAGCCAAGAATAGACATCTTGGCGGTTTCTTTGCATCTTTCCGAACCACAGATGGCTTCATTCACAGGGTGTTTATGATGAAAAAACAAAAAGTGATTGGGATTTCAAAATTTCTATCACCGCACTGATGAGCTTAACAGAGAATCAATCATAACTTAATAGAATCCAAATCCATGTACTAAATCATAAAAATTCTACACGAGGTTGCATCATATTCAGAACACTAGTGGACGTTTTTTAATTTACAAATTCAATTACGCACCCACGCCCGTTCCAGTGCCTCTACCCCCTTGACAAGCTGTTCAGAATTCAGTCCCGAAAATCCCGCAACAATGATATTTTCTGGCATATTTGATACAGGAAATGAATAATATTCCGAAAGTCCGTATACTTTCACGCCCTCAATGGCAGCACTGGCAAGAAGCTCGTTCTGTTTCATACCGTTCTCAACCGTCAAAAGCAAATGCATACCTGCGTCACAGCCTGATATCTTTACGAAATCTCCGAGTCTGCTTTCGGAGATTTTTTTGCAGAGGATATCTCTTCGCTGACGATAGATTTTCTTCATGCGATTGATATGTCTGTCAAAGTGCGCTTTTTCCATGAATTTCGCAAGCGTCAGCTGCTCAAATACTGGAACCGTGCAGGAATAAAAGCCAAGACGTGCTGTAAATCTTCCGCAAAGCTGTTTTGGGAGCACCATATAGCTGATTCGCATGGATGGTGCGAGACTTTTTGTAAATGTCCCCATGTAGATGACTATGCCGTTTTTGTCCATACTCTGGAGAGTCGGAATCGGTCTGCCTGCATAGCGGAATTCGCTGTCGTAGTCATCCTCGATGATATACCTGTCCTCACGGGAATTTGCCCACCGCAGAAGTTCCTGTCTGCGGCTGACAGGCATCACGATACCAAGCGGAAAATGATGCGAGGGCGTGACGTGCAGCACATTGATACCAAATCCTGAAATTGCCTGTGCACTTGCCCCTTTTTCGTCCATAGGAATAGGAAATACTCTCGATGTGTTGGCACTGAATATTTCATAAATCTTGTTGTAACCCGGATTCTCCACACCATATGCATTGTCCCTGCCAAGCAGCTGAATGATGAGTCCGGTCAGATATTCCGAACCTGCACCAACAACAATTTGTTCGGAATCTACTGTCATTCCACGATATTCTCTGAGATATGAGGCAATTTCTTCACGCAGAATTGGTATTCCCTGATGATGACAGGCATTGAGCAGATCGGCACTCCGTTCGCTGAGTACCTCACGGGACAGCTTTGCCCATGTGGAAAAGGGAAAATCCGAGGTATCAATTCGGTTTGTGCGAAAGTCATATTGGATTGGCATGGTGTCTGTTGCCGTTTCAGTGACTTCAGAAGGCGGACTGACCTTATCCGTTTCCTCGAAACTTTCAACATAGAAACCGCTGCCTGGTTTAGAGGTGATATATCCCTCCGCAAGCAGCTGTGCATAGGAAGTTTCTACGGTGATAACGCTGATTTTCAGATGAGCCGCCAATGCACGTTTTGATGGAAGTTTCTCTCCACACCCGATATTTCCTGATTCGATCTCCTGCTTTATGAAGCTGTAAAGCTGCATATACAGCGGAATTTTGCTTGTTATATTCAAATTACATGTAATCATATCGTAACCGACCTTATAGAATATTCCAGAATTGAACATTGTGATATAGTCACTTCTGTGTTATCATTATAGCATACAATCCGCAAAAATACAAGCAGGAGGAAGATATTATGGAACAGAATCGTTATAAACTGAATAAGGAACTGGCACAGATGCTCAAGGGCGGCGTGATTATGGATGTTACTACCCCAGAACAGGCGAAAATTGCAGAAGCGGCAGGTGCTTGTGCTGTAATGGCACTGGAGCGCATTCCAGCTGACATTCGTGCGGCAGGCGGCGTATCCCGTATGAGCGACCCGAAAATGATCAAGGGGATTCAGGATGCAGTTTCAATCCCTGTCATGGCAAAATGCAGAATCGGCCATTTTGCAGAAGCTCAGATTTTGCAGGCAATTGAAATCGACTATATTGATGAAAGCGAGGTACTGTCACCTGCGGATGATAAATTCCACATCAACAAGAGAAAATTTAATGTTCCCTTTGTATGTGGTGCAAAGGATTTGGGAGAGGCACTTCGTAGAATTAACGAAGGAGCTTCCATGATTCGTACAAAGGGTGAACCGGGCACAGGTGATATTGTGCAGGCAGTACGTCATATGCGTATGATGAACAGTGAAATCCGCAAAATTCAGTCTATGAGCGAAGACGAACTTTTCAACGAAGCAAAGGTGCTGCAGGTACCCTTTGAACTGGTGCAGTATGTGCATGAAAACGGCAGAATCCCTGTGGTAAATTTTGCAGCAGGCGGTGTGGCAACACCTGCGGATGCTGCTCTGATGATGCAGCTTGGTGCAGAGGGCGTGTTTGTCGGTTCAGGTATTTTCAAGTCGGGCAATCCCGAAAAGAGAGCCGCTGCAATCGTTAAAGCTGTTACTAATTTTAACGATGCCAATATGTTGGCAGAGCTTTCGGAGGATCTCGGCGAAGCAATGGTTGGTATCAATGAGGACGAAATCAGCCTGCTGATGGCAGAAAGAGGCAAGTAATGAAAATCGGTGTGCTTGCCCTGCAGGGAGCATTTATTGAACATGAAAAGAAACTCATCGAATGCGGCGCAGAGGCTTTTGAAATCAGGCAAAGACGAGATATTGAGCGTTCTTTTGACGGACTGATACTTCCGGGCGGAGAAAGTACTGTTATTGGAAAACTTCTTCATGAACTTGAACTCATGAAACCTGTTCGTGAAAGAATTATAGGTAATATGCCTGTCATGGGTACCTGTGCAGGGCTGATTCTTCTTGCGGAGCATATTGCTGCTGATGATACAGTCCATATCGGGACAATGGGTATTACAGCAAGACGAAATGCCTACGGCAGACAGCTTGGGAGCTTTCATACTACTGCTCAGTTTAAAGAAATCGGAGAAATCCCCATGACCTTTATCAGAGCACCGTATATCGAAGATGTATCGACAGCGGAAATTCTTGCTGAGGTTGACGGCAAGGCAGTAGCGGCACGGGAAAATAACCAGCTTGCCCTTGCTTTTCATCCTGAGCTGGACGATTCGACAGCTGTTCACGAGTATTTTTTGAGAATGTGCAGGTAAGTTTCGGGCTGTTTTTTAACTGCAAACAGCTAAAAAGCTCTTGCTAATTATGCGAAAAATAACGCAAACTATTTACTTTACGAAAGCAGATAAACAACGTGGTTAAGAGTATCTGCATATAGAATCTGAATTCTCGCGGTACCTGCTGTACATATAAGTTGTTGAGGAAGCCAATCTGCATTCTGAAATACGGTATAGAATTTGAAAGAATAGTGTAAAACAGGAGTATACAGAGAAAAATGTATACTCCTGTTGTTCATTCAAATGGGTATTTAATTCCCCATTCATTACGTAGACTATCCATTATTTTCATTACTCGCAAGGTTTCACAGTGAGGCATAAAATCTGTTTCGATTTTTCCTGCTTTTATTGCATTCAACGAGGCTTCAACTTCATATTCATAGCCGGAAATTTGCGGCGGTGTTTCGTAGTTCTGAATTTCACCATTATTCAAAATAACCTTGATACTTTCGCAATTATTGATATTATTAAATTCAATCCTGCCGTTTGTTCCGTATATTACACCAAGTTTATCAGTATTGGCAGTTGTATTATTATGAAGAAGAGCAGTTTTATTGTCATTAAAAGTGATAAGAATATTATCAATTATGTCAACACCATATTTGTTTTTTATACATGTGGATTTGATCTCTGCTATGTCATTTCCAAATGTCATAAGTGCAAAGTTTATAGTGTATATGCCAATATCAAGTAATGCACCGCCTGCCAGTTCAGGCTTTTGAACTCTTTCTTTATTCAAAAGATTATATCCTATATTCGCAGTAAGTGAAGAGATCTCGCCAATCACTCCTGTTTTTATAATATCATCAAGTACAAATCTCATAGGCATAAATCTTGTCCAAATTGCTTCTGAAACAAAAACATTATGGCTTTTGGCATACTCAAAAACTTTTTCAGCCTGCTTTGCATTAGCTGTAAAAGCCTTTTCACAAAGCACATTTTTCCCATTCTCCAGACACATCATACAGTCTTCATAATGTCTGGAATGCGGAGTAGCAATATAAACGAGATCTATATTTTTATCCTTTACAAGTTCTTCATAAGTTGCATAGTAATTTTCAATATGATATCTTTCAGAAAAGCTTTTTGCTTTCTCGGCAGTTCTTGATGCAACTGCATATAAATGGGCATTGTTCATCTTATTTATAGTAGCAGACATTTTTTCTGCAATGCTGCCAGTGCCCAAAATTCCGATATTCATATAGTTTTCCTCCTTTATATCTGTCAAAAAACAATTTTAAACATCTGAAAATCAACATAGTATAGCAACTTTGCATTTTTGATTATTAAAACTTAAACTTCGTATTTTACAGTTATATAACCATAATCATTGATGAAGATATGATACGAAACTCAAAAAAGCACTCTTTCCCTCATCATTTCTCTTAAACACACCAGCATCCTCAAGCACTTTGAGGAACACCTTACCGATCTCCTGTTCCAGAATCGCCCTTGCATTGTCCTTACTGAAATCAGGGTAACGCTTCAAAATCTCCTCTGCCCATTCTGCATGATGTGTGAGTTCCGGACAAGCGTAGAGATTTTCGCCACTGAGCATCGCATACTCAAGCAGTGCGATTTCCTTTGCAAGTCTTGCAGGAAGTACTGCAAGTCCCATCACCTCGATCAGACCGATGTTCTCTTTCTTGATATGATGCAGCGAGGGATTCGGATGGAAAACACCCAGCGGACGATTATCCGTTGTAATGTTGTTTCTCAAAACGAGATCACACTCGTAGAAGTCTCCGTTCTTTCTTGCAATGGGCGTGATGGTGTTATGAGGTTCGCCGTCTGTTTCCGCAAAAATCCCCACACTTTCGTCACTGTATGCTCTCCATGTTTCCAGAATATGATTGCAGCACTTGGCAAGTTCCTCCCTGTTTTCGTAGGACACACGAATCACGGACATCGGCCATTTCACGATACCAGCTTTCACATCGGGATACTGCTTGATACTGAACTCGTGTTCAATCGGGGCTTTTGCCATGGCAAAGGTGTAATTGCCGCCCTGGAAATGTTCATGACTCAGGATGGAACCGCCGACAATCGGCAGATCCGCATTAGAGCCGATGATATAATGGGGCAGATAGTCCACAATATCAAAGAGCTTTCCGAACACCGAAGCGTCAATTTTCATCGGGACATGGGATTCGTTGAATGCAATGCAATGTTCGTTATAATAGCCGTAGGGGGAATATTGCAGCTGCCATTTCTCGCCATTCACAGTCATCGGAATCGGGCGGAGATTCTGTCTTGCCGGATGTGTGGCGCGTCCTGCAAAGCCAGCATTTTCGGGGCAAAGCTGACACTTGGGATATGCAGACGCTTTCTGTGTTTTCGCTGCCGCAATATCTCTCGGATCCTTTTCAGGCTTGGAACAGTTGATAGTGATATCAAGAGTACCGTATTCACAATCATATGTCCACTTCATATCCTTGGCAATTCTGCCTGCACGGACATAGTTGAGCTTCTTGCTGAAATCAAAGTACCAGTCGGTTGCTTCTTTGGGATCGGCTGCATATCTTCTCTTAAATTCAGCGATCATTTCTCTGGGCATGGGTGTCAGGATGCCCATGAGCTTTGTGTCAAAGAGATCACGGGAATTGGCGGTATCCTGAATGATGCCGTTTTCACAAGCATATGTGATCATCGGAGCAAGAATTTCGTCAATGGATTCACCGGTGTACACAGCGTCATTTTCTTCCCAATCGGTAAGCTTTAATGCCACCATCAGCTGATTGCGGACAACATAAATATCATCGCTTGTAATAAGCTTGTTTTTAATCGCATAGTCAATGAGTTTCTGTACTGCATAACAGATCATAAAATCACCTCATTATGTTTCGTCATATCCGTTCGGATGATTCTTGTGCCAGTTCCATGCACTTTCAATAATCTCCTCCAGACTATCATGCACGGGGTTCCAGCCGAGAATCTTTCTTGCCTTTTCGCTGGATGCCACAAGTCTTGCAGGATCGCCTGCACGTCTGGGAGTTTCCGTCGCAGGAATCGGATGTCCTGTGACCTTTCTTGCGGTTTCAATCACCTCACGCACAGAATATCCAACGCCATTGCCGAGATTGAAGATGTCACTTTCACCGCCGTTCATCAGATACTGCACTGCAAGGATATGTGCCTGTGCAAGGTCTGTCACATGGATATAGTCACGGATGCACGTTCCGTCGGGTGTATCATAATCCGTGCCGTAGATACAAATGGTTTCACGCTTGCCATTCGGCACCTGCAGAATCAGCGGAATCAGGTGGCTTTCGGGTGTATGTGCCTCGCCGATTGTGCCGCTTTCGTCAGCACCGCAGGCATTGAAGTAACGGAGCGATACAAAACGCATACCATGTGCATTTGCTGTCCACTTGAACATTTTCTCCATTGCAAGCTTTGTTTCGCCGTAAGGGTTGGTCGGGCAGGTGCGGTCGCTTTCGAGAATCGGGATGTTCTCCGGTTCGCCATAGGTAGCGGCTGTGGAGGAGAACACGATTTTGTCAACGTTATTTTTCACCATGGCATCGAGCAGAATCTTCGTGCCGCAGAGGTTGTTGTCATAGTATTTCAGCGGATTTGTCACGCTTTCGCCAACAAGAGAATATGCCGCAAAATGGATCACCGCATCAATCTGTTCCTGCTGAAAGAGATTGTCAAGGAAATCAAAATCATGGAGATCACCCTCATAAAATTTCACACCTTCGGGGATCGCCTTGCGGTAGCCCGTTACCAGATTATCTGCAATCACAACTTCATGTCCAGCCTTGACAAGCTCCAGTGCGGTATGCGAGCCAATATAGCCCGCACCGCCGAGTACCAGAATACGCATATTACATTTCCTCCTTTGTGATTTCTACGCCGCCAACAGGACGGATTCTCAGCTTTTGACATGAACCATCACCAAAGATACGATTCATTTCCGTTGTGTAAGCATCCGCAAGTTCCAGTGGTACAAACGCCTGAATCGTGCCTGCAAAACCGCCGCCGTGAACTCTTACAGCACCTGTTCCCTTTAATACACGCTTACTCATCATAATTGCAAGAGGAATTTCCTGCTGCAAGGACTTAGATGTGCTGTAGAGATTCTGCAAAAGCTGTGTGGAGGAATCTCCCGATTCGTTTACAAGACGGAGGAATTCGTTCAGATTTCCTGCTTTCAGTGCATCGGCTTCCTGCAATGCACGGCTGTTTTCAGAGAAGAAATGGGATGCTCTCAAAATTGCACGGTCGGAGCAAACTTCCCGAAGTTTCGGAATTGCATCATAAAATGCAATCTCACTGACCTCACGTAGATGAGGCTTGCCAAGCTGTGCGGCAATGGATTCCATCTCACTGCGGATGGCGACGTAATCATCCGTGAGATTTGCATGACTGCCCTTTGTATCGGTGATGCACAGACAATAGCCATGTTCCTCAAAATCAAAGTCAAAGCGTTCAATTTCGGGATTCTGTGTATCGTAGAAATCAATGGAAACGAGTCCCCCGACAGAGGAAACCATCTGATCCATCAGACCGCTTTTCTTGCCGAAATATACATTCTCGGCAAACTGTCCGATCTTTGCGATCTCCACCGCACCGGCTTTGTTATCATTGTAATAGCTGTCAATGATCGTGCCGATGAGCGTTTCAAATGCCGCCGAGGAAGAAATACCACTGCCGCTGAGAACGTCCGAGGTGCAGTACATATCGAAGCCGCCGATTTCTGCCCCCATACCGCTGAACTTTGCCGCAACACCACGGATGATAGCAGCAGTTCCTGTTTCGGTGGACTGCACGGACAGATCGTCCAGATTGACGGTGAAAGCATCGTAGCCCTCGGATTTCACACGAATCACGCAGTCACGATGGAAGGCAACAACGGCGATCGCATCCAGATTCACTGCCGCCGCCAGCACACAGCCATGCTGGTGGTCGGTGTGGTTGCCGCCGATCTCCGTTCTGCCGGGGGCAGAATAGATGCGGATGGCTTTTCGCTTCGGGTACAGCTGCGTGAATTTCTGCACTGCGTCCAGATAACGCTGTTTCTGGTGCTGCAACACATCCTCGGAAGTACCGTACAGCTTCTGGAATGTCTTTGTGTATGCGTTATTTTCAATTTTCTGCAATACGTCACGAATGTTCATATTGATTCCTCCTATCAGAGTGCGCAAATTTCAAACTGCAATGTCATGAGATTTTCTGCTTCGATCTTGAATTCCTGATGCACCGGTGCACCCCAGCTGTCATCACCGCCGACACCCATCTGCTTTGCGGCAATGCGAACCCATGTGTAGGACGGTTCAGGGAGTTCTTCACGGTGCAGAGTATTGTCGAGTTCATAAGCACTGTAGGGCAGGACGCTCATTTCAAAGTGATTTTCTGTTGCTGTAAAGGCAAGACCTGTGCCATTTTCTTCATAGACATTCACATATCTTACGCCTGTGCGGTTGCCGCATTCCTGCGGGTTCAGATACTTTGTGAAATTATCCTGTGCAGTCGATGTATATACGCCGAGTCTTGCACCGTTGTTACGGTCAATGTAGTTTTCATCCGGTCCAAGTCCGTAGAATGTGAAGGCATTGTACTGTTTCTTCATTTTGAAATCCATCGCAAATACGGGCATATCTGCCATTCCCTTCACACCGGGATAGGCAGCCTTGACTCCGAGTCTACCGTCAAAGTAAGCGGTGTATGTCACCTTGAATTCAAAGGACGGAACTGTCGGTGCAGCGAATGTATAGGTCACATCAAGGCGGTCTGCGTGTTCCTCTGTGTCAAAGCCAATCTGCTTTGCGTACTTACCTGCAATCTGCCACTGTGCCATTGCAAAGGGATAGCCTGCACCGGTGTCGTTGTCAGTCATCGCTCTCCAGAAGCTGATCTTCGGTGCTCTTGTGATGTATTCTGTGCCACCATAAATCAGAGAGCTGATGCCGCCCTCACGCTTGTCGAACAGCATGGAGAAGTTTTCACCATGCACGCCCACGGAGAAATCTCCATAGACGATCTCTGCCTTTGCAGCAGTTGCTTCAACCTTGACTTCGGGTGTTTCCACGATTTCCTGTGCAAAGGAAATCTCATGTCCCTTGTTCGCCCAGAGGGTATCTTCTGCAAGCACTGCGGATGCAGTAAGCACATATTCACCGCCCTCTGCCGGAACGTCCAATCCCATCGGGATTGTGCAGGATTCGCCTGCCGGAACATTCAGACGATGTTCCTCAGTGCAGAGGATTTCGCCCTCTTTTGCAAGGGTCACCTTGAAAATATATCCGTCTGTACCAACGAACAGATTTCTGTTTTCCACGGTCAGAACACCATTTTCAATGTTCATTCTGATGTTGGAGTAAAGCTGTTTTGCTTCGCTCACCTTCGGAGAATAGGTGCGGTCTGCGTAGACAATACCGTTTGTGCAGAAGCCGTAGTCGCTCTGTCTGTCATCGAAATCACCGCCGTACACCAGAACGCCATCCTTGTACAGTGCCTGATCAATGTAGTCCCAGATAAAGCCGCCCTGATAAGCATCAAACTTGTCTTCAAGGTCAGTGTACAGCTTCATACCGCCAAGAGAATTACCCATGGCATGCATATATTCACAGCTGATATAGGGCTTTCCTGTGTTCTGTTTCAGGTATTCCTCAACCTCGTCAGGCTTTGCATACATTCTGCTTTCCATATCGGTGATGTGGTCATATTTTCTGTTCCACACCACGCCCTCGTAGTGCACCAGTCTTGTGCTGTCAACCTCGTGGAAGTAGTCAGCCATTGCCGCAATATCATCGCCGCAGTAGCTTTCGTTTCCGCAGCTCCATATCAGCACGCTTGCATGGTTCTTGTCACGCTCATACATGGATTTTGCTCTGTCAAGGCAGGCTTCTTTCCATTCGGGGAGAGATGCCGGAATGTTTATTGACGGTTCGCAAGCACCCATTTTCTGCCATGTGCCATGAGATTCAAGGTTGGTTTCGTCAATCAGATAAATGCCATACTCATCACAAAGCTGATACCAGCGGGAATTATTCGGGTAGTGACAGGTGCGGACTGCGTTGATGTTATTCTGCTTCATGAAGCGGATGTCCCAGAGCATATCTTCTTCGGTTACCACTCTGCCGCCTTCTGCGTTCCATTCATGACGGTTGATTCCCTTGAAGATGATACGCTTGCCGTTCAGACACATAATGCCGTTTTTAAGTTCAAAGGTACGGAAACCAACCTTTGTTTCTGCGGTTTCCACAATCTCACCGTCTGCGATGATTTCTGCGGTCAGTGTGTAGAGATTTGGGGCTTCCGCACTCCACGGCATCACATCGGGGATGGATGCGGTTACATTCGCTGTATCGCTCTCATAAACCTTGTTTCCGTTTTTGTCAGTCAGCGTGAGCTTGACTGCATAATCATTTTTACCCACAATATCAATCTCCGTTGTCAGAATACCATTCCCATTTTCATAATCATAATCTGCGATCACCTTCATGTCACGGACATGAATTTCGGGAACGGCGTACAGATACACCTCACGGAAGATACCCGAAAACCGCCAGAAATCCTGATCTTCCAGCCAGCTTGCCGTGCTGTAGCGGTAGACCTCGACTGCAAGCTTGTTGTTCTTTTCTTTCAGATAGGGCGTGATGTTGAATTCGGAGGGAGTGAAGCTGTCCTCGGCATAGCCTACAAACTCGCCGTTGAGCCACACATAGATTGCAGTCTCTACACCTTGGAAGCTGATGAATGTTTCCTTGCCGAGAAGCTCCTTTTCAACGTCAAAGAATTTCACATAGCTTCCCACAGGGTTACGCTTTTGAGGAATCTGTGGAGGAACAAGCTGCTCGTGACCTTCCCAAGGATACTGCGTGTTAACATACTGCGGCTTATCATAGCCCTGTAACTGAATGTGTCCGGGAACCTTGATTTCTCCGAAACTTGTTACATCAAAATCGCTTTTGTAGAAATCTGCAGGTCTGTTATCAGGGTGTTCGCAATAATTGAACTTCCAAGTGCCGTTCAGACTCTGACGGAGGTCGCCGTTCTTAGTGTAATATGCGTGGTCTGAGTGTGCTTTTTCACGGTTAACTTCAAAAATTTCAGGGTTTGCGAGCCATTCAAGTGTAGGTTTCATAATATTTCCTCCTTAGTTGCTGTGAGCCTTGTCCCAGTCTTCGTTTGCCTTTTCAACTGTCAGTCTTGACAGAACTATTGTTATAATGAGATTGAAAATCATAGGTAACCAGAGATACATCAGGTTCAGCATATTGATACAGGAATCAGGCTGAACAGGTGCGTTTGCAACATAATTACCTGCAGCAAGGAGCCAGCCTGTAAGCGCTGTACCGATACCACCGCCGATTTTAACGCCGAGAGATGAGCAGGAATACATTGTACCGTCAATACGCTTGCCTGTTGTACGGTAGGTATAATCGGAGCAAGCAGCGATAAGTGCGTTAAGGTCGCCCTGCATAGGACTCATACCGATTGCGGCAATTGCTGTAAATATCAGCATCATAGGAAGATTTCCGATATATCCGCCAACGATTACTAATGCTCTTGCGATTGTTGCAATAAGATAGCCTGTGAAATTCAGCTTATACATACCGCCCAGCTTCTTTACAAGGAACGGTGTTGCAAGTAAGCCACACATCATAGGAATGTTGATGAAAGCGGAGAATGTACCGAGCATATCTGCGTCGCCGAGAACATAAGTCATATAGAATACGCCCATACTAATCATTGAGGAATAGAGATGACAGCAGATATAGATTATACATATCATTATGTAGAACTTGTTTGTGAACAGCATTTTCATTGCCTGAACAAAGCTGTACTTTTCTTCCTTCTTTTCCTTTGGACAAGCGTTTTCTGCAAGCTCAAAGTCAGGATAGGAGTCGCTCGAGAATTTTGCTGCTTCTTCCTCCACAGGGTTTTCGTCTGTAAGCTTATCTTCGGGAAGCTCCTTAACGGAGAATACAGAGATTGTATTTACGATAAGACCGACAATCGCATAAATGATTGCAACTGTTCTCCAGCCGTCTGCACCGCCGCCGAAGTACTCAACTGCGCCTACTGTAATGCTCTGAATGAGAAGGCTTGTGCCGAATGCGAAAACAAAGCGAATTGAGCCAAGCTGTACACGCTCGTTGCCGTTCTTTGTAACAAGTGCTGTAAGGGCTGCGTAAGCGATATTGTTTGCTGTAAAAAATACTGCATTAAGAAGTGTGTAGGCAATAAAGAAATATGCATATTTTGCTACATCACCCATTTCCGCAGGAATTGCGAAGATTGCTGCCAGTGCAACGCTGCATCCGATATAAGGCCAGAGCATCCAGGGTCTTGCTTTACCCATTTTTGTTTTGGTCTTGTCAATCATTGCACCAAAAAATATGTCTGATACACCGTCAAATATTTTAGATACCATCATAAGAGTTCCGACGATACCTGCGTTAAGTCCCGCTGTATCGGTAAGGTAAATCATTACGAATGATGATAAGAATGCGTATACAACGTTACCGGCAACGTCTCCTGAGCCGTAGCCGATTTTGTTGTACCATTTCAGGTATTTCTTTTCAGTCATGTTACTCTCTCCTTTAAAAGAATTCATTATGATTTTTGAGCATATGTCCGAAGCAGGTCTCGAGTTCTGCTTTGGGAACAGTGTTCATTTCGGATGAAGCACTGCAATTCGATTAAAGGCGCCTTTACTTTCTGATTCTATTCTACCACGTTTTTTGCGTCAAATCCATAAACACAATGGGACAAAATATGCACAAAATGATACTTTGCTATTGTAATGAGGATTCGGATATGCTATAATGGAGAAAAGAACACAGAAGGAGGTCTGTGCATGTATACGAACGTTGCCTATCTGCATAATTCCCTCACCGACATGGTGGATGTAAGCCGTTCACTGATCGTCACCAGCTGCGGATATTATCGTGTTCACAGTAGAGCTGTGGTGGCTACAGAGCGACCACAGGGACGGCGGGACTATCAGCTTTTGTATATTGCAAAAGGCAAGGGGTATTTTTATTTCGATGGTCTTGACGGAAAAGAAACAGTCATCACCGAGGGAAACATGATTCTGTTCCGACCCGGTGAGATTCAGTATTACTACTACCATGCCCCTGACAAAACTGAGGTGTACTGGGTGCATTTTACAGGACGCATGGTGGAGGGCATTCTGGATAACTATGAAATGCCGCAAAAGGAAAATGTATTCTACACGGGAACATCTCCCGACTATGCATGGCTGTACCGCCAGATGATACAGGAATTACAGCTGTGCCGACCGAATTACGAAGAACTGCTCACGCTCAATCTGCGGCATATCTTCATCCAGATCAATCGCTACATTAAAGAGGGTCGCAAAAAGGGCAGCGACGCGCAGAACGAGATTGAACGTGCCACCCATTATTTCAATGAACACTACAATGAACAGATCAATATTGACGATTATGCCGCCTCACGGCACATGAGTACCTGCTGGTTCATACGAAGCTTTAAACAAATTCTGAAAGTTACTCCAATGCAGTATATCTTGTCTCTGCGTATGGCAAATGCACAAAGCCTGCTGGAAACCACCGAATACAATATCTCTGAAATTGCCGAATCTGTCGGATATGATAACGCCCTTTATTTCAGCCGTCTTTTTCACAAGCACACAGGCGTTTCGCCGTCGGAGTATCGGAAAATGAGGAGATGAATTTAACGATTGCAGTTACACAATCTTATATTAATTTCAAACACACTGTACATTTCATTCTGTACGGTGTGATTTTTTATGCACACAGCACAGGAAAGAGGATAAACACAATAAGATTTACTGTGTACTTATCCAAATTTACTGAAAAAGGGGTCTCAAAAGTGTATTTCCACGCTCTTACAGTAGAGGGGTATAACGTTAGCAATCTGTACAAGAAATATATTATCAACTTGTGCAATCATACAAACTTCCGTATTTTTAGTTGTGCTTTCTCAAAAAGTTACCAGAGAAAAGTGGGGGCAGTATTCACAAAGAATGATTTCTGAAATTAGGCAGTGCTACAAAATTCTCTGTTTTGGAAAACTTTCTTTTGTGAACTCGTAATTTTTCTGCCTATAGAAAATTAAAGGGATAATTTACTAAGTCACATAATTTATCAACCTGTGCAGCTCGGAAGCAGTAAATTGTGCACCTCTACAAACTTTCAAAGAAATTTCTGAAATACCCCTCTCAAAATGCCTCTCCCAGTTCCCTATAAGTAGAGAGTGTTTTAACAGCAAACTGTACAACGGAAGAACGATTCAGTTGTGTAAGTCGACAAAGTTTCAGAGAACATTCAGAAAGATCCCTGACAAATCTTAAAATGATTGCCAGAAAGAAGTAGAGGGATAAATTCAATCAGGGGTCTCAAAAGTTGCTTCCCAGTTCCCTATAAGTAGGAGGCAGTAAAAACAATGTGAAATCGCACAAAAGTATTAAGCGCAATTTGTGCAATCATACAAACTTTTCTCATTTATTGGTAAAATGCCTGTTTTCCCCGGCTAATAGATGAGGGGTAATTTACGATAGGGTCTACAAAATGCCTCTCCCAGTTCCCTATAAGTAGAAGAACTTTTTTAAACATCCCTCTCGAAGTGCTGTTCTACTGCTCTTACAGTAGAGGATGAATTTTTAAAACAGGGTGGTGAAAAGACTTCTCTCAGTTCCCTATTATTAGGGGAACACAACAGCATCTTGACAACTGAATACCGATACACCAAG
>JAFWWU010000157.1 GCA_017523285.1 Ruminococcus sp.
ATTTTTCTTTCAAGCAACAGATGAAGCATTATCATTTCAACGGTGCCTTTTTTTAAATTTTCACGAATTTGCATTCGAAACGTTTCCTTTCTTGTGATTATTTACAAATCACTGTCGACAATTTCATTGTATCATACGAAAATTGTCTTGTCAATACTAAACAGCACAAGATATACTTGACACAAGATATAAATTGTTGTATACTATGATTGAAAAGAAGAATATTTCCGAAAGGTTGTGATTAAAATGAAGATATAATTTATTTCCCACAAGTAAAAACTATTATTAAAAAATGATTGTATATATTATTAAAAGGAGGCTTTTTTATGAAAAAAACAAGAATATTAGGAGCTTTAATGGCTGCCACATTAGGATTAACATCAGCAA
The DNA here is from genome assembly GCA_017523285.1 of Ruminococcus sp. GTDB lineage: Bacteria > Bacillota > Clostridia > Oscillospirales > Ruminococcaceae > Ruminococcus. Next base: position 388 of record JAFWWU010000157.1, read on the forward strand.
TGCCTATTAACGCTACTGCTCTGGCTATTCCGGCTGACAGAACTTCCCCCGAAAGCAGGTATTTTTTCAAAGATGCTTTTCTGATAAAAAATGACCATGGTTATACAGATACTTTCCATAATGAAAACTGTAATCCGGGCCTCTATCCTGACAGAACATGGGCAAGATATTCTTCCACATATACATCTGCAGGTGCAAGCGTGATGGATATTATTTTTGAATATAGCAGAAAAGGAAATCAATTCAATATATGTGTTCCTCACGAAAAAGATGATGAAGCTATGATTAAATCTATTGTTGACTCAATTAATCCATATGCAAAAATTTCTCGTGACGCTACATCAAAATATGGTGTTTTCTATGTTGTTGAAGATAATAAGCTCTCAGAAGAATCTGTTGCAGATGCAAAAGAGCTTTGCAAAAAACTTAAAGCGGCAGGACTTGTAAAAGAATTTTCATACAGTGGTAATGAAAGTGATTATGGAGTATCTCACCAGACATTTGATGAATTCAGATATTATGCCGCAAAATTAGGCGATGACGGTGTTGAAAAAATTTCAGCATATCTGAACGAAAAAGGTATTGAATTCAAGATTAATGATATACCTGAAACATTACAAAATGCTCATATTATAGGATTTGATTTTGGTACTACATTAACAACTCAGAAAGAAGTTGAAGACAGATTTGAACTTTTAATGGATATCTATAATATGGGTTATGATACTATGAATTTTGGAATTGGCGGTTGTAATCTTGACCTCACAAATGAAGAAATAGAAGAGGCATATAAGCTTTATGAAGAAGTACCTGAATTAATTTATGATGAACAATATCTTGGAGATGTAAACGGAACTGAAACTGTAGATATTTCAGATGCAATACTTGCAAAATGTTATATACTTAATTCGGATAAATATCCGATTGCCGAAGAACAGATGCTTTATGGCGACGTCATCGGCAATAACGGAATAAATCAACAGGATGCACTTGCTATCCAGCAATATGCAGTAGGTCTGATCGATACTTTCTAATTTAATATTATTATAATGCCTCCGCTGAACAATCAGCGGAGGTATTATGCAAACTAAGGATGTGAATAAAAAATAATAAGCTTAAATGGACAAAAATATATTTCCGAAATATTATATTCAAAAATAAATAGTAATATTCATGATAAATATGACGTCTCAACATTTAAAAAATGGGGGAACGTTAAAGAATTCATGTACGGTACGACCAAAGAAGAAAGAAATGCTAATGGTTATTATTATGAAAAAAGCAAATAAAAAAGTTTACGATAAGTTTTGGGAAGGTGAGTTTCTGACGGCAAAATCACCCTTGAGAAGTATACAGAACTTATAAGGAAATGATATTTGAATACAGTTGGATATCAAATCGACTATACTAAGAATTCTGTTAAAAACAGAAATCTGATAAAACTGCATAATAATGAATACCGTTATGTTTACCTTGATATTTTTTCAAAAGCATGTTATAATATTTGTAACACTACGAAGGGAGGCGGTAACATGACCTATGAGCTGCGTCATTTTGACATTCCGCTTATAAGATTCACTGCAACGGAAGACACAAGCTCACCTGAGATAGAGATTCTCTGGGTGAACGAAGAAAAAAAGGCATTACTGCCTCTTGATATGAGCTTAAACAGCGACAGCGTTTCACGCTGGCTGAGACACAGAACGATACCGAAAAATCGTGCATACGTTCATAGCTTTCTCAGTAAATGCGGACTCAATCTCAATCGCCCTATGAGCATACTCAGCGTATCAAAGGGATTATCTCTCAACGATTGCTATTGGGTAGTTGAGCAAGGATTTGAGGGTAACTTTGCTGAATATAATCTCTATGAAAACAGATTCAGCAGAGTGCTTGGACTAATCGCTTTCACAGGTTATGGCAGTTCGGTGAGAACTTCGCTGGCTTCGTGTCCTGAATTTACAACGAATGGCATGCTTCCAAAATGCTGGCGAAGAGAAAATGGCATCATACGCCTTTACAAGGGTGGGACAAGTGGTGCTTCCAATACGGGTAACGAGCCATATTCGGAATTCTACGCCGTACAGATCGCAGAGGTTCTTGGAATTAATGCAATATCCTATGGACTTTCAAAATGGCAGGGAGAGCTGTGCTCTACCTGCGAGTTGTTCACAAGCATGGATTATTCATTCATCCCCGTTGGCAGACTTGTAAACAAGGGCGGTATGAAAGCTGTTCGTGAATACTACGAGTCGCTGGGGGAAGAATTTATTAATGCACTTGATGATATGTTGGTGCTTGATGCGGTTATATGCAATGTGGACAGACACTTCGGAAACTTCGGATTTATGATTGATAACCAAACCAATACCATAACTGCTCCTGCGCCGTTGTTTGATCATGGTAATTCGCTCTTCAACCTTGCTGGTAGAGATGACCTTGCTTCAGACAATTCGCTTAATAGTTATGCCGATACGCTTGTTCCATGTGTTTATGATGACTTCATAGGCACAGCTAAGAAAGTTCTCAGCAACAAGCACAGGGACGGACTTCGCAGATTGCTCGACTTTCGTTTCAAGCGTCATTCAAGATATAATCTCGATAGTAAACGTCTGAAGCTCATTGAGGAGCAGATTCACAAACGAGCAAAGGAATTGCTCGGATAATAAAACAGCTATTTTACGTGTTTTAGAAAAATATAAACTGTTGTTTTAGAAACAAGTCATGGTTTTAAGTTTGATTCTTGTTACCTCTATAAAAACTCCTCGATAACTTAAGTATCGGGGAGATTTTTTTATGAAACAGATGCAGCAGAATTATATAGAATATGCTATACTTTAATCTAAAGAATTTTTTCAAAAAGTGTAACCTATTACAATAAAACGTCGTCGTAATAGGTGAAGGGAGGTGTATATTATGGAAGATAATCAGATAATTCTGCTTTTCAACCAGCGAAATGAGCATGCAATTACCGAAATTACTGAAAAGTATGGTGAGCTATGCAGAAAAACAGCAAGTAGAATTTTAGAAACAAAACAGGATGTTGATGAGTGCGTTAACGACGCTCTTATGCAGATGTGGAACTGTATACCGCCGAATCATCCAACAAATCTTGTAGCATTTCTGATTACGATTACCCGTAATATAGCTCTTGATCGTCATAAATACAACACACGTCATAAGCGAGGCAAAGCACAGATAAATCTTGTACTGGACGAGCTTTCTGACTGTATACATTCCTCGGAAGATGTTGAGGAAAGCATTGAAGAAAGACTGCTGGTTCAGTCTATAGAGAGATTTCTTGATACGCTTTCTTACGATGCAAGAACGATTTTCGTGCAGCGTTATCTTGTTATGCTATCTGTGAATGAAATTACAATAAAGTATAATTTGTCTGTAAGCAAGGTAAAAGTAACGCTGATGAGAGTTCGTCAAAAGCTTCGTAAATATCTCAAACAGGAGGGCTGGCTATGAGAAAAAAGGATTTGCTTAAAGCAATAGGAAAAATTGATGAAAAATATCTTATTGAAGCGCAAAAACGTTCAGAAGAAAATAAATTCTTATTCGAATCAGAAAATGTTGTAATGGGGGTTGAGGTTATGAACGAAACAAGTATATGGAAAAAAGCAGTACCTACAGTAGCAATAGCAGCGGCATTTATTCTGATTGTCGGTGCAGTGATACATGTAGGAACAAGAGATAATTTTACTCAAGAGGCATATAACTCTTCAGCAGATAATTATAATACTGATAATAAGAAGTTTACAAACAAATTAATTCTTTCTATTGATGAACAGAATTCTGCAACTGCAATTTTAAGTAAGAACTATGAAAATCTAACATTTGATGATGATTTTATCGTCGAGTTCCCTGAAATCGACTCTTTTGAAACCTTTACACTGACCTCAAAACCCGGACTTTCGGGACAAGAGGTTTACGATTTGTTCGATGCCGCTGTTGATAAGTATTTCCCCGATACATATACAGAAGAAGAGAAAAAAGAGCTTTATTATGCAACGGGAACAAATACATTAGGAGAAACAATCAGCGGCAATTTTGAGCAGAACAAGGAGGATTTCCTAAAAGATAATACTGCTCCGTTTATGCTTTTAACAAACGAAAAGGGCATGCTTGAGATGGTTGGTAATGGTGGTATTCAGATAATAACAGGAACATCGGCATTCAATCTTGAAGAAAACAAACAGAACAGCGTGGGAATGTATTGTGCCGCAGATGAAAACATCGTTGTGGAAAAAGTGCACATTCCTCAGGGTGGTTTTGAAAGCGATATGGAGTACAATCTTCTTGATGGAAACGTAAAGCTTACCGATGCCATTGTTTATACAGAAAATATGCTTATAAATGATTTTAACGAAGAAATTGCTAATCCTCTGCTTGTTCCCGATGTGTATGACGCATGGGTTGTAGATATGGGTAATGGTGTTTACGGATATCATTTCACAATGACGCACACCTACAACAACATACGTTTTGATGCTCAGCCTATGATAAGGGCAGGTAGTGTAAGTACCAACAGAAGCAATGAATGTAAAGAGTATAGCAATTTTCCGGCATATGCATTTACTATTGAAAAGAATAAGCTTGATTCAATATCGCTGCTTGGATATAAGCTTGCATATGATATAAGCAATGTGCAAACACATAACAGTATGATTACAGCAGAGGATGCAGCAGAAATTCTTTCTCAGTCTATTTCAGGAAAAGCAGGACTTGTAATTGAAAGAGCAGAATTTATGTATACTCCATATTGTAAAGATGATGATGATTCAATTCTTACTGTTGATGCTGCATGGAGATTTGCAGGAAGTAATATAAATGATGGCTATTGTTATCTTTTCTATGTAAATGCTGTAACAGGAGAATTCGACTATTATAAATATTCGTAACACGGGGCAGTGAAAATGAAAAACCTCAGACTTATCAAGGTTAATCTCAGCAAGGTGCTGACGTGCGTGGGCTTTTATGCCTGTGTGCTTTTGACGCTGATTCTTTGCTTTACCGCACAGGCATATCAGGATGTTTTTGAAAACAAGAATTACTCTGTAATAGGAGTATTGTCGGAATTTACACGTGAGGAAATGCTGACTGATTCTCAGTTTAGTGCTTATCAGATACTCTCCTGCATTTCCTCAGGGTGGCTTAGTATGTTCATTCCCATTGTAGCCGCTTTTCCCCTTATGCCCCTTATCTGCGATGAGCGTGAGTCGAAAAGCATGAGATACTCTGCCTTTAGAAGCACTAAATTCAGCTTCAGCACAGGTAATTTCCTTACAGCCATGATATCGGGCGGACTTGCTGTGCTTTGCGGATTTGTGCTGTTTGCAGTTATGGTTTATATGCTGTTTCCGAATATCAACGAATATCCTCCTGAGTTGATAGAATCAGCAGAATGGTGGATATCAGGAACATATCCGCTGTTTGAGAAGTATGGCTATCCCTATATGATAGCACTTGATTTTCTTGAAATGTTTCTGTACGGAGCATTGTCTGCAACTCCTGCACTGATTATGACTGCCTTTATGAAGAACAAATATCTTGTGCTGTGCATCCCTTTTTTCCTGAAATATTCCGCAATGCAGCTTCATACGGGACTTCTCAGAAACGCCTATCAGGATATTGAAAATATCAACGAAAACTATCTTGAAATTCTTTCGGTAATAGAGCCTGATGCGATTGGAAATATCTTTTTCTATGGTGAAACAATGTGGAGAAACTGGCTGTTCAACGCTGTTTTGCTGTTTCTGGCATTTGTGCTTTATACTGTTATGATGAACAGGAGGGTTGATTTCGGTGAATAGAATAAATCTGCGTGCAATATGGAATACAGCACGAAGCGAATTTATAAAATGGGTTACAAATCCTCGTATCATCATTGTGGGAGTAATGCTTGTGTTCATCAAAGGCTTTGTAGTAACTCCACTTTTTGAACGGGCAGAGCAGTACGAAGAGCCTCTTAATGTGCTTGAGCCATTTATCGCTGTCTGTCAGTCAAGCATACTTGTAATGTTTATGCCCTGTGTATTTTTACTGCTTATTTGCGATTTTCCGATTATGGGAGGCAATACACTGTTTTTTATCAGCCGTACAGGCAGACTGAACTGGTTTCTGGGGCAAGTGCTTTTTATGATTATGAGTATTTTCTCTTACATAGGTTTTATTCTTGTAAGCTGTATGGTGATGAGCAAGGGCGTATTCAGCGGCAGCTGGAGCGACTCTATTACAAAATTTGATGCTGTGTATCCCGAAAATGCAGGTGGAGTTGCAAGCGAACTTCTACCGTCAAATCTCTATAATCAGATGAGTATTACAACTGCATTTTTGCGGATTACTCTTCTGCTTGCGATGTATCTTTTCCTCCTTGCAATGATTTTATGCGTAATGAAAATGTTGTATCTTCGCAGCGCAGGACTTTTTGCTGTGATAGCCGTTATAGCGCTGGGAGTTTCTGCCTGTGCCCTTAAGGCGCAGTCAATGTGGTATTTTCCGATGGCTAATACGATTGTGTGGCTTCACTATAAGGAACTTCTCAGAGAGCCGATCACTCCGGTTTCAGACTCGTTCATATACTTTATCGCAATTATCATAGCGTTATTTCTTGTGAATCTTACTGTACTGCAAAGATTGCAGTTTATCAACATCGAACAGGAGGGCTCTTAAAGTATGGTTGATGTGAAAAATGTAAGTCTTACAATTGGCAAAAATGAGATACTGAAATTAATTACAATATCTTTTGAAAAAGGAAAAATACACGGACTTATCGGTCGAAATGGAAGCGGAAAGACCATGCTTATGAAATGTATCTGTGGTTTTGTGAAGCCTACCGAGGGTGAGGTTTATGTAGACGGAAAGCAAATCGGTAAGGATTGTGACTTTCCTGAAAATGTAGGGATTATCATCGAGACTCCGGGATTTATCCCGTATTATTCAGGCTACAAGAATCTGAAACTTCTTGCAGACTTGAATAAGAAAATCGCCAAAGAGCAGGTGAAGGAGGCTATGCGTCATGTAGGGCTTGATCCTGAGCTGAAACGTCATGTCAGAAAGTATTCACTGGGTATGCGTCAGAGGTTGGGACTTGCTCAGGCGATTATGGAAAATC
>JAFWWU010000158.1 GCA_017523285.1 Ruminococcus sp.
AAGCTTTGCAAGTCTTTCCTGAAGCTTTTCTCTGTCGAAATCAGATGTTGTTGTTTCGATAGCTGCCTTAATCTGATTAACTCTTGCCTTGATTTCTTCTTTATCGCCTGCACCGTCAACAATGATTGTATTTTCCTTCTGGATTACAACCTGTCTTGCTGTACCGAGCTGGTCAATTGTAGCGTCCTTGAGTTCAAGACCGAGTTCTTCTGTGATTACCTCACCGCCTGTAAGGATAGCGATATCTCTGAGCATTTCCTTACGTCTGTCACCAAAGCCAGGAGCCTTGACAGCGGCAACCTTAAATGTACCTCTTAAATTGTTGAGAATGATTGTTGTAAGAGCTTCGCCCTCGATATCCTCAGCAATGATAACAAGCTTCTTACCTGACTGTACAATCTGTTCGAGAAGTGGAAGAACTTCCTGAATTGAGCTGATTTTCTTGTCTGTGATAAGGATGAATGGATCATCATATACAGCTTCCATCTTATCTGTATCTGTTACCATATATGGTGAGATATAACCTCTGTCGAACTGCATACCTTCAACAACTTCGCTGTATGTTTCAGCAGTCTTGCTTTCTTCAATAGTGATAACACCGTCAGCAGTTACCTTTTCCATAGCCTCAGCAATGAGCTTACCAACGCTTTCATCAGCTGATGAAACTGTACCTACTCTTGCGATATCTTCTGAGCCGCTAACAGCCTTTGAGTTGTCAACGATTGTATTTACAGCTGTTTCTACTGCCTTTGAGATACCCTTCTTAAGTACCATTGGGTTTGCACCTGCTGCGATATTCTTCATACCTTCCTTAACGATAGCCTGTGCAAGTAATGTAGCTGTTGTTGTACCGTCGCCTGCTGCGTCGTTTGTCTTTGTAGCAACTTCCTTAACGAGCTGTGCACCCATATTTTCAAATGCATCTTCAAGCTCGATATCCTTTGCAATTGTAACACCGTCATTTGTGATGAGTGGTGCACCGAATTTCTTATCGAGAACTACATTTCTGCCCTTAGGACCCATTGTAATTCTTACTGTATCAGCAAGCTTATCAATACCTGCCTGGAGTGCTTTTCTTGCGTCTTCGCCGTATTTAATATCTTTAGCCATTATAATCAATCTCCTTAATCAGTATACTTAAATCTTATTCAACAACAGCAAGAATATCATCTTGTCTGAGGATAATGTATTCAACGCCGTCAACCTTAACTTCAGTTCCTGCATACTTGCTTGTGAGAACCTTATCGCCAACCTTAACTGTCATGGCAACAGTTTTGCCGTCGTCTGTAATCTTGCCTGTACCTACTGCAACAACTTCAGCAATCTGTGGCTTTTCCTTAGCTGAACCTGATAAAATGATACCGCTTTTTGTAGTTTCTTCTGCTTCTGTCATCTTGATGACAACTCTATCTGCCAATGGTTTGATAGTCATATATTTATGCCTCCTGAATAATATAATCTATTTGAATTAGCACTCTCTTTGTTTGAGTGCTAATTATATTTTACCAATTTTTCAGAAAATTTCAAGTACTTTCACGAACTTTTCCGAAACTTTGGCTGTTTGCACAACAACTCGCTGTATTACAATCACTCTTTTATACATTTAAAACGATTATCTTCAACTGCTTTATCTCTTTACTGTTTTTTAGCTTTAATGCGTTGACAAGATTGTAATTTTCTGATATAATAAAAAAAATATTTTTGCACGGTGAATAATATGAAAAAATCCACTACAAATATTCATGTATTAATTGGTGATAATTCTCTCGAGCCTGGCGTTAGGCTTATGAGATATCTTCGAGAGAACGGATTTACCGCTTACTGCAGACGAAATGACGCTAATCTTATTGCTGAAGAAGCCGTTGCACTTTCAGTTGACGTTCTTGTTATATATTCCTATTCTTTCTGCGGTAATATATTTGATTTCATTACAAAAGTCCGTACAAATGCACCTTATATACGAATTATAGTTGTAACTACTAAGCCTGATGAATTCTTTACACTTAGCCTTGCTTCTTATGGAGTATATCTGACGCTTTCACGTCCTGTTCAGCTGTCTGATATAAAAAAATTCATTGTAAAAAACGTTGTTCCTGCGAAGTATACTCCGAGATTTCAGAGAACAGTCCTTTCATACCTTGTGAGAATAAAATTCCCTATTCAGCTTAAGGGTGCGGGATATATTGCTGCTGCCGTCGAGCATTGCGTTAAAAATCCCTCTATTATTTCCAATATCACCACAGATTTGTATGAAATTATTGCAGAGCAGTTCAATGTTACAACAGGTATTGTAGAACGTTCTATACGTCATTCAATTGATATTGCTATGGAAAGAAAGCTTTTTAATGAGTTTGCAAGCTCTATCAACCCTGGATTTTCAAAATGTTCTTATTCTTTCTCTAACGCTGAATTCCTCATTGCTGTCGCTGATAAATTCTGTATGGAATATGGTATTTCACAGAAATCACTTTTAAAGAAGGGGGAATACAATGTCTTGTAAATCTTGTTATGATTTGATAGGTGATTACACTTTATTTCCAAGTCGCAAGTATCCATTAGATTATATTAAAGAAAAATGTCAAGAGTATATCGAAAAATTTGCAAATGATAATACATATAACATTGGAAAACTTAAGGTTTCAACGATATCTTATTGTGATAAACTACCTTTTTTTCATGCTTCATTTTGGATAGTTGATTTGGAACTAATAATTAACAAGAACTTTTCCTGTTATTATAAAACTATTTTGATTTCTGATGATGATGGAAGCGTAATTGAAGCATTTCAAAAATGGGAACAGATAAATGGAAAAACAATGCTATCAAAAGAAAAAGTTCTTAATATTGCAAACGAATATCTTGAAACAATGCAAAAAAACACAAATTCAAATTATAAGATTTCTCTAAGTGAAAGTTTCTATTACATTTGCAAAAGAAATCAAACAAATAAATATGAATCTATATGGTGTATTGCTTTTATGGATGAAAAAATGAAAATTATTTCAGAACAAGTTGAATATCTGCAAATTCCTGATTTGCTTGATAATTCATATGCTATATTGAATAATAATCGATAAAATGAATAAATCGTGATTTTGGTATAAATCGAAGTAATAACAACACAATTTCCTGAAATAATTAAAGTTTGAATATAATTTTATAAAAAATCAAGCCGTTCCGCTTAATTGCGGAACGGCTTTTCTGATTTACATTAATCTGCGATTAAACGAGCTTGATGATTGCCATCTCAGCAGCGTCACCACGACGTGGACCGATCTTTACGATCTGTGTGTATCCGCCGTTCTTGTCAGCATACTTTGGTGAAATTTCGTCAAAAAGCTTCTTTGCAACGTCTTCCTTAGTAACGTAAGCCATTACCTGACGCTTGGAGTGCAGATCATTATTCTTACCGATAGTAATCATTTTTTCTGCAACAGCACGAACTTCCTTTGCTCTTGTAACAGTTGTTTCGATCTGTCCGTTTTCGAGCAGGTAAGTTACCATACCTCTGAGCATAGCTTTTCTATGGTCTGTTGTTCTACCCAGCTTTCTTGTACCCGGCATTGTAATTCACTCCTTTTATCTCTGTGCGATTAACGCACTCAATCATTAATTATTCTTCCTCAGATGAAAGTTCAAAGCCCAATGACTGAAGCTTTTCCTTTACCTCATCAAAGGATTTCTTACCAAGGTTTCTAACCTTCATCATTTCTTCCTCAGACTTGTTAATCAAGTCATCAACTGTGTTAATTCCGGCACGCTTCAAGCAATTGAAAGAACGTACCGATAAGTCAAGATCCTCAATGGTCATCTCAAGGATTTTTTCCTTACCCTTTTCGTCTTTTTCAACTAATACTTCAGCCATTCCTGCCTCTTCTGAGAGGTCGATAAATAGCTTCAGATGCTCGTTGAGGAGATTGGCTGCCTGTGATATAGCTTCCTTAGCAGATATTGTACCATCTGTCCATACCTCTAATGTGAGCTTATCGTAGTCGGTTACCTGACCCAGACGAGTATCCTCGACTGTGTAGTTAACCTTCAGAACAGGAGTATAGATACTATCAACAGCAATTACATCAACAGGAAGATTTGTCTGCTTCTTGTTGCGCTCTGCAGAAACATAGCCTCTGCCTCTGTCAATAGTGATTTCCATATAAAGCTTTGCATCTTTGCCAAGTGTTGCGATATGCATTCCGGGATCAAGTATGTTGACTTCTGAGTCAGCCTTGATGTCACCGGCTGTGATTTCACATTCACCTTCAGCTTCGATGTAAACTGTCTTTGGTTCATCTCCGTAGAGTTTTGCAGTCAAACCCTTAATGCTCAGGATGATTTCTGTTACATCTTCCTTTACACCTGGAATTGTAGATAACTCATGATGTACTGTACCATCTTTGCCCTGAAGCTTTACTGATGTAACAGCTACACCCGGAAGCGAGGAGAGCAGCACACGTCTAAGACTGTTTCCGAGAGTAATTCCATACCCACGCTCCAACGGTGCTAAAACGAATTTACCGTATTTGCCGTCACTATTCAGCTCGACAGTTTCGATATCCGGCTTATTGATTTTCTCTAGCATAAAAACCCTCCTATTTCGCAATAACAATAATTTTTTATCAAATTAAACCAAGCAATATGATTAATATTACTTAGAATACAATTCGACGATGAGGTGTGCTGCAACTTCATAGTCAATATCTTCTGTTGAAGGCATACGAACAACTGTAGCTGAGAAGCTATCCTTGTTTGCATTTAACCACATTGGAACAACTCTGTCCTTTGTAGCTTCAACTGTTGACTTGAACTTTTCAGAAGTCTTATCCTTTTCAGCCAGAGCAATAACGTCTCCAACCTTTACTCTGTAAGATGGGATGTTTACCTTCTTACCATTTACTGTGTAGTGATTGTGTACAACGAGCTGTCTTGCTTCTCTTCTTGTAAGAGCAAGGCCCATTCTGAAAACAGCACTATCAAGTCTTGATTCGAGGCATGTGATAAGGTTGTCACCTGTCTTGCCTTCCATCTTTGATGCAATTTCAAAGTAGTGGTAGAATGGCTTTTCAAGTACACCGTAGATGAACTTGAGCTTCTGCTTTTCCTTTAACTGCATACCATATTCAGAAATCTTCTTTCTGTTGTTTGCATTCTTAAATCTGATAGATTCCTTCTTAGAAACACCCATAACCGCAGGGCTGATTCCTAAGTATCTGCATCTCTTAAGAATTGGTTCTCTATTTACTGCCATTTTTAATTACACCTCCCGTAAAATTAGACACGTCTTCTCTTTGGAGGACGGCAACCGTTGTGTGGAATTGGAGTTACGTCCTTGATCATCTTAACTTCAAGACCAACTGTCTGAAGTGCTCTGATTGCTGCTTCACGACCTGAACCAGGACCCTTAACGTAAACTTCAACATTCTTAAGACCATGCTCCATAGCTGCCTTAGCTGCTGTTTCAGCTGCTGTCTGAGCTGCGAATGGAGTTGACTTCTTTGAACCTCTGAAACCGAGTCCGCCTGCACTTGCCCATGAAATAGCGTTACCCTGTGTATCAGTAATTGTTACGATTGTGTTATTAAAAGTGGACTGAATATGAACTGCGCCACTTTCGATGTTCTTACGCTCTCTACATCTTCTGATAGTAGAAACCTTTTTACCTTTCTGCTGTGCCAAAGCTCATACCTCCTTACTTCTTCTTGTTTGCGATTGTCTTTACAGGACCCTTACGAGTTCTTGCATTTGTCTTTGTTCTCTGTCCTCTTACTGGAAGACCCTTACGGTGACGAACGCCTCTGTAACAGCCAATTTCAACTAATCTCTTGATGTTGAGGGCTACTTCTCTGCGAAGGTCACCTTCAACTGTGTAGTTAGCATCGATATAATCACGCAATTTAGCTACGTCCTCTTCTGAGAGGTCCTTAACTCTTGTATCAGGGTTAACGCCTGTATTTGCGAGGATTGTTGTAGCAGTCTGACGACCGATTCCGTAGATGTAAGTGAGTCCGATTTCTACTCTCTTGTTCTTTGGAAGGTCAACACCAGATATTCTTGCCATATTGTTTTTGCACCTCCATTAATGCGACGGGATTAACCCTGACGCTGTTTATGCTTTGGATTTTCGCAGATTACCATTATTCTGCCCTTACGTTTAATAACCTTGCATTTTTCGCAAATTGGTTTTACTGAAGGTCTAACTTTCATTGAAATTACCTCCTTAACGGATTAACGAGTTTTTTAAACTCTCTTGTTTTTACTTTACACGCCAGGTTATTCTTCCCTTTGTAAGATCATAAGGAGAAAGCTCTAACTTAACTTTATCTCCCGGAACTATTCTGATATAGTTCATTCTGAGCTTACCTGATACATGAGAAAGAACTTCATGGCCATTTTCAAGCTGAACCTTAAACATTGCATTCGGCAACGCTTCAAGAACCTTGCCTTCTACTTCGATTACATCTTCCTTTGACATACTTTACCCTCCTAATCGGTTAAGTGTGAGTATTCACCCAACACCTTTCTGAGCTTTTTATCAGTTATATCGTTTAAATCAATGACGTTACCTGTAAAGCTTAAATGTTTTATGCTTTTTCGCTTCGGAGAAGAAAGCTTACGGCTTTTTCCGTCTGCGATAAAACAGTATTTATCTTCTTTTCCGAGAATAACGAAAAATCTTCCGCTATCTCTTCCGGCAACAGCTTTAACGACTAAGCCTTTTACAGCATTCACATTATCCCCTCCGTTACGGTCTTGTCAGAATAACAGGACCATCAGAAGTTAATGCAATTGTATGCTCAAAATGAGCTGAAAGCGAACCACTTGCCGTCAGAACAGTCCAACCGTCCTTCTGAACCTTTACACCGTCGCCTTTTGCATTAATCATAGGCTCGATGCAGATTGTCATTCCGGCTGTCAGTCTTGGACCTTTGCCTGCCTCGCCGTAGTTCGGTACTTCAGGAGCTTCGTGTAGGTTTCTGCCGATTCCGTGACCGCAGTAATTTCTTACTATGCCATAACCTCTTGAAGAACAGTATTCCTCAACAGCATGACTTACATCACCTAATCTTGCACCTACCTGAGCAGCTTCTATACCTTTGTAAAGACTGGCTTCAGTAATCTCTAACAATGCCTTTGCTTCTTCCGAAATTTTACCGCATGGGAATGTTGCACATGTATCTCCGTGAAAGCCCTCATAGAAAGCTCCGACGTCAACACTGACAATATCACCCTCACGGATAATCTTTGAAGCACGAGGTATTCCGTGAATTACCTCATTATTTATTGAAATGCAAGCACTACCCGGAAAGCCTCCGTATCCGAGGAATGAAGGTTTCGCATTACAGCTTATGATATAATCGTGAACAATTTTATCAAGCTCAAGAGTAGTCATGCCTGCCTTTATAGATTCACCGGCAAGCTGCAATGCCTGACCGGCAATTCTGCCTGCATCACGCATTTTAGCTAAATCGGTTTTTGATTTAATGCTTATCATTTATTTATGCTCCGACTGCTGCAAGAGTAAGTTTTGATGTTTCAGAAACTTCCTCCTGACCTTCAACAGTAACAAGTTTACCCTGTTTTTCATAGTAGTCCTTAAGAGGAGCTGTCTTTTCGTGGTAAACAGCAAGTCTTTCAAGAACTGTTTCAGGCTGGTCATCCTTACGGATTATTGTAGCAGCTCCGCACTTGTCGCACTTGCCCTCAACCTTTGATGGCTTATACTCAATGTGGTAAGAAGCGCCGCAGCCTTCACATACTCTTCTGCCTGAAACTCTCTGCTTGATTGTTTCATCTGCAACTGAGATTTCTACTACTTTATCGATTTTAATGTTCATTTCATCAAGTGCCTGAGCCTGTGGAACTGTTCTTGGGAAACCATCAAGAATGAAACCATTCTTGCAGTCGTCTTCAGCAATTCTCTCCTTGAGGATACCGATTACGATATCATCTGAAACGAGAGCGCCTGCATCCATAGCAGCCTTAGCCTTGAGTCCATATTCTGTGCCGTTCTTGGCAGCTTCACGAAGAATGTTGCCTGTTGAAATCTGTGGGATATTGAGAGCTTCAGAAACAACTTCAGCCTGTGTACCCTTTCCCGCACCGGGAGCACCTAAAAATATTAAATTCATAATTAAATCTCCTTACTGCAGGAAGCCCTTATGATGACGCATCATCATCTGAGATTCCAATGTACGACTTGTTTCAAGAGCAACACTTACAACGATAAGAATTGAAGTACCACCCATTGAAAGGTTACTGAGGTTTGAATCAGCCATTGATACGAAAATCGGAATAACTGCAATCACACCTAAGAAGAATGCACCGACAATTGTGATCTTTGAAA
Organism: Ruminococcus sp.; assembly: GCA_017523285.1. Lineage (GTDB taxonomy): Bacteria > Bacillota > Clostridia > Oscillospirales > Ruminococcaceae > Ruminococcus. The sequence continues at coordinate 8,342 of JAFWWU010000158.1, forward strand.
GTACCTTCTGAATGTAATCAGATGTTGGCTTACCTGGTCTGATACCAGGGATACCACCATTGCTCTGACGAAGGTCATTTGCAATCTGTACCGGATTATACTGCATTGAAACATAGAAGTAGTTGAATCCGATGATTAAAAGGAAATAGATGATTGCGTATGAGAAGCTCTGTGTACTGAAGAACTTGCAGAAGTGATAGTAAAATCCGCTTGTTACTTTAGGATCAAGAGGCTTGAAGATCTGAATTGTCTGTGGCAATGACATAAATGACATTGCAAAGATGATTGGCATAACGCCGCTCATGCAAATTTTAATCGGAATATGTGTTTTCTGTCCGCCGTACTGTTTTCTTCCAACAACACGTTTTGCGTACTGAATTGTAATTCTGCGCTCTGATTCGTTCATAAATACGATGAAACCAATCATAAGAACGAAGAATATAATAACACCGATTGTTACGAAGAGATATTTAGCAGGATCACTCTTTGTGAGTGAAATGAGTCTGCCCATATCAGTCGGAAATCTTGCTGCAATACCTGCAAAGAGAAGCATTGAAACACCGTTTCCGATACCCTTGTCATTAATTCTGTTACCCATCCAGATAACAAGTGAAGCACCTGCCATAAAGCTTGCTATAATTACAGCAGCTACGAAATACTCATGCCAGCCGTTAAGATACTTCGCAGGAACAGCATTCATACTGTTCTTGAGTGTGAAGTAATATGCAACTGACATAAAGAGTGCAAGACCTAAAGCTACGAAAGCTGTAATCTTGTTGAGCGTTTTTCTTCCCTCTTCACCTTCCTGCTGTAATCTTTCCAGCGGAGGAAGTGCATAAGTAAGAAGCTGCATTATAATCGATGCGTTAATGTATGGGGTAATTGAAAGTGAGAAGATAGTAGCCTTTGATAAGGCACCACCTGTCATTGTATCCAGATATTCGAGGAAGTTGCCGTTTGTGGCATTCTGATCCATCCATGTACCAACAAGTGCAGTATCAAGGAATGGAACAGTTATTGAGCTTCCGAATCTGAAAATGATAATCATGAGTAATGTGTAAAGAAGTTTCTTTCTTAAATCCTGTATTTTCCAGGCATTTCTCAAAGTTTCAAACACATTACATCACCTCAGCTTTCCCGCCAGCCTTTTCGATTTTTTCGATAGCACTCTGTGTGAACTTAGCTGCCTTTACTGTAAGCTTAGCTGTAAGCTCGCCATTACCGAGTACCTTTACTCCATCGTTAATCTTCTTTACAAGACCTGCTGCCACGAGAAGCTCTGTATCAACTACAGTACCGTCTGTGAACTTATTAAGATCTGATACGTTAATAATTGAATACTTTGTTGCAAAAATGTTGTTGAATCCTCTCTTAGGGATACGTCTTGCCAATGGCATCTGACCACCCTCGAATCCGATTCTAACGCCACCACCTGAACGTGCATTCTGACCCTTGTGTCCCTTACCGGCTGTCTTGCCGTTACCTGAACCATGGCCTCTGCCTACACGCTTTACTGCCTTATTTGAATCAGCAGCTGGTGTTAATTCGTGAATTTTCATTTGGTTTGCACCTCCTTGTTTACGCTTCTTGTACCTCAACGAGGTGAGTAATCTTTTTGATTTTACCGTTTGTCTGCTCGTTATCAGGCTGAACTGTAATATCTCCAACCTTCTTTAAGCCAAGTGACTGAGCAGTAGCAATCTGGTCTTTTTTTCTACCAATAAGGCTCTTAACGAGCATAATCTTCTTTGCCATTTCTGCTTACTCCTTAACCTAAAATTTCCTTAACTGACTTGCCTCTCTTTTCAGCAACTTCTTTTGCTGTTGTGCATGAAGCAAGACCGTTAATTGTAGCTCTTACAACGTTGCAAGGATTGTTTGAACGAAGTGACTTTGTTCTGATATCCTTGATACCTGCTACTTCGATTACGGCACGAACAGGACCGCCTGCGATAACACCTGTACCAGGTGCTGCCGGCTTCATAAGAACTCTTCCTGCACCGAATTCGCCGATTATTTCATGAGGGATTGTTGTTCCCTTTAATGCGATCTTAACAAGGTTCTTCTTTGCATCTTCGATACCCTTGCGGATTGCATCCGGAACTTCGCCTGACTTACCAAGACCAAAGCCTACGATACCATTACCGTCGCCTACTACTACGAGAGCAGCAAACTTCATGATACGTCCGCCTTTTACTGTCTTTGAAACACGGTTGATAGAAACAACCTTTTCTTCAAGCTCCAAGCCCTGTGCATCTATTTTAGCCATCGTTTTTCCTCCCTCTTAGAACTTTAATCCGTTTTCACGAGCGCCTTCTGCAAGTTCTTTCACTCTTCCGTGATAGAGATAGCCGCCTCTGTCGAATACAACTTCGCTGATACCCTTTGCCTGTGCGTTCTTTGCTATCATCTCGCCAACCTTGCGTGCACCTTCTACATTGCCGCCGTTGCCTTCGAAGCCCTTGTCCATGCTTGATGCTGCTGCAAGAGTAACTCCATTAACGTCGTCAATAAGCTGTGCATAGATATGCTTTGATGAACGGAAAACGTTAAGACGTGGACGCTCAGGAGTACCGGAAATCTTCGCACGAACTCTGCGATGTCTTTTTAATCTGGCTTTATTGCTGTCAATCTTTTTAATCATAGCAATCTACTCCTTTTAATTACTTCTTGCCCTTACCAGCTTTACCTTCCTTGCGGATGATATGTTCGCCGGTATATCTGATACCC
>JAFWWU010000159.1 GCA_017523285.1 Ruminococcus sp.
CAATGCGGTTTTCTCAATCCTGTACTTCTGTGACAGTTCAATCAGCGTTTCTCTTGGAAGCTGACCTAGGAGCAGTTCTTCATATAGCTTGCTCTGCAGCATTTCAAGCTCTGCGATGCGAGCTCTTGCGGAATGCAGTTCCTTTTCTGTTGCAGTTCTGTCGGATTTCGTGTCCTTGCTATACTGCTCCATTAATAAATTTTGCAGTTGTTCTTCACTTAATTCCAAGCTCTGCACATACTGCTCCAGATCGTTACGCACCAGTTCCACAAGTGCATTCTCCATAATCCAGTGGGAGGTACAAGCTCCTGAGCCGCCGTGCTTGTACGTTCCACAGGTGTATGCGTGGTGCTGTAGATTCGTGCCGTCCTTTCTTCTGTTCATGTCAGGCTTAAAGTTCATATGCGCACCGCAGTCAGCACAGCGGATCAACCCTGTGAACAGCGGATTGTATACTGGTTTCTTTCTTGCTGTTGGTTGATTCCATAAAGCCTGCACCGCATCCCAATCCTCTCTGCTGATAATTGGCTCGTGCGTGTTATCACAGCGTATCCATTGCTCAGGCTTCTGCGGCAGTTGCTTTCGGCATTTGTAGGATGGAGCCTCTGTCTTGTACTGTACGGTATTACCGATATACACTTCATTTTTCAGTATCTGTGCAATTGAATTATCCGTCCACCTGTGGTAAACATTTCTCGGATTTTGCTTGTTACGCTTCAGATAATAGTAATCTCTCGGCGGAACAATCTGCTGTTTATTCAGTATCGCAGCGATTCTACAGCAGCTTTTGCCCTCCAATCTTAATTTGAATATATACCGCACAATCTCCGCTGCTGTTTCATCAATCACAAGCCTGTGATCTTTTTTCTCATATCCGTATGGTGCATAAGCAGCAAGATAACTGCCGTTCTTTGCTCGGATATGCTTTGCTGTTCTCACTCTCTGGCTCATATCCTTGCTGTACAGCTCGTTATACACATTCTGAAACGGCATAATGTCGTTGCCATCCCTTGCTGTGTCGATGCCGTCATTGAGAGCTATGAATCTACATCCTATTGATGGAAACAGTTCTTCTTCGTAGTAACCGCACTCTAAATGATTTCTTCCGAAGCGTGATAAATCCTTGACCAGAATCAGATTGATTTTCCCAAGCTTTGCGTCCTCAATCAGTCTCTGTACCTGCGGTCTGTTGAAATTCAAGCCTGTGTATCCGTCATCAGCATAGATATCAATGATTTTCCAGCCCTGCTGAAAACAGAAGTCCATCAGCATATGCTTCTGATTTTCGATTGACATGGATTCTCCCTCACGCAGATCATCATTGGAAAGTCTCACATAAATACCAACTGTTACGTCCTTCATGATTACCTCCTGTTTTATGTAAGCCGCCATAAGGCGGCATTGTTACTGAAAGCTGTATGCAATCTCAATGTCCTGATATTTCACACCATTGACTTTCGTATAAGCTCCAACCTTGATTTCACGAATCAGCTTGTGGAGCAAGGCTCTGTCCAATTCCATGCCCGACAGGTACTGCTTTAACACCATGAGCCATTTCTCTACATCCTCTACGGCACTTCTGAACTCTGCAAGCCTTGCATCCAGCTCTGCAAGCTCATTCTGCTTTTCTTCCTTTTCGTTGTTGTAGCGGTTTGATAAATCCATGAGCACATCTCTCGGAAGCTGTCCCAGAAGCATTTCTTCATACAATCGTGAGAGCATAGTATCAAGCTCCGCAATTCGATTGGTTACTGTTTGTCTGCGGCTTTCCATTGCGGATTGTTCTGTTTTCACATTCTTACTGCGTTCCGCTATCAGTCTGTCCCTTACGCCCTGTTCATCAATTTCAATCTGCTTTGCAAATTCCGCAAGCTCACTTTTTACAAGGCTGATGAGCTGCTGTTCTCCTGTCCAGTGTGAGGTGCAGGCAGATGCTCCGCTTTGCTTATAGGTTCTGCAGCAGTAGGAGTGATGACCAAGACAGGAGCCATCCTTACGCTTATTCATATCGGGTTTGAAGTGCATGAAACCGCCGCAGTCAGAACATTTCAACAGTCCGCTGAACAGTGGAAGCTCACCGCTTTGTGTACGCCTTTGCTTTGTCTGCTTCTTTCTGAATTTACTCTGCACAGTATCCCACAGCTTTCTGTCGATGATTGGCTCGTGAGTATTTTCACAGCGTATCCATGTTTCCTCCGGTTTTGCTCTAATGGAATGATTCTTGTAGGATACAACTCCTGTTTTAAACTGTACCATGTTTCCGATATACACTTCGTTTTTCAGAATGTGTGTAATCGTTATCTCCGACCAGTAATGCCGCATGACTCTCGGATTTGGCTTTCCGATTTTGTGATAATAATAATCTCTTGGGTTCGGAATGCCCTCACAATTAAGTGTATCGGCAATTTGATTGTAGCTGCAGTCATCGGCTCTCATGCGAAAAATCCTCTGAACGACAACAGCAGCGTCCTCATCGATTATCAGCTTATGTCGATCATTCGGATCAAGCCAATATCCATAAGGAGCGCTGCTGCCCATAAAATTCCCTTGTTTTGCACTAGCTTTGCGAGCCGAGATTACCTTTCGGCTGATGTCCTTGCAGTAATATTCATTGAACACATTGCGGATGGGAATGAAATCCGTGTTTTGATTGGTGTGCGTATCTACGCCGTCATTCGGTGCCACCAGACGGATATTGAGGAGTGGGAACAGGTCATCAATGAGCTGACCTGCCTTCACATAGTTTCTTCCGAATCGGGATAAGTCCTTTACCAGAACTGTATTGATTCTACCGTTCTTAGCATCCTCAATGAGTCTTTGCATTTCAGGTCTGTCGAAGGTCAGTCCTGTGAAGCCGTCATCGGCATAGACATCAACGATTTCCCAGCCTTGTCTGTCACAGTAATCTGTCAGCATCAGCTTCTGATTCTCGATGGACATTGACTCACCGAAGCGTTCATCGTCACGGCTGAGTCGGGCATAGATACCTACTCTTGTTGTTTCTTCCATTGCAATCCCTCCTTTGCTCAAGCAACATTATACCACTCTACGCCCGAACTATCTATTCATAAGGGTAGACAAATTTTCCTTTCTGAACGAGTGCAGGCTGCATAAAATTGCATCAAGTCTGTGGCTGAGCTGCCTTTTCTTCCTGAAGAGTTTTTGTGACTGCCCAGCCTGTCAGGATATCTGCAAGGGATTCTTCTCCGCTGAAGGTACGCTTCACTCTGAAGACTGTGTTGTCAATCTTCACCTCGCTGACTGTGGTTGGGATGATCTGTGCTGTATTTTCTCTGTCCATAGTCCTCCTGTTCTCCGAAGTATTTCGGATTCCATTTTGTTGTTCCTGTGGTCTGAATATACATTTTCGATTCTCCTTTCACAATAAAATTTATGAGACCGCCTCGTATTTCACGAGAAAGTCTCCTGACAGAATATTGATTATGTCAGTTAAAGTTAAGGGGGAGGTGAAGCACCTCCTCCTTATACTCTAATTCGTTACGCACCTATTTCAAGTGCTTTTTACTTTGAAAATGGGTTCGGGTTCTCCCGATTCTGTGCATGTGGATAGCCACATGCGATGCTTGCCCTCCAAAGGAGGACTCTAGTTCGTGACACCTGCCTGAAATCACGCAAATTCGGTAAATAATGGCTGAAATTCTATTTCAAGACACCCACAGTTCCCAAAATTTCGATAACAGACGCCTTTAGTTGAATGTGCTTAAAATGCCGAAGAATCGGCGAGCTTTGCTCGTCGAGGTGAGCTGAAAGGCGGCTTCAGACGCCTTTCTTTTAACCAGCAAACCATATCACCCAATGAATTTGCCCAAAATCAATCCGATTTCACCTCTGCAAACGCTCTCAAAAAGCCGCTTATTTCTGCTCGGTTATACTTGGAGTGTCCTTTCCCGACTCACCTACGAAAACGCCACACAAGCGATTCTGGAGCAATCTGTGCGATAGCTGTCGGGGTTTGAAACTCTCAATCTCATCAAGGTCATACGATACCTATCTTGATTTGGAGACCGTTCAGCTCCGATAGTTATCTTAGGTTTCAGCACTGTTTTCACATATCTCCTTATCATCCATCAGCAGAAGATAAAAAGCCAGCACATTCAATTTCACGATTCGTTTCGTTACGCACCTCTGTGCAGTCTGTCTCAACAATATTTGACTTGCTTATGAGATTCGTATACGCTTTGATTGCATCATCAGGATTTTCAAGGAAGTGTTCCATCAGCTTTTCCATTTTCATTTTGTACAGCCGACGCTTTACTTCTTCAGGATCATTATTGCACTCTGCAAGAAACTTCGGAGTAAAGTAACAACCGTATTGCCTGATGCATGGAAGAACCTCATGTGTTACCCACCTCTGAAATACTTCTGCAGCAGGAAGTCTTGAACCAAAGATAAGACGATACAGATCACCTTCGGAAATATAATTCTTCTCAATTGTTTTTGACGGACTCTGCGGATGCGGAACAGTTAACCTGATTGTTTCTTCGCAATGATCAATGATTGCCTTTCTCGGATTGTGATAACCAAGTACCTTTGCACACTCTGATGCAGGGAAGTACAGCTTATCACCAATCTCAACACTTTCAAGTGCACTGAACTCAGAATATTCAAATGCACTTTTTTCAATTCTCATAATTTCATTCAGATTCAATCGCATTCCTCCTATCCTTAACAGCAGAAGAAAAAAGACAGCGTGATTCGTTACGCACCTGTTTTTCAAATTCAAGGTGCATAGTATATTCTTCTTTCTGCTAATAATAAATAACATTCATGTGTTAGCTTCTATTAGTCTTATTTGTATCCGTCTGACGATACAACCCTGTGTCATCACAACACCACCCATGTGCAAATTCATAAGTGTTGCATCTCTGCTTGTGATTATAATAGTTATGCTCCACTTTCAGAATATGCTTTTCCTGTA
>JAFWWU010000160.1 GCA_017523285.1 Ruminococcus sp.
AAATGATTGTGTCTTCTTTTGTAAGAGTGTTCTCATTTACGCTGTAAACGATTGTCGGGAGATCGTTACCTGCGGGAGCAGAGATAACAACCTTCTTAGCACCTGCATCGATGTGAGCCTGTGACTTATCCTTTGAGCAGTAGAAACCTGTACATTCGAGAACTACGTCAACACCGAGTTCACCCCATGGGAGTTCAGCAGCGTTAGCCTTAGCGTAGATTGTAAGTGTCTTACCGTCAACTGTGATTGTACCAGCTTCATCATCAGCAACAACTGTGTGAAGGTTTTCACCGAGCTTACCGCAGTAACCACCCTGAGCTGTATCATACTTAAGAAGCTGAGCGAGCATTGAAGGCTTTGTAAGATCGTTGATAGCAACTACCTCATAACCTTCTGCGCCAAACATCTGTCTGAAAGCGAGACGACCGATACGGCCGAAACCATTAATAGCAACTTTAACTGACATTGGAAAATACCTCCTAAAAATATTTATGTTTTCATTATACAACGAAAGCGAAAATTTTTCAAGTAGTTTGATAAAAAAATAACGATTTTTTTATCAAATGGTTATTTTACATAATATTGTTGATGAAATATGTATACATCTTACAAAAATGATATGGTGTAAGCAGTTTAGTTTGAAATTTACGCTTATTTGAATATAATATAGCAGTGTTTGAGTTTGTTGAATAACTTTAATTTCGTTTCGGAATAGCGGGCGTATAATATCCGCCCCTACGAAAGACAGAGTAATGTTTATATCATGTTTTTGTATTAAATACACCGAAATATACTATTTGGAAATATGCATAAATGATGATTTTATATTTTAAGCGTTTTTTACAAACAAACTTTATATTTTTTGTTGACATTATTCAAAAAAAGCGTTATAATATATATTGTATAGAAATCAGGTGAATGTTAATGAAGAATTCCTATGAAATCGAAAGAAAATATTTCGTTGAAACTCCCGATTTTTCAAAACTTTGTTTGAAAAGCCGTAAAGAAATCGTCCAGACTTATCTTAAAAGGGCTGATAAAGGACTTCAGCGCAGGGTGAGAAAAATCACAGAATCGGATAAAGTGTTTTACACCTATACCGAAAAAGAATTCCTTTCTGCGCTCATACGCAAAGAGAAAGAATATGAGATTACGGAAAATGAGTATGAATCATTGCTTATGCAGGCTGATGAAAAGCTTGTCCCCGTAATTAAAGTACGCTATGACTTTATATATGAAAATCAGCTTTTTGAGCTTGATGTATATTCTTTCAATGAGAAATACGCAATTCTGGAGCACGAAATAGATTCGCCCGAACAGGAGAGCTTTCTTCCTGATTTTATTAATGTAATAAAGGAAGTCACCGACGACAGCCGTTATTCAAATGCAGCGCTTGCGATTGCAGGCGAATTTCCAAATCAATAATTGAGAAAGAGTGTTAAAATGTCGGAAAATATTTGTTTATCGTTATCACCCGCACAGATTTCAGCACTGTTCGGAAGCTTCGATGAAAATATCAGAAAAATTCAGGACGAATATAATGTTGTTATTGTCAACAGAAACGACGGATTGAAAATAATCGGCGATGAGGCAAATGCCGAAGCCGCAAGAAAAGCCGTTGTTGCTTTGGTAAATATTTCTGACAGCGGACAAGCTCTGAGTGAACATACAGTGAGATATGTTACTTCAATGGTTTCTGACGGAACAGAAAACCGGCTCAGTACCCTTATCGGCGACGGAGTATGCGTCACCACAAGCGGTAAGATTGTCCGTGCAAGAACAGTAGGTCAGAAGAAATATCTCGATCTGATTGCTTCAAATACCATTGTGCTTGGACTCGGTCCTGCGGGAACGGGTAAAACCTACCTTGCGGTAGCAATGGCAGTAAAGGCATTCAGAAATCACGAGATAAAGAAAATTATTCTTACAAGACCTGCCGTTGAAGCCGGTGAAAAGCTCGGCTTTTTACCGGGTGATTTACAGGATAAGGTTGACCCTTATCTCAGACCGCTTTATGACGCTCTTTTTGATATGTTCGGTGCGGATTCCTTCCAGAGGTATATGGAAAAGGGAATAATTGAGGTTGCTCCGCTTGCTTATATGAGAGGACGTACCCTTGATGAAGCCTTCATTATTCTTGATGAAGCCCAGAATACAACCTCTGAACAGATTAAAATGTTTCTGACACGTCTCGGAAATGACAGTAAAATGGTAATAACAGGTGATGTAACACAGATTGACCTCCCCGACGCTCGAAAATCAGGTCTTGTAGAAGCGTCAAAGGTGCTGAAGGGGATAGATGATATTGCCATCCATCATTTCACGGAAAAGGACGTTGTAAGACATAAGCTTGTTCAGGATATCATCAAAGCTTATGAAAAATTCAACAATACTAATGAGGAGAGAATAAAAAATGGCAAAGCTTAAGGTTTATGTAAAAAACAATCAGACAGAAGTAAAAGTACCGGTAGGAATCAGACTTTTAATCCGTCGTTGCTGTCAGGCTGTTCTTTCAACAGAGGGTTATAAAGAAAATGCCGAAGTAAGCGTATCATTTGTAAGTAATACAGAAATAAAGAAGCTCAATGGCATTTATCGTAATAAAGACAGCGTTACAGATGTGCTTTCATTCCCGCTTTCAGTGAATGGTGAAACAGAAATAAGCAAGGAAACAGGCTATAATATGCTTGGTGATATCGTAATCTCACTCGAAACTGCTGTAAAGCAGGCACAGAATTACGGTCACTCACTCGAACGTGAAATCGGCTTCCTTACAGTACATTCAATGCTTCATCTTCTTGGCTATGACCATGAAACAAGTACTCTTGATGAGCGTATTATGCGTGAAAAGGAAGAATCTGTGCTTGAAAAGCTCGGAATTTCAAGAGATATAACATTTATAACTGAGGAAAATAAATAATGTCCAAATCAGCATTCATAACAATTGCGGGAAGAACAAATGCAGGCAAATCATCGCTTCTCAATGCGTTAATCGGAGAAAAGATTGCATCTGTAAGCAATAAGCCGCAGACAACCCGTACAAGAATAACAGGAATAAAAAACATCGGGGATACACAGCTTGTATTTTTCGATACTCCGGGAATACATAAGCCCAAGAATAAACTCAGCGAGTATATGCTCAACACCGTTAAGGAATCAATAAGCGATATAGATGCGGTTGTATTTATGATGGACTGCACAAAAAAGCCGGTAGAGCAGGAAATTGAACTCCTTAAGTCATTCAACAGGGATAAAATGCCTGTAATACTTGTACTAAATAAGATTGATTTGCTTGATAATAAATCATCGCTTGCAACAATGATTTCTTCTCTTACATCAGAGATAGAGTTTGAAGCGGTAATTCCTGTAAGTGTAAAGGATAATAATGGTGTAGACCTTGTTGAAGAAGAGATACTCAAGCTTGCAACAGATTCAATTCACTATTTCCCGTCTGACATGATAACAGACCAGCCTGAAAAGGTGCTTGCCGCAGAAATGATAAGAGAAAAGCTTCTTATGCTTCTGAGCGATGAAGTACCTCACGGAATAGCTGTCGGAGTTGAAACAATGACAGAGCGTGATGATAAGGATATACTTGATATAACCGCAACTATTTACTGTGAGAGAGATTCTCATAAGGGAATAGTAATCGGCAAGAACGGTTCAATGCTTAAAAAGGCTTCAACAGCCGCAAGAATTGAGCTTGAAGAATTCTTTCAGATAAAAGTAAATCTTCAGTGCTGGGTAAAGGTAAAGGAAGACTGGCGTAATCGTGATGCACTTATTAGAAGCTTCGGACTTTCTGAGAAATAATTTATAGTTTTCTGTAAATAATAATAACGCACGAAATAAAACGGAGGCGTTATTATATATGGAAGCTATGAATGAATGGCAGAAATTTACCGAAACAGGAAAAATAAGCGATTACCTGACTTATATAAATGCAGTCGGAGATGCTTCGGCTGATAATGAAAAGAGTAGCAATGTTAACGATAGACGGCATAGTAATAAGAGAGAGGAGCGTTGGTGAGCAGGATAAGTTCATCGACGTTCTTACCGCAAAAGACGGAGTTATAGAAATATCCGTCAAGGGTGCAAAAAAAATAAACAGCAAAAGCGGAAGCTCTACACAGCTTTTTGCATATTCAAGGTTCTGCGTTCAGTTAAGGAAACAGCGTTATTATCTTAACAGTGCAGAGCCTGTATGTATTTTCTATAATCTGCGTACAGATATAAAAAAGCTTTCGCTTGCCGCATTTTTTGCCGATATTGTAAACTATACAATAGACCGTCAGAATGAATACGGGGAAGTATTAAGACTTATGCTTAATACTCTCCACTACTTAGAAAACGATAAGCGTCCGCTTGAATTTCTGAAATCACTGTTTGAGCTGAGATTATGTGCAGAGCTTGGAATGATGCCTGCAATAGTAGGATGCAGTGAATGCGGTGAATTTGAACCCGAAAAGGTTGTTTTCAGAATTTCAGACGGCGATTTTTGCTGTAAAGAGTGCTGTGAAGCTTCAGCTGAAGAAAGCTTCAGCAATATATTATCCGATAAGGCTATGCTTCATGCGGTAAGACATATAGTTCTTACCGATTTCAGCAAGCTTTATAATTTCAGGGTATCGGAAAGGATAATGAAAAATCTTTCCGAATATACCGAGCGATACCTTATAAATCATCTCGGCTGTAATTTCAGAACACTTGATTTTTACAGAAGTCTTTAATAAAATGGAGAAGAAAATGAATAAATATCTCAGAACGCTTGAGCTTGACAAAATACTTATGATGCTTGCGGAGCATACCTCTAATGAGGATACAAGAGCTATGGCTCTTAAACTTACTCCCGACAGTGACCTTGAGCGTGTAAAATATGAAACATTGAAAACATCTCAGGCATTAGAGCTTTCAATACAGTTCGGAACACCTGCGTTTTCGAATTTCAAAAATGTATGTTCAACTGCAAACAGAGCAAAATCAGGGGCTATCATATCACTGCGTGACCTGCTTGATATAGCCGCTATGCTCAGACAGATAAAAACACTTTCAGACTGGTATAACCATTGTGAAAATGTAACTACAGAGCTTGATTATCTCTTTACAAGACTTATGCCGAATGACTGGCTTCTTGAAAAGCTTGAACGCTCAATTCTCTCAGAGGAAGAAATTGCTGATGCGGCAAGCTCAGAGCTTGCGGCGATAAGAAGAAAAATAAATCGTGCACAGCTTGGACTAAGAGAAACTCTCGATAAAATGATAAAATCTCAGAGTGTGCAGAAATGCCTTCAGGAGAGTATTGTTACTATAAGAGACGGCAGATATGTTCTTCCTGTAAAATCAGAACACAGGGGACAGATAAACGGTCTTATACATGATACATCATCAAGCGGACAGACAATATTTATCGAGCCTATATCAATTGTAGAGGCAAATAATGACATCCGCCTTCTTGAAAGCAGAGAACAGGAAGAAATTGAACGCATAATCAGAGAGCTTTGTTCTGATTGTGGTGCTTATGCAGATACACTTTGTGAGAATTACGATATATGTACAGAGCTTAATCTGTATTTTGCAAAGGCAAATCTTGCGGCTGCGATGAATGCATCTCTTCCGCTTATTACAGATGATGGAATAATTCGTCTTAAAAAGGCAAGACATCCACTTATTGACAAAAATAAGGTTGTTCCGATTAATCTTACCCTCGGTGATGAGCATCAGGCACTTATCATAACAGGTCCGAATACAGGCGGTAAAACCGTTGCGCTTAAAACTGCGGGACTTATGTCGGCTATGATAATGTGCGGACTTTTAGTTCCTGTTGCTGACGGAAGCAGTATATCCGTATTTGAAAATATCCTTGTAGATATCGGCGACAGTCAGAGCATTGAGCAGAATTTATCTACATTCTCGGCTCACACAAATAATGTAGTTGAAATTGTAGAAAAAGCAAATGAAAGCTCGCTTATTCTTCTTGATGAGCTTGGTTCAGGTACAGACCCTGTTGAGGGTGCGGCACTTGCTGTATCAGTTATCGAGAGCCTTATGAAGTCGGGCTCAAAGCTTATGGTAACAACGCATTATCAGGAGCTTAAAACGTTTGCGATTGAAAGCGAAAATGTAGAAAACGCTTCATGTGAATTTGACATTGAAAGTCTTAAACCGACATATCGGCTTATAGTAGGCTCTCCGGGAAAATCAAATGCATTTGCAATATCTGAAAATCTCGGAATGCCGAAATATATCATAGACAGAGCAAAACAGCGTGTAAGCACTGAAAATACAAGACTTGAGGATGTAATTTCAAAGCTTGAAAAAACAAGATCCGAGCTTGAAAAAGAGCTTGAAGAAGCGTCAAAACTCAGACGTGAAGCAGAGCTTAACGCTCAGAAGCTTCGTGAGGAAATGGATGCTCTTGAACGCTCAAAGGCAGACGAGCTTGAAAAAGCAAGAGTTCGTGCAATGAGCATAATTGAAGCTACAAAGGCAGAATCAAACGAGCTTATTGATGAGCTTGAAAAGCTGAGAAAAGAAAAGGAAAAACAGGAATTCAGCAAGAATGTATCTGATATGAAGCTTAAAAGCAAGCAGAGTATCAATAAAATGTATGATACAGCAAATCCTGTTGACAAAAAGGATCTTAACAAGGATTATGTTCTTCCGAGAAAACTCAGAAGAGGCGATACTGTGTATATTGTTGACCTTGGCAGAAAGGGTATAGTATCGGGCGAGCCTGACGGAAGCGACTATGTATTTGTTCAGATGGGCGTAATGAAAACAAAGATGAAGATTTCAAGATTACGTCTTGAAGAAGCCGAAAAGGTAACAGTATCAAATAAATCTGTCAAGAAAATGGGGAAAGTCGGCGGTAAAATCGAGCGCAGAGGAACAATGGAGCTTGATATCCGAGGCTGTGCCTGTGATGAGGGCATATACGAGCTTGATTCATTTATTGATGGCGCAGTTATGTCTAATATTTCTTCTGTAACTGTAATTCATGGCAAGGGCACAGGACTTTTAAGAAAAGCTGTACATCAAAGGCTTCGTTCACATCCGTCTGTAAAGAAATTCAGACTCGGTGTTTACGGCGAGGGTGAAGACGGTGTTACAATTGTAGAGCTGAAATAGATTTAGTTATATGTAGGGGCGGATTCCATCCGCCCTGTTATTGTTTATAATAGCAAATTGTAGGGGATGCCGCCGCGGTATCCCACAATAGTCGAATATTTTGTGTAGGGGCGGATATTATCCGCCCGATTAGGATATACAAAACGGTTTTGATGTTCAAAAACATTATATACAAAACGGGCTGTCGGGGACGCCAGCTCCTACGAAGCAAAAACATAATTATAGTAGGGGACAGTCCCATCTAATAGTATAGGGATGGATATCATCCACCTTTTTTTATCAGAGATATGCTCTCATATTAGCAGTAAGCTTTTCTTCAACGCCGATAATTCTCTTTGTGATATCCTTGGATTTTTCATCGGCAGCCTGATATTTATTAAGGTATTTGTATAACGATTTTACACCCATATTACAGCCCTCGGTGATAAGGTCGGCAACAACGTCATCAGATTCATTTACAGTAAGCTTGATGTTTGTCTTAAGCCATGACATACTTTTTGCCATTGTATTCGGCTCTTTTCCGTCATCATGATATGAAACGAGAAGCTTTTCAAGGTCTGTTCTTATATCCTCGTGTTCAGAGCGTGATTCTTCAAGATATTGTCTGAGCTTTTCATTATGAACGTATCCGAGTACGTCATTGATAGAAGAAACACCCATTTTAATACCTGCGTCACATTCTCTGAGTAGTTTGACAGTATCATGTTCAACCATATAAATCACTATCCTTTCATAGTTATTATTTGAGCAGAAAGAAAAAATATACAGGAATTTTTTAAAAAGTACTTGACAAAATAATATTAACAGTGTATACTGTATATATAACAGATAAACAGTTAGGAGGAATAGCATGAAAATATATCAGAATTCCAATGAACCAATTTATAAACAGATTTCCGCTCAGCTTCGTGAGCAGATTTTAACAGGCAAGCTTAAAGAGGGTGAATGTCTGCCTTCAATAAGAGGTCTTGCACAGGATTTGAAAATAAGCGTAATTACAACAATGAAAGCTTATGACGAGCTTGCGGCTGAAGGGCTTGTAAATGCTGTTGCAGGTAAGGGATATTTCGTTAATGCCCAGAACAGTGAAATGCTTCGTGAACAGTATCTGCGTCAGCTTGAAAATGCTCTTCTTACGGCAATAGACTCTGCAAGAATTGCAGGAATAGGCAAGGATGAAGTTATAAGCATATTATCAGCACTTTGGACAACAGATTGATTTAAGGAGATTGTATTATGAAAAATTCAATTAAGCTTACAGACGTAGTAAAAAAATATAAGGATTTTACTCTTGGAGAAATAAACCTTGAAATACCATGCGGATTTTCAACCGCACTTATCGGCTCAAACGGTGCAGGCAAAACAACTCTTATTGATGTTATGTGCAGAATAAGCGGTAAAAACAGCGGAGATATCACATACTTTGAAAAATATAAGGAAGCCGATGATAATTATGTCAGAAATAATATCGGATATTGTGCTTCTAACAATTTTTTTCCTGCTGAATGGACATCAAAAAATGTTGCAGAAGTAATGGAGGTTGCATTTGATAATTTCGACAGAAAGAAGTTTGTTCAGCTTTGCGAAAAAATGAAGCTTGATACACCTGATTCAAAAAAGAAAAAGAAGATAATGAAGCTTTCAGACGGTAATAAAATGCGCCTTTACCTTGCGGCAATCCTTGCAAGAAATACAAAATTCCTCATTCTTGATGAGCCGGCGTCAGCACTTGACCCACTTATGAGAGATATGCTCTGCGATATGTTCAGAGAATATCTTGCCGAGGATGAAGAACGCTCGATACTCTTTTCAACTCATAATATAGCAGATATGGAATATGCAACAGATTATGCTGTATTTATGGCAAACGGAAAAATAGTGGAAAAAGGCTTTGTTGAAGAGCTTAAAGAAAAATATGCTTTGGTGCATGGCTCGGCAGACATTCTTTCAAAGGTTTCTGACAGACTTATTTCATATACCGGCAATAAGACAATGTTTGAGGGCATTGCACTTACAGAAAATAGATCACAGCTTGAAAAATATGATATTGCAATAGAAGTTCCGACACTCCAGCAGCTTAGTGTTGGAATACTCAGAAAAGCTGAAAAAGATAACGAGGTTAAGTGATTATGAGTATAAAGAAACTTAGTAAAGCATTCAATATATATTCAGGTGAAAAGCCTTTATCAGGCGCATTACGTCTTTTGTATATTGGATTATTGGTGTATGCAGTGATGATGCTTTTCTTTTTGCTGATGTTTTCTATAACAAGTGATAAAGATCTGGAAATAAAAAAAATCGGAAATATGTTTTTTCCTTTATCAGTTATGATGATAAATTTTATTGCAATAGGAACTACTCCGATTGAAGATAAATCGTTTACATTTGCAAAGTTTGTAAGAACTCTTCCTGATAGTTTTAATGTCTATAAAAATGCGTATATTGCAAAGGCTCTGCTTGGATTTATTGTTATGATAGCATTTGAATTAATCGTATTTGCAGTATCTGAACTCTTTACACACCACCTTATGTTTGGTGTATGCGGAATAATTATAAGCCTATCAGGGATAATGATTTACAACGCAGTAAATGAAGTCATATCGCTAATAAAAAATAAAATTATCACAGCTATATTATTCGGAGCATGGTCAATAGGATTTATGGTAGTGGTATTTATGTCGGTGTATATGCTGACAGATATAGTTCCTGTATTGCTTATCGCAGCGGCTGCAATTGTTTTCTTTGTAATCGGAATGGCAATTAATTTCAAAAAAATGAAAAAGGAGTGGGTGAAATAATATGGATAAGGATTTTTCAAAAGCTTTAAAAGTATTCTTAAAAACATCGTTCAGCATATTCTTTTTTGTTATGGCTTTATTCTTTATGATGGTATATATTTTAGGCTTTATGATTGACCCGCAGACTAATGCCGATAAAAAGGAATATCATTCAATGCTTGGTGCAATGGTATTTGGGTATTATTTTATGCCTTTTATGTTTTTTAAATTTTCAACAAATGAAAGAAAAAAATTTTTCAGAACAATGACAGTATCAGATAAATATATGACTTCTGTTCCTGTTTTTGTATTCAATGTATTGGCATTTGCTTATATTCTTATTATAATGGGAATAGTTTTTATAAGATTCGGAACTGATAATGAATTTATCTATTCTGATATGTTGATTTATATTACAACAGGTGCAATTCTTGCAAATTCTGCAATACTGTTTTCATCAAGATGCTGGTATATTGCAGTTCCATCATATATTCTTATATTTGTTATTTTCTTCTCACAGTATCCGTTGAAATTCTTTATGACAGATTATACATTCGGGTTTTCAATCGGAAAAGCTGCTGTAATCTCAGTTTCACTTTTTGCAGCAGCTTATATCATTCAGCTTATCGGAATGAAATACACATATAAAAAAGGTGTAAAGATAGTTGAAACAGAACCACAGAATATTGTAGGAAATATTAAAATGGGATAGGATTTTTAATATGCATGAGCCGATATCTGAAAATATCGGCTCTTTTTTTGCGAAAATTTAAAAAAGTACTTTAAATTTATTTAAAGATGTGGTATAATAACAATGTGTCACTATGGCACGACTGGTAAAATTGATTTTGACAGGCCTTATTTGCCTGAAGGAGAAATATAAATGAAAAGAATCACACCTTTGATATTATCGCTGATAATAATTATACCTTTTATAAATAATATGAATGTACAGGCATTGAATTTTCCGCTTAATAATGCAATAAAAAGTGAATCTGCAATTGTACTTAACCTTGATAATGATATAATTATTCATGAGAAAAATGCGGACACAAAGCAGATGCCCGGCTCGCTTGTGAATATTATGACTGCTATTATCTGTCTTGAAAATACAAGAGATTTAAGCAAAGAAATCACAATAGATAAATCTGTTTTTGCCGATTTGAAGAATACGCAGTATCCTGAGGATTTACGCAGTGCGGATATATTCGACGGTGATGTGCTTACCGTTAATGACCTTTTATATGCAATGATGCTTACATCATCATACGAAGCGGCGCAGACTTTAGCATATCACTACGGTGACGGAAGCGTAGAAAGCTTTGTTAAGAAGATGAATGAAAAAGCGGCTGAAATCGGATGTAAGAATACAAATTTCGTAAATCCGACAGGTATATATGATGATAATCAGTATACAACCGCAAGAGATATGATGCTGATTACAAGATATGCAATGAATACATCTATATTCACAAATATAGCTACAACAAAGGAATATAACCCGACAGTTCCGAATTTGCAGAATCATAAGCATCATAATGAATGGATTTGGACTCATTCAAATTTAATGATGGACGAGGAAAGCGATTATTATTATCGTGGCGCAAAGGGAATAAAAACAGGTAATCTCACAGCAGCAGGAAGAAATATAATTGCAATGGCTGGCAAGGACGGTCATAATTATCTTGTAGTTCTTCTCAAAGCACCGATAAGAGACCCTGACGGAAAGAATCAGTTTTATCATATTGATGATGCAATATCAGTTTTCAATTGGGCATTCAATAATTTCTCATACAGGGATTTAGTAACTGAATCTGAGGAAATTGCCGAGGTTTCTGTTGACCTTGCCGACGGAACGGATTATGTGCTTTTAAGACCTGAAATGACATATACAGCTTTATGGTATGATAAGGCTGATACTGCACTTATAAAGAAGGATATACAGTATGTCAAGGATATCAAAGCACCTGTAAAGGCAGGCGATAAGCTCGGAGTGCTTCAGCTTATGTATTCAGGTGAAGAAATCGCAACTGTAAATCTTGTAGCTGTTTCAGATGTAGAGCGTTCAGCTTCAAAATTCAATTTATACGTTGCAAAACGTTTCAAAGATTCGGAATGGTTCAAAAAAGCATTTATAGTTTCAGGTTTGTTATGTCTTATATATATTGTGCTTTGTGCATATTCATTTATATGTTATAAGAACAATTCAAAGGCTGTTAAACCTATTTATGCAATGCCCAAAGCAGGCAAGAGAAAAAAGAAGAAAAGCAATAAAGATGAATAAAATATCAATGTGTTAAAATTTCATTGACTAATATGCTTTTTTGTGATAGAATTATAAAGTGAAATTTCGAAAATATAATAAGAAAAGAGGTAAAAACAATGGCAAGAAAAGAAGAGTTTTCATATATCTGGACAGATAAGAAAAGAACGATTTTCGGACTTCCTATTTCATTTACACGTTATTTTCTTACAGAAACAAAATTCATAACAAGAAAAGGTTTTTTCAATATTGATGAGGATGAGCTTGATTTATATAAAATTACAGATAAAAAGCTCAGACTTCCTTTTATGCAGAGATTGTTCAAATGCGGAAGCATTGTTATATACAGTAAGGATACCGATACGCCTTCAAAGGAAGTAACAAGTATCAAGAATTCGAGAAAGGTATCCGAATTAATTGATAAGTATATCAACGCACAGAGAGATAAATACGGCATCAGAGGAAGAGATATGATGAACGTAGATGTAGATAATTGTGATTGTGAGTAATTACAACGAGGTGTAGAAACAAAATGATATCGTTTATAACAGAGAAACAGTCGTGCTGGGACCGTCTTAAAGCGGAAACACGTCCGATATTTATATACGGAATGGGAGACGGCGCATTAAAGATACTTAACGTATTCAAAGAGAAAAAAATATGTCCTGCGGGAATTTTTGCAAGTGATGATTTTGTAAGAGGTCATTCATTCGAAGGTTTCAGAGTTCACAAGCTTTCTGAAATTGAAGAAGCAGTAAATGATTTCGTAGTCGTTCTTGCATTTGCGGCAGGCTATCAGGAAATTGTTGATAAAATTCACGAAATAGCCGCAAAGCACCCCCTTTATGTTCCTGATGTTCCCGTTGTCGGCAGAGGCTTGTTCACATACGAATACTGCCTTGAAAATAAGGAAAAAATCAGAGAAGTATATACAAGTCTTGCTGATGATTACTCACGCAAGGTATATGCAAATATAATCAATTTCAAAATAAGCGGAAAGATTGAATATCTTTCAGCTGTAACAACTCCTAAGGCTGATATATACAAGCAGATTATAAAGCCTAATCTTAACGAGTTATATGTAGATTTAGGTGCATATAACGGAGATACAATAAAGGAAATTACAGAATTTACAAGAGGAAAATATCTTTCAATTTATGCTGTTGAGCCTGACAGAAAGAATTTCAAGAAGCTCAGTAAATTCGTAGATGGAATGAATAATATCTACACATATAATTGTGCGGCATGGTGCTGTGATACACAGCTTCCGTTTGCTTCAAAGGCAGGCAGACAGTCGTCTATTTCAGTGGGCGGAGATATGATTGATGCACGCTCGGTTGATAGTATTTTAGGCGGACTTTCGGCAACTATTATCAAGATGGACGTTGAAGGCTTTGAACGTGAGGCTATATGGGGTGCGGCTCATACAATAGCGTATTACAAGCCGAAGCTTATGGTATCGCTCTATCACAGAAACGAAGATATATTTGAATTGCCGCTTCTTATCAAGACGCTCAATCCGAATTATAAGCTTTATATCCGTCATCAGCTTTATATTCCTGCATGGGAAACAAATTTATACGCAATATAAGTCAAAAGGTATCGGAATGCTCTCCGATACCTTTATTTGTCTGTGATTTCTGAAATCGGATATAATATAAACACGATGTTTATTATATTAATATCTCTGATGATAATTATGTAAGCTATATTGCATAAAAGAATAATAATTGCAGGAATTTTAATAATCTGGTGAGTGTTTTTTTCAGGGAAAATATTTTCAAGAATAATCAGAAGAATACTTCCTCCGTCAAGTCTTGAAAACGGCAGAAGATTGAATACTCCGAGAGCAAGGTTAAGATATGCAAATTCAATAAGTGAAGAAGAAATAATCATTGAAATATAAAAGAAAGCAAAGTTAAAAAAAGGTCCTGAAAGCAGAATTATTATTTCCTTGCAATATGGCAGATATATTGATTTTTTTGGAATAATCTTTATTCCGAGTGCTGAAAAATGTACATCTGAAATCTTTCCGTTGAATGAGTAGATAGCAATAATGTGACCGATTTCGTGAATAAGACAAGCACTTATAAGAGTTATTGCAAGTTCAAATCTGAATAGACTTAATACAGCAAAAAGAGCGAAAAACGTAAAATCAAAAGTAAAACGTATATCTGATAATCTGAATTTAATCATAACGGCAGGTTTTAAAGCATATTCAGCGGATTATTAATGATTTCGCTGTTGCTTTTTATAAGTCTTAGAAATTCGAAATATACTTCACTGCATTCGTCAGGAAAGAATACATTAAGAATAAGAAAAGATGTTGCCGCAAGAATACATATAACTGACTGGAAAGCGAAAATATCACTTATATCATCGTTTTTTTGCTTATGTGGATAATTATCGATAACTATAACTCTGTTATCTTTATCAGAATCAGTAATATCATTTTCGTTTAATTCATAAGAGTTCAAAATTATCACCTCAATACAGAATATTACAAAAACTGATGAAATATTACTTGACAAAACGAGGGATTAGTGATAAAATTGAAAATAGAAATCATTTTCAATTTCGTGGAGTGCGTGTATGAAAAAAAACAATTATAATACAAAGCAGAAAGAGCTTCTTCTGAATTATCTCAGAGAGTGCGGAGAAAATCACATTACTGTACAGGAAATTTCCGCATATCTTACAAATAACGGTAATCCTATGGGAATAAGCACGATATACCGTCAGCTTGACAGACTTGTTGAACAGGGAACAGTCAGAAAATATATTCTTGACGGACGTTCAGGTGCCTGCTATCAGTATATAAATGAAGAAAAAACATGTAATTCTCATTTTCATCTTAAATGCGTAAACTGCGGCACTCTTTTTCATGTGGATTGTTCATTCCTGAGCGAAATTGATTCGCATATAATGGAGCATCACAGATTTGCAATTGATAATTCAAAAACAGTTTTTTATGGTGTATGTGAAAGCTGTGGCGGTGAATGTCAATGATGAAAAAAGCATTATTTCTTATTATTTCGGCATTGATGATTTTCAGCTGTATGAGCGGCTGTGAAAGCAGTAAAGCCAATAACGGAGAGTTATCAATAGTAACAACCTGTTTCCCTCCCTATGATTTTGCAAGAGCTGTAAAAGGTGATGATGAGGGCATTACAATGCTTCTGAGTACAGGCTCAGAGGCTCATTCCTATGAGCCTACTCCGCTTGATATCCTTAAAATTCAGGAATGTGATATATTTATATATATCGGCGGAGAGGATGAAGTATGGGTTGATAAAATACTTGAATCAATCGATACAGAAGATAAAAAAATAGTAAAACTTATTGATACAGTCGAGCTTCTTGAAGAAGAAGCAATAGAGGGTTCAAAAGGACACGAGCATATTCATTCCGAAGAAGATGATGAAGATTGTCATGAATGTGAAGAAGAGCATCATCATGAGCATGACGGACATGAACATGGATATGACGAGCATATATGGACAACTCCGCACAATGCAATAAAAATGACACAGGCAATATCAGAAGCATTTATTTCAAAAGACAGCGGAAATGAAGCTGTATACAGCAAGAATACTGATATGTATATAAACAGGCTTGAAAGACTTGATGAAGATTTCAGAGAAATGCGTGAAAATGCGTCTGATAATCTTATTGTAATTGGTGACAGATTCCCTTTCCGTTATCTTTCAGCAGAATATGATCTTGATTATTATGCGGCATTCAGCGGATGCAGCTCTGAAAGTGAGCCTGGGGTATATACAATGGCATTTCTCATTGATAAGATTTTGGATAACAAGTCTGACTATGTATTCTATCTTGAAATGTCAACACAGTGTCTTGCAGATAAGCTTGCAGACGCAACAGGAGCAAAAACGCTTTCTCTCGAATCATGTCATAATATAACGAAAGAAGATTTTGATAATAACGTAACATACATAGATTTAATGAGAAGAAATCTTGAAAATCTCAGGGAGGCACTGTCTTGAACGAATTGATAAAATGCAGTAATATTTCAGTCAGCTATGATGATGTTGATGTTCTGAAAAATATAAGCTTCAGCGTATGCAATAACGATTATCTTTGCATAGTCGGAGCAAATGGCTCAGGCAAAAGTACGCTTATAAAGTGCTTGCTTGGAATAAAAAAAGCAGACAGCGGTGATATAATAATGAATGACGGATTGAAGCCGACAGATATTGGCTATCTTCCGCAGCAGACTGTTATGCAGAAGGGATTTCCCGCAACTGTTGAAGAGGTAGTAATTTCGGGTTGTCTTAACAGCAGGGGATATCGTCCGTTTTATTCAAAAAAAGAAAAGAATATGGCTCATCAGAATATGGAGCGTCTTGGTATTGCAGACCTGAAAAAGAGATGCTATCGTGATTTATCAGGCGGTCAGCAGCAGAG
>JAFWWU010000161.1 GCA_017523285.1 Ruminococcus sp.
ACAAAGCACGCCTGAGCGCTTTGCACAAAATCTGCTGGCATATTTTCCGTAATCTTGCACAGAAATCTCTTGACATACGATAGTATGCCTGCAAGATTTCTATACAATCTGACGAAAAATCTGACTTCGCATCTTTTGCACGAGCTCTGTGCGGTATTGCCCTAAAAGAATAGATTTTCACTTTTGTTGATATACATTATCTCTTTTTTAAGCTCGGCAAGCTCTGCTTTCAGCTCTTCGCTTTTTTCTTCTATAAGAGGTAATATGCGTGAGAGCGTTATTTCTGCATCTGTAAGCTTATCCCCTCTTGCAAGAAATGCTGCCTTATCCTTGAAGCTATACCATGCTTCTTCAAGTTTTACTGCGGCTTTTTCAAGCTCTGCTTCAACATTTTCGGAATCGGCAAGCTCCTCTATATGCGAGATTTTATCAGCTATTTCCTCGCAGGAATAATTTATAAATATTTCTGAAACTGTAGAAAAAATAATAAGAATCAGAAGAATACCGACTGCGATTTTTAATCTTATCATAAATTATTTCTCCATATCCACAATATAATAGTTCTTGTTTCTGTCAGCTGTCATTATAAAAATATCGGCGGCTTTTTTCTTTTCTTTTTTCAGTATTACGTTGAGCCATTTTGTGTCTGCGTTTATTTCTGAAAGTGAGCGTTCAAGCACTTTTCCGTCTGTGATTATTATAACGGGAGGATTGTCATTCGGTACTTTGATTTTAAGGTCACTGCATGTAACAGTGTCATTTTCGGCTTTTTTCAGAACAGAAATGCTTCCTGTCGTTTCTACTACGGCATATTGAACATCCTCAAGCTTGAAAACGCCGTTCTGCCTTAATGCAGTCATAAGATCGTCGATTGAATAACGCAGACTTTTCATAACAGCTCTGTCAATGTGTCCGTTGCTTATAATTATTTTAGGATTTCCTGAAACTATACATCTTAACCGAGGAAATTTAAGCGTAAGTCTTGACATTATAACTTCAAAGCATACAAGAGAAAGTATTGGCGTTATGCCTATAATCAGTGGAATGCTCAGTTCTTCGAGAGGCAGTGTTGCTATGTTTGATACTAAGATAGTAATTACAAGCTCGGTTGGCTGAAGCTCTCCAAGCTGTCTTTTGCCCATTAATCTTACTGAAAAGATTACTACTATATATAAAACAAGTGAACGTACAAGAACGATGCTCATTGAGAATAGCTCTCCTTTATAAATTTTATACTATATATTGCCCTGAAATATCATTATTATGCTTGTATTAGGTGTATAAACAAGGCTTTGGTATACGAATAGTATAATAGGAAGAATGCAACAAAAATTAATAAAAAAATTTTTATTTTTTTCCATAATTTAGTGGACAAACATATGAATTCGTGATATAATATAATTTGTAAACAAAATATCTATTTCAAAAAAATGAGGTGAAAACTTTATCTATGCAACGTCTGAATTACAGAAAAACAAAAGAAAATATACTTTTAGTTGTTTTTATTTTTATTTATGTGTTTATGTTTGCAGGATTTAAAGTTATCAGAGTAAATCTTGATGATATTAGAAATGGTTTTGCGAATTTAGAAGATTCGTCTTATACAGAAGAACTTGAACATACAGATTCAGAGAATTGCGAGCTGTGCGAACGTCAAGAGGATGATGATCGTCTGATTGCAATGCTTGGAGGTATAGGCTCTCAGTTAGAGGTTCTTGTATGTGTTTATATGGTAATTAATTTCAAACGCAAAGGGCTTATATCAGCAAATATATTGTCATTGGTAAATGCGATTACAGTTTCGGTGCGTGTTTTTACTCAGTCAGAGTTTTCGGCGGCTCCGGGTATACTTGCTCCGCTTTGTACCATACTTACCATAAATATTCTTTATCGTTATGTTCATACTACTGAACTTCTGTTATCGCTCGATGTCAATACGGAGGTATTCAACAGAAATCAGTATCTCAGAGATATCGCTTCATTCAGCACAAGAAAAATTCGTTCTGTCGGCTGTGCGTTTGTTGACGTAAACGGACTTCATGACCATAACAATAATTACGGTCATGATTCGGGTGATAAGCTTCTTAAAAGAGTTGCTGAAAAACTTCGAGAGATATTCCCGAAAGCTGCTATTTATCGTATCGGTGGAGATGAATTTACAATAATTTTCCCGAATTGCCGTAAAAGAGAGCTTGCAACAGGGCTTGAAGAGGCAAAGGCTTCCCTTTATAAAGAGCATATATATGTTGCTGTGGGTATGGAATGGCGCAGAAAGAATATGGATATTGACGATATGTTCAAGGTTGCCGATGGTATGATGTATGATGATAAAAATAATTTTTATAAAGAACATCCCGAACTTAATCAGCGCCACTCGAAAGAGGATGAAGCTAAAATGAGCTGTGTTACTGACGAGAATAAATAATATAAGAGGTTTATATGCCAAGATTTTTTAAACAAAGCATTGATGTCGATAATATCGTTATAGATGGTGATGATGCTCGTCATATCGGACGCTCGCTCCGTATGAAATGCGGCGAGGAAATAACCGTATGCTGTTGTGGAATTGATTATAACTGTGTTATACGCAGTTTTTCCGATTCTGAAGTGTACCTTGACCTTGTAGACTCGGCTCCGTGTGCGGCTGAGCCTGATATTGATGTGACGTTGTTTCAGGCAGTTCCAAAGCTTGATAAGCTTGAATTTATCATACAAAAGGCGGTTGAGCTTGGCGTTAACAGGATTGTTCCTGTATTGTCGAGAAGATGTATTTCACGCCCTGATGAAAAGCATTTTGCAAAAAAGCTTGATAGACTCAACAAAATTGCTGAGGGTGCGGCGAAGCAGTCGGGCAGAGGTATAATTCCCGAGGTTATGCCGATAATATCATATAAAAATGCAGTTTTGCAGATGAAAGAGCTTGATTCCTGTATTATTCTTTATGAAAACGGCGGAAAAAGCTTCGATGAAATTGAATTTGAAGGTAAAAAATCAATCGGTATCGTTATAGGAAGCGAAGGCGGATTTGATGAACAGGAGGTTGAACTTGCTGTAAATGCGGGTGCAGAATCTGTATGGCTTGGAAACCGCATACTTCGTTGTGAAACTGCACCAATAACTGCCCTGTCAATTCTGATGTTTTTGACAAAAAATTTCTAAACATGTTGAAATTCGAAAAAATATATGTTATAATATATTTATAGTAAATTATACCGTTCGCAAGCGGTAGAATTATTTATATGGTGTGAGTAATTGTTTTATTTATACCTGAATAATCTTGCGGAGAAAAGAGGAATTACAATGAAAAAATTTTCAATTATTGCATTAATTATCGGTACAGCGGCTGCAACAGGCTACTTTGTGACCAAAATGATTCAGAAGAAAAAGGCTAACGATGATCTTTTCGACGATTATGATGATTGCTGCGATTGCGACTGCGAGAGCTGCGTTGCTTCAGAAGCTGATCTTGATGTTGAAATTCCTGACAGCGATACAGAAGCTACTGACGAAGAAGTTTCAGAGGAAGAATAATAATCTGAAAATTTACGGTTATCGGACTTACTCCGATAACCGTTTTGTTTTGTGAATATAAAATGTAAATGCAAAAAAATAAAACCTCTGCGAACACCGTTTCACAGAGGTTTGTTTATTATAAATGATTAGCCTGCAGCGTTAAGCTTCTTAGCGAGCTGTGATTTCTTTCTTGCAGCCTTGTTCTTGTGCATAAGACCCTTAGCGCAAGCCTGGTCAACCTTCTTGATAGCAACCTTGATAGCTTCAGCCTTATCAGCAGCGTTGTTAGCGCAAGCAGCGTCAGCCTTCTTGAGCATTGTCTTAAGATTTGACTTAGTAGCCTTGTTAGCAGCAGCCTTTGTCTTGTTAACCTTAACTCTCTTCTTAGCAGATTTAATGTTTGGCATTCTGTTACACCTCCTCAAAATTTTAACCCTTTCGCTGATATTGGGTATAAGAGCGATAGGAAATCATATAATAAAAGCAACTTTGACACCCTGTTGCTTTTGCAGATGTAACGAGCATCTGCGCGTGCAGAGAAAATCTACACTAAGACTAATAACTATTTTACCATTAAAACGTAAAAAAAGCAATAGGTAAATTCAAAGTATTATAGTAAACTTTTTTCAACATTTTGTTGCACTTTGCACATTAAACGGAGGAGCTTTATGAAATACAGAACAGATCTTGCTGTTGAGGGGGTAAATTACGCCTCCGACAGTAACGGAATAAAACAGGTTAAGCGTGGGAAAGCATTTAAAATAACAGAGATTACAATAGAAAACGATAATCACATAAATACAATCGGCAAGGGCAAGGGTGTATATATTACTCTTGAAAACGAAAAGCTCGGCAGCTTTTCAGATTCATATAAAGAAATGGCACTTGAGCTTGCAGATGAGCTTAAAATGCTTATTCCTGAGGGCGAGGCGCTTGTTGTGGGACTCGGCAATGAGGAGATAACTCCTGACGCTCTTGGACCGCAGGCAGCGCACAAAGTGCTTGCAACACGTCATTTGCAGGATGAGCTGAGCGAGGGAGAGGATGATTTTCTTACATCTTTAAGACGTGTAAGCGTATTTGCAGGCGGTGTGCTTGGTCAGACGGGGATTGAAACAGCTGAAATTGTGAGAGGAATCAGCAAACAGATAAATCCGAGTGTAATAATTGCAGTTGATGCTCTTGCTTGCTCGGAAATAAGTCGTCTTGGCACTACAATTCAGATTTCTGACAGCGGTATTTCTCCTGGAAGCGGTGTTGCCAATACAAGAAAGGAGCTTTCACAGCGTGTTTTCGGAATACCTGTAATAGCTGTTGGCGTACCTACTGTTGTTGATATGCATACTATCGTTGAAAGCCTCGCAGGAAGCAAGCCTGAACGAAATATGCCGAATATGATGGTTACTCCACGAGATATTGACCGCCTGACAGAACGTACAGCACAGCTTATAGCGTTTGCAATCAATCTTGCATTACAGCCTACAATGACATTTGAAGATGTAAGAGGTTTATTTTAAATGACGAAGATATACGACTGATATCCTGATAGGAGTCTATATATAATTTAGTGGGAGAACCTTTCTGAAGAAAGTTTACCCCCACACCCCCTACAAAGACTTTTGTGCTGAATTTAATTGAAAATCGAAAGTTTTAGGAAGGGAGTTTGAGGGAGAATCCTTTTTCAAAAGGGGTTCCCTCAATATACGCATATATTTCCCTATAAGAATATCACTCATATTCTTCACCGTTTTTATATTGCATAGTATTGAAATCTGCAAAAAAGTGTCGAAGTATATAATGTAAAAAATCTTCAAGGAGGTGTATTATATGGAAATGAACAACCTGTCAGGTATCGGCAATGCTTCAAATGCTATTCAGAATCTGAAAGTACAGAATGCAGTAGCTGATTACAAGGCAAACAAGGTCAGCAAGGAAGCAGAAAAGGAATCCGAGATTGTAAAATCTGGTGATGCCTATGCCAAGGAGGAGCAGACTGTAAGCTCTGAAACAGGTATTTATTCCAAGGAAAGTATCCAGAAAAGCGTTGAAGAAATCGAAGAACAGCGTAAGGCTGCAATGTCTAATATGGTCAGAGAAATGCTTGGC
This sequence comes from Ruminococcus sp., assembly GCA_017523285.1. Classification (GTDB taxonomy): domain Bacteria; phylum Bacillota; class Clostridia; order Oscillospirales; family Ruminococcaceae; genus Ruminococcus. The sequence goes on from JAFWWU010000161.1 coordinate 5,620, forward strand.
CAGCAGGCAAAGGCTAAGGGTATGGACTATATCGGCTTACGCCCAGAGCAGATTGTAGCTTCCGCAGAAGATATCGAAGAAGCAAAGGCTTCTATATCAGAAGGCGGCTATTGGTCTGTTGATGCTGTTGCAGGACGCATTATGGATATGGCTGAGCTTATTGCTAATGGTGATTCATCTAAGCTTTCTATGCTCAAAGACGCTATTATAAGCGGATTTGGCGCTGCTGCAAAGGATTTCGGCAGAAATGGTCTCGAAGATATGCCTGATATTACAAAGGAAACATACGACGAGGTTATGACTCGTTTTGATGAGCTTGAAAAGAGTTTATCAGGTGAAACTGAAACAGTTGAATGATTATTTTAAAGGACAGCTTATGCTGTCCTTTAAATTTATTTATACAAAAGAAAAACGGCTGTTTTCACAGCCGTTTTATTTTTATAATCAGTTAACGATTGTACGTTCTGTTTCCTTATCAAAGATGTGAATCTTGTTAGGATCGAGAGCAACTCTGATAACGTCGCCGCCCTTAGCAGTTGTTCTTGGTGAAACTCTTGCTGTAAGCGGAATACCTTCACAGTTGAGGTAGAGGTATGTTTCAGCACCCATCATTTCTGTGATTTCAACAGCACATTCGATAACGCCTGTTGTAGCATTTGAAAGGTACATTTCTTCATCGTGTACGCTTTCTGGACGGATACCAAGTGTGATTTCCTTACCAACGTAGTTTCTGAGTTCAGGTGTTACCTTTGATTCAGGAACGATGATCTGGAACTTTCTGCCAACATTGAACTTTGTATCAGCTGAACCGAATTCAACGATGTACTGGCCATATTCCTGGTCATACTTAAGAACTGAATCGATGAAGTTCATCTGTGGTGAACCAAGGAAGCCTGCAACAAACTTGTTTACTGGGTTCTCGTAGAGGTTCTGAGGAGTATCGATCTGCTGAACGAAACCGTCCTTCATAACAACGATTCTGTCACCCATTGTCATAGCTTCTGTCTGGTCATGTGTAACGTAAATAAATGTTGTACCGAGCTTCTTGTGGAGCTTAGAAATTTCTGTTCTCATCTGAGCACGGAGCTTAGCGTCGAGGTTTGAAAGAGGTTCGTCAAGAAGGAATACCTTTGGTGAACGAACGATAGCACGACCGAGAGCAACTCTCTGACGCTGACCACCTGACATAGCCTTTGGCTTTCTGTCGAGGAGGTGTGAAAGGTCAAGAATCTTAGCAGCTTCGTTTACCTTACGCTCGATTTCGTCCTTTGGAACCTTTCTGAGCTTAAGACCGAATGCCATGTTCTCAAATACTGTCATATGTGGATAAAGAGCATAGTTCTGGAAAACCATTGCGATATCTCTGTCTTTAGGAGCGATATCGTTTACAAGACGGTCGCCGATGTAGAGTTCGCCTTCTGAGATTTCTTCAAGACCAGCAATCATTCTGAGTGTAGTTGACTTACCACAACCTGAAGGACCAACAAGGATGATGAATTCCTTATCTCTGATTTCTAAGTTTACATCTGAAACAGCTACAACGCCGCCCGGATATTTTTTATAAATATTTTTTAATGTTAAGCCTGCCATTAAATAATCCTCCTGAATATCTTATCTTTTTGCTAATGCTATCACATAGTATCAGCTATAATAATATTTTATCAAATCCGATTAAATATTTCAATACGCTAAATCCCCAAACTTGCAATTAGTTGTTTATCAAATATGACGAAAAAACTACAAAATTTTTACGGCAAAAATCCTCGGCGTCAAGGGGGGAGAATAACTTTTCAACATCTTTGTGCAATAATTCTATATGCTGACCTTTTCCCAGTTCTACGGGCAATTTAAGACCACCCATTGATATACGCATCAGTCTTTCAACATGGTTTTCAACAGCTGCAAACATTCGTTTTACCTGATGATATTTTCCCTCATGTAATTCTATGAAAGCCCATTTTTCATTGTTTTCAACAGCAAAAACTCTTGCGGGCAGACACTTTTCACCGTTTTCAAGAATAAGTCCTTTTGTAAATTCGTCAACATATTTAATTTCAAATGGTCTGTCAAGTTTCACAAGGTAAATTTTGGGTATATGACGCTTGGGCGAGAGTATTCTGTGCGCCAGTTCCCCGTCATCTGTGAGAAAAACCATTCCAAGAGTATCCTTATCGAGTCGCCCTGCAGGAAAAAGTCCTTTTACTTTAAGCTCATCGGGAATGAGGTCAAGAACAGTTGCGCCATCTTTACTGTCCGTTGAGCAGACATAGCCCTCGGGCTTGTTGAGAATAATATAGGTATGCTCGCGGTATACGAGATTTTTTCCTTCAACGCATACAGTCTGATTTTCGGGATTAATCTGCATATCGGATTTTTTTACAGTAACTCCGTCAACGCTTACGCTTCCTTTTTTGACAATAAGTTTTATCTGAGCACGACTGTATTCTGTACGGTCGGCGATGAATTTATCAAGTCGCATAATGAACCTTTCTGTGTTTCATAGTATAAATTGAATTTTATGGACATATATATACATATATATTATTTGCAAGAGGTGTGGTTGTATATGACAAAAAGAAAAAAGATAGCAATTATATCGGGGATAATTCTTGTTGTCGGATTTATTTTTATGCCTGAAGCAAAGAATTCCGATACATCTGCCTCGGCTGTGAACGCCGAAACTGCGTCAGAGCGTATTGACTATTTCGCTTCACATGGCTGGGAGGTTGAAGAGCTTTATAACCAGCGCATAATAATTCCATCAGAATTCAGTGCTGTTTATGAAGAATATGTAATGCTTCAGGATGAACAGGGACTTCCTTTGCGTAAACATAAAGGTGAAGAAGCTCAGCTTTATGTATATCAGGTAAAAAATTACAGCCCCGACGGCAAAAATATGCTGGCAGAGCTGATAGTATGTAATAATGTAGCAGTAGCCTCAATGATTTACAGTGAAGATCAGGGAAGCCTGCGCTCAGGTGTTATCTGATTACTTGAATATTTCTAAAGTACCGATAACAGGAATTCTTACAGCCATACCCTTATATGCGCAAACCATAAGAAGAATCATAGTGACAAAAAATACGACAGAAAGAAGCCAACCTACAATAGCACCTAAAACAGGAATAAATGCAAGAATAACTCTTATAACTGAAATCGCAATGTTTGCAAGGAAGAATGCAAAGCCCTGATTTGCGTGGAACTTAGCGTATGCAGAGTTCTTGTCTGCAACAAAAGGAACGAAGAATAAAATTCCGAGATATGCGAGAACGCAGAAAAACTGATTTTTCTTTACTTCCTCTGCTGTGAATGTTGCCTGTGCGTTTGCGTCATTGAACTGATTCATGAAATCCATTGTAAAAACCTCCGATGAAATGATTTTTAATCTTATTTTGCTTCAATTCCCTTTATCATATTATCAAGGATATTAAAGCTGTTTGTAAGGTCGGAAACTCCTGTAAAGCAGCCGTTATAAAGCTCCAACACAACTGAAATATCAGGAGAAACTTTATAAAGCTCTGAAAGAAATTTCCTTATGTTGAATCGCCCTTTGCCTATTAAAAGGCAATCGCCGATTTCGCTGTTATCGCTTATATGAACGTGAGCTATTTTATTGCCGAGTGCGGAAATATAGTCGAAAGGATTTTCGCCCGAACGCACAGCTTGCTTTGTATCGAGTACAAAGCTTATGTTATCGCCGAGCATTTTTGAAAGCTCTTTCAGATAAGAAACATTACCGCTAAGGCATCGTGAAACATTTTCAATTGCAACGTTTATTCCGAATTCCTTTCCTGCCTCACGCAGTTTAAGATAACGCTGGCAGAATATCTCTTTATTGGAGTTCGGAGCGCCTTTATGTCCGTGCAGAACGAAAATATCAGCACCTACGATATTCATAAAATCAAAATATTTCTTATAATAATCGAGCATATCATTGAATCTTCTCGGATAATCCGAAAAAAGCATCATAGGTTCGATTTCACAGGTGAACGGATGAACCGCACAGCAGGAAACATCGAATCTCCGCATAGTTTCAGAAAGACTCTGAGCAAATATTTTATTCAGCTCTGAATGAGAATTAACAAATATTTCGACATTATTTACGGCATTTAAAGCGAGCTCATAGAGGCTGTCTTCAAGAAGCTTCGGATAAAGACAAGCCGTTGAAACTGCGGCTTTCAGAACAGCAGCACCTCCGTTTAGCATAACAGCGTAAAACGCTACATTTATTATATCACATTTCAGTAAAATGTCAATGTTTTTCGACGCATATTCAATTAATTTAAGATTGTATTCACAGATTCGACGAAAAGAAAGCTTCTTAAAATCATATAGTTGAAATAATCCCGATTTTATTGTATAATGTTGAAGTATAAAGTAATAATTTTCGTCAGGAGGAGCAAAAATGCTTGATGAGTTCATTTGTCACGGCAAAGAAAAGCTGAGATGCGGCTATACAACAGGCTCATGTGCGGCTGCGGCTGCAAAAGCGGCGGCAGAAATGCTTTTATCCGAAGCTAATGTATCATTTGTCGGCATTTCAACTCCAAAGGGAATAAAGCTTAAGCTCGATGTACTTGAGCCGATGATAAATGAAAATTATGCTGAATGTGCAATAAAAAAAGACAGCGGTGATGATCCTGATATAACAAACGGAATACTTGTATTTGCGAGAGTAAGCAAAATTGCGTCGGGAATTGAAATAACAGGCGGCAGAGGTATAGGAATTATTACAAAATCAGGTCTTGACCAGCCTGTCGGAGAATATGCGATAAATTCCGTTCCGAGAAAAATGATAAAATCCGCATTGGAAGAAATCGCTGAAAAATATGATTATCACGGTGGATTAAGAGCTGAGATTTCCGTTCCGAACGGTGAAGAAATCGCAAAGAAAACATATAATCCACGAATGGGAATAGAGGGCGGAATATCAATAATCGGGACAAGCGGAATTGTCGAGCCGATGAGCAATTCTGCACTAATAGATACAATACGTCTTGAAGCGAAAATGCGTTATTCCGAGGGATACAGAAATCTTTTGCTGACGCTTGGAAATTACAGCGAGAATTATATTCAGAAGTCGATGCCGTTTGTACTTGAAAAAAGTGTAAAATGCAGTAATTTTATAGGAGAGGCAATTGATATAGCACTTGAAACAGGCTTTGAAAGAATACTTATTATCGGGCATATCGGAAAGCTTGTAAAGCTTGGTGCAGGCATTATGAATACACATTCCGCACAGGCTGACGGAAGAATGGATGTGCTTGTTACCTGTGGAATGCTTGCGGATGCGGATGTAAATCTGCTTAAAGAAATACCGCAATGTGTGACGGTTGATTCTGCTCTCGATATATTGAAAAGTGGCAGATATATGGAAAAAACGCTTGATATTCTTGCAGACAGGGCGGAATATTATCTTAATGCAAAGGTGAAAAACGAAATTGAAATCGGTGCGGTGATGTTTTCTGAAAAGCATGGAATTTCTGTTAAAACATCACTTGCAGATAAGCTTATAAAAATGATTTCGGAGGAATACAATGGTTGATTTTGTCGGGGCAGGCTGTGGTGCGGCAGACCTCATAACTCTAAGAGGAAAAAAGCTGATTGAAAATGCCGATGTGATTATATATGCAGGCTCGCTTGTAAATCCTGAGCTTTTAAGCTACGCAAAGGAAGATTGTGAAATTCATAATAGTGCATATATGACGCTTGACGAGGTTATTTCCGTTATTGAAAATGCAGAGAATAAGGGAAGAAATACTGTCCGTCTGCATACGGGCGACCCCTCGCTCTATGGTGCTATAAGAGAGCAGATGGACAGGCTTGAAGAACTTGGAATTGCCTATGAAATATGCCCGGGTGTAAGCTCATTCTGCGGTGCGGCGGCGGCACTTAAAGCAGAATATACGCTCCCCGATGTATCACAGACTGTAATCATTACAAGAATGGCAGGAAGAACTCCCGTACCCGAAAAAGAGGATATCGAAAAGCTTGCGGCACATGGTGCGACAATGGTTATTTTTCTTAGTACGGGATTATTGAAGGAGTTGTCTGAAAAGCTTGTAAAAGGCGGATATTCAGCCGATACACCTGCGGCTGTTGTGTATAAGGCAAGCTGGAATGACGAAAAAGTGTGCCGATGCACTGTCGGGACACTTTATGAAACGGCAGAAAAAAACGGAATAAAAAAGACAGCACTTATAACTGTCGGAAATTTTCTCGGAAGTGATTATTCTCTTTCAAAGCTTTATGACAGTACATTTGAAACTGAATTCAGAAAGGCAACAGAATGAAAGCAGTAATAATTTCAATTACTGAAAAAGGACGTATTCTTTCTGAAAGTATATGCAGAAGCATTGCTGAAAAATATGACGTAACACGTTATACATTTCATAAAAACAGCGATGAAAACAGCGTTTCTTTTTCAGATATAAACAGCATTGTTTCTGATGTTTTCTATGACAGCGAGGTTGTTATTTTCGTGTGTGCCTGCGGTATTGCGGTACGCAGTATAGCTCCGTTTGTTCATTCAAAAGAGAGTGACCCTGCTGTCATTGTTATAGATGATAATGGAAAATTCGTCATACCGATTTTATCGGGACATCTTGGCGGTGCAAACGCATTGGCGAAATATATTTCAGAGAAAATCGGAGCTTTGCCTGTAATTACAACTGCAACAGATATCGGTGGAAAATTCTCTCCCGATAGCTTTGCAAAGGCGAATAATCTTATTATAGTAAATATTTCAGCCGCAAAGGAAATAGCGGCGGCTGTTCTTGGAAATGAAAAAATCGGACTTGTATCTGATTATGAATGTATCAATATTCCGTCTGATATAGTGAAAGACGGAAACAGCATAAATGGTATATGCATTTCTGCTGATATAAATAAAAAGCCATTTGAAAACACGCTTAATCTTGTGCCGAAAAATGTTGTAATAGGAATCGGATGCAAGCGTGGTACAGATTTTAAAACAATAGAAAAGCATATTTCTGATAGCCTTGAAGCAAGCGGAATTGAAATGAAACGTATTTGTGCAGTTGCAACAATAGATATAAAATCAGATGAAAAGGGATTGCTTGAATTCTGTGAAAAATACGGAGTAAAGCTGTTTACTTATACTGCTGATGAGCTTATGAGCGTTTCGGGGAATTTTACAAGGTCGGATTTTGTGCTTTCACAGACGGGCACAGATAACGTGTGCGAAAGAGGCGTTGTGAAATCTGGCGGAAAGCTTATAATGCGTAAAAAATTCGCAAATGGAGTAACGGCGGCGGCAGGAGAAATTCCTGTTACAATTGATTTTGCAAAGGAGATTTTATGAAGCTGTATGTTGTGGGATTCGGCTGTGGAAGCCGTAACGGAATGACAATTGAAGCACAGACAGCAATTGAGCAAAGCGATATTATTGTCGGATATACTGTTTATACTGAGCTTTTGAAGCAGTATTTTCCCGAAAAGGAATATTATTCAACTGCAATGCGTCAGGAATGTGACAGGGTAGATTATGCTCTTTCAAAAGCGGCTGAGGGGAAAACTGTATCGCTTGTTTGTAGTGGTGACAGCTCGGTTTATGGAATGGCAGGGCTTGCGTATGAGCTTTCAGAGCGTTATCCCGAAGTTGAAATCGAAAGTGTTGCAGGAGTAACTGCGGCATTAAGCGGAGGGGCAATTCTCGGAGCACCTTTGACACATGATTTTGCGGTAATAAGTCTTTCTGATTTGCTTACACCTATTGATAAGATTTTTCATCGTCTTAAATGTGCCGCAGAGGGCGATTTTACAATTGCTCTTTATAATCCGTCATCAAAAAAACGTGCTGATTATCTTGAAAAAGCGAGTGAAATAATGCTGAGATACAAATCAGCAGATACAGTCTGCGGATATGTAAAAAATATAGGAAGAAGCGGACAGGAAAGCTGTATTCTTACATTGGAGGAGCTTAAAAATACTAAGGTCGATATGTTCACAACTGTTTTCATCGGTAACAGCGAAACTAAAATTATAGGCGGAAAAATGGTAACTCCGAGAGGATACAGAAATGTTTAGACTTCTTATTTTCGGTGGTACTTCTGAGGGCAGAGAGCTTGCGGAATTCTGTGCGGCAAATAGAATATATGCAGTTATTTCGGTTGCTACCGATTACGGAGCAGAGCTTCTTCCCGAAAGCGAATATACGGAAATTTTAATCGGCAGGCTTGATAATAACGAAATAATTAAACTTTTATCTGAAAATAATTTTAAAACTGTAATAGATGCAACTCATCCTTATGCTGAGCTTGCAACTGAAAATATCCGCATAGCCTGTAATGAAACGAAAACAGAATACTATCGTCTGAAAAGAGAAGAAAATCAGCTTTACGGAACAATATTTAATAATACAGATGAGCTTATTATGTATCTTAACGGAAATGAAAAACGCATATTAAGCACTCTCGGAAGTAAAGAAATCCCACATTTATGCCGAATAAACAATTATAAAGAGCGTTTATGGATGCGTGTATTATCTGCGGAGGCGGTTTCTGAATATTGCACGGGATTTGAGGCTGATGAAAGCAGAATGTTTTTCGGGAAAGGTCCGTTTTCGGTTGAGCAGAATATGGCTCATATAAGAAAAAGCGGAGCAGAAATACTGATTACTAAGGAAAGCGGCTCAGCAGGCGGATATCCTGAAAAGGCTGAAGCGGCAAAACGACTCGGGATTGAGCTTATAACAATAAAACGCCCCGAAGAATCGGGATATACATTAAGTGAAATCAAGGAAATAATCTTAAAGGAAATAAAATGAAAATATATATAATCGGAACAGGTATGGAGGGCGATAAAACTCTTACCTCAGAAGCAAGAAAAGCAATTGAAAAAGCTGATGTGCTGATTGGTGCAGAGCGTATACTTAAAGCTTTTGAAGACTATGGAAAAGAATACTTTATCAGTTGGAAAAGTGAAGAAATTTCAGATTTTCTTAAAGAAAAGCAGACAGAAACTGCGGCAGTTCTTATGTCGGGTGACTGCGGATTTTACAGTGGTGCGCAAAAGCTTATAAATGCTCTGAAAGATTATGAAACAGAAATAATCTGCGGTATTTCCTCCCCAGTGTATTTTTGTTCGAAAATTAAAAAAACATGGCAGAATATGCGGTTTATAAGTCTGCATGGAAATAACGAAAATATAATCCGTAATATATGCCGCAATGAATACTGTTTTTTCCTGCTTGGCGGAGATGTTACAGCAGATGAAATCTGCAAAAGGCTTTGCGAATACGGTAGAGATAATATAAACGTATATATCGGAGAAAATCTCGGTTATGAAAACGAAAGGATTCAAAGCGGCAAGGCTTCGGATTTTATAAGTATGGAATTTGAAAAGCTCAGTGTTATGGTGACGGAAAATTCTGATTATGAGCAGGCAGTAAAGCTTGGAATTTGTGATGATGATTTTGTAAGAGGAAATGTTCCCATGACAAAATCGGAAATAAGAAGTGCAGTTATTTCAAAGCTTGATATCGGCAGAAACGATATTTGCTGGGATATAGGCTGTGGGACAGGCTCTGTTTCGGTTGAAATGGCACTTCAATGCTATGACGGAGCAGTTTATGCTGTTGATAAAAATGATGAAGCAGTAAAGCTTACTGCTGAAAATGCTTTCAGATTCGGCTGTGACAATATAAAAATTACAAGCGGAGAAGCAACACAGGTGATTTCTGAATTTCCTGCACCTGACAGAGTGTTTATCGGTGGCTCGTGCGGTAAAATAAAAGAGATAATGAATGCCGTATATGATAAAAACATCTGTGCTGAAATAGTGATAACAGCTGTTTCGCTTGAAACGCTCAATGAAGCTGTTGAAGCCTTTTCGAATTTTAAAGTTTATAATCCCGAAATAGTACAGATAGCTGTTACAAGAACAAGAAAGCTTGGAAATCATACAATGCTTTCGGCGGAAAATCCAATTTTCATAATAAAAGGAGTACGCAATTGAAGAAAATAATTATCGGCGGAACGCATAGCGGATGCGGAAAAACAACTGTAACCTGTGCGGTTTTGCAGGCTCTTTGCAACAGAAAATTGAAAGTTTCATCATTCAAGTGCGGACCTGATTATATAGATACAATGTTTCACGAAAAAATAATAGGAACAAGCGCACATAATCTCGATAGCTTTTTCTGTGATGATAATACTCTGAGGTATCTTTTGAATCAGAACGGAAGCAAATATGATATTTCCGTTATTGAGGGCGTTATGGGATTTTATGACGGAGTAAACGGCAGAGGCTCGGCTGATTCGGTTTCACGCATTACGGATACAGGTGCGATAATTGTAATTGACTGCAAGGGAATGAGCGATTCTGTCGGCGCTGTTATGAAAGGATATCTTTCGTATCGTGAAAATAATATTATCGGCTTTATTTTCAATCGTCTGCCCGAAAAGCTTGTACCGAAAATAAAGCAGATATGCAGCGAGCTGAATACGCAGTATTTCGGATTTATGCCTGCGAATAAAATTACTGTTGAAAGCAGGCATCTTGGACTTGTGACAGCAGATGAAATTGCAGATTTAAAGAATAAAATGCAGTATCTCGGAGTGCTTGCGGAAAAGCATATTGAAATAGATAAAATAATGGAATATTCGGAAAGTAATATACCTGAGTTCACATCTCCGATAATAAAAAAATACAGCTTTGAAAGAAAGCCTGTTATTGCAGTTGCAAAAGACAGTGCATTCTGCTTTTTATATTCGGATAATATAGAAATTCTGAAAAGGCTTGGCTGTGAAATAAGATACTTCTCCCCTATTGCAGACGAAAAAATACCCGAAGCGGACGGGCTTATTCTTTGCGGAGGATATCCTGAATTATATGCGGAAAAATTATCGCAGAACAAATCAATGCTGTGTGATGTTTACGAAAAAATCAACGGAGGAATGCCGACAATTGCCGAATGCGGAGGCTTTATGTATCTTCATAAAGAGATTGAAGTATCTTCTGAAAAATCATATAAAATGGCAGGAATAATTGACGGAAAAGCTTTTAAAACAGAGCGCCTACAGCGTTTCGGATATATAAGAATGAAATCTGAAAATGATAATCTTATCAGCAAAAAGGGTGAGAGTGTTTCCGCGCATGAATTTCATTATTTTGAAAGCAGTGCAGTCGGTTCTGATTTCAATGCTGAAAAAGCAGATGGAAGAAACTGGAAATGCGGATATGGAAATAAAAATCTCTATGCAGGCTTTCCTCACTTGTATTTTTATTCGGATATAAAGATTGCTGAAAGCTTTGTTGAAAAATGCGAGTTATTCGGAGGAATAAATGAACAGAATCAGTAATATAACCGCATCTGACAAATCAGCGGAATCAGCGGCACATAATCACTGGAACAGTATTGCAAAGCCGCTTGGAAGTCTTGGTCTGCTTGAATCGGCTGTGGAGAAGATTGCCGCAATACAGGGTATAGAAAATCCCGATATAAGCAGACGTACAGTAGTTGTAATGTGTGCTGATAACGGTGTTGTCTGCGAGGGCGTAACTCAGTCTGACAGCAGTGTTACAGCAGTATGTGCAAATGCAATTGCTGATGGAACTTCAAATATTAATGTTCTTGCCGATACGTTTAATTCGGATGTTCTTGCTGTTGATATCGGTATGAACAGCGATTGCAAAAATACAAAACTTATAAACAGAAAAATTGCCTGTGGAACAGAAAATATTGCAGCAGGTGCGGCTATGACGTATGAACAGGCGGAAAGTGCTATTTCTGTGGGGATGGATATTGTCGGCGAGCTGAAAAATAAAGGTGTAAATATCATTGTAACAGGTGAAATGGGAATAGGCAATACAACAATTGCATCAGCACTTTCGGCGGTATTGCTTAACTTATCACCCAAAGCTGTAACAGGCAGAGGAGCAGGTCTTGACAGCGAGGGATTAAGCAGAAAAATATCTGTAATTGAGCGTGCAATAGCTGTAAATAATCCTGATGTCAATAAGCCGATAGAACTTCTTGCAAAGCTTGGCGGATATGATGTTGCAGGCATGGTGGGATTGTTTCTTGGCGGAGCTTATTATCGCATTCCTGTAATCATTGACGGAGTGATTTCAGCTGTGGCGGCTTTGATAGCATACAGGATTAATCCTCTTACAGCGGAATATATGCTTGCGAGCCATATTTCCGATGAGCCGGCAGGGAAAATGCTACTTGACAGCATAGGCTTAAAAGCAATAATCAATGCCAATATGCGTCTTGGCGAGGGTACGGGCGGAGTAATGCTTCTTCCGCTTCTTGACGGTGCGTTGTCAGTTTATAACAATGCGCACAGATTTGATGAAATCTCAATAGAAAGGTATACCGAGCTTAAATGATAACGATTGTAACAGGCGGTTCGAAGTGCAGTAAATCAAGCTTTGCTGAAAGCCTTTTTGAAAAAACAGGCGGCAGAAAAATTTACATAGCTACAATGATTCCTTATGGCGAGGATGCACAGACAGCTATTGAAAGACACAGAAAAATGCGGAAAGACAAGGACTTTGAAACTATTGAAAAATATACTGATATAGACGAAATATGTCTGCCCGAAAAATGCAGTGTGCTTCTTGAGTGTATGGGAAATCTATGTGCAAATGAAATGTTTGCAAATAATGAAATAAGCTTTCCTGCCGATAAGATTATAAAAGGGATTGAAAAAATAGCTGCACAGTCTGAGCATTTTGTGATTGTAACAAATAATGTGTTCTGTGATGGTATTTACTACGAAAAAGAAACCATGGAATATATACGCTCAATGGGAGAAATAAATTGCAGAATTGCGGAAATTGCCGATAATGTTATCGAGTGCGTGTATGGAATCCCTGTTGTGCTGAAAGGAAAAATATTATGATATTACTTAAATCCCTTGCAAGTGCATTTTTAATGTATTCGAGAATACCGATGCCGAATGTCGAGTGGAAAGAGGAAAACAGAAGATATTCGCTTTGCTTCTTCCCTGCTGTCGGCGCTGTTATCGGGGCATTATTTATGCTTTGCAGGCATATATGCGGCTTGCTTGAATTTGGCGGATTTTTTACAGGAGTAGTTTTGGTTATCATTCCGATAATTATAACGGGCGGAATACATCTTGACGGCTTTTGTGACGTAATCGATGCGAAATCATCATTTGCCGATAAGAAAAAGCGGCTTGAAATAATGTCTGACCCACATATAGGCTCATTTGCCGTTATATATCTTATGCTTTATTTCCTTGTTCAGACAGCTGTGCTATGCGAGATAGATAAAACTGAAACAGCGTTGGTAATTGCAATTGGATTTGTGTTTTCAAGAACGCTCAGCGGTATAGGTGCGGTATGCTTTAAATCTGCAAAAAGCGAAGGTGCACTGCAAAGCTTCGTAAAGCCTGCACACAAAAAATCAACGCTTTTTGTGCTTGCAATAGTTAATGTAATTGCGGCGGCGGCAATGCTATGCTTTAATGTTATAGCGGGTGGATTTGCTGTGCTTGGTGCGATAGCTGCTTTGATTTATTACAGATTATCTGCATATAAAAATTTCGGTGGAATTACAGGCGATACAGCCGGTTGGTTTTTACAGGTCTGCGAGCTTACAATTGCAATTATGGCACTGGTCGGCGAAAAAATTACGGAGGCGGCTTTATTATGATTATGATAACAGGCGGAGCATATCAGGGGAAAACACAGTTTGCTGTTTCTGAATACGGCTGTAAAATCACAGACGGAAAATGCTGTGAAATTGACAGTGTATTTACTGCTGAATGTGTGAAAAATTATCATCTGCTTGTAAAGCGTCTGCTTGAAAATGGTGAAAATCCTGTTGAGTTTACCGAAAGGCTTTGCAGAGAAAATCCTTCACTGATCGTTATAATGGATGAAATAGGAGGAGGAATAATTCCGCTTGAAAAAAGCGAGAGAATATGGCGTGAGACAGTCGGTAAGGCAGGCTGTATCATAGCGGAAAATTCAGAAAAAGTAATTCGTATGATATGTGGTATACCCCATATTCTGAAAGGTCAGAAGAAATGAAAATTATATTTATCCGTCATGGAAAAACTGTCGGAAATCTTGAAAAACGCTACATAGGAAGAACTGATGAATCGCTTTCACAAATCGGCATAAATGAGATTTCAAAGCATTCTTTTCCCGATTGCGATATTGTGATTTCAAGTTTTATGAAACGCTGCATAGAAACAGCAACGCTTATCTATCCCGATAAACAGGTTATAACTATAAACGGACTTGAAGAATGTGATTTCGGTGATTTTGAGGGAAAAAATTACAATGAACTATGTAATAATCCCGATTATATAAGCTGGCTTGAAAGCGGAGGTTTACTGCCGTTCCCAAATGGTGAAAATACCCAGGATTTCAAAAAAAGATGTGTCGAAGCATTTGAAAATGCTGTACGCAGTTATTCGGATTATGATAGCATCTGTTTTGTGGTACATGGCGGAACGATAATGTCTGTTATGGAAAAATACGCTGTGCCGAAAGGGAATTATTATGATTTTCAGGTGAAAAACGGGCAAGGTTATATAACTGAATTTGACGGAGAAAAAATAAAAGTTCTGGAGAATATATGAAATTGATGACAGCAATTATGCCGATAATAATCGGCTTTGTAATAGATAGCTTTATCGGAGATCCGTATAATCTGCCGCATCCTATAAGACTTATCGGAAGGCTTATTTCAAAGCTTGAAAAATTTATACGCAAACGTTTCAGAAATCTGCATACAGGCGGTGTTTTTCTTGCACTTACAGTAATATTTATATCAGCAGTAGTCCCCTTTTTTATACTTTATTTTTATTACAGGCTGAATATTATATTCGGTATTCTGATTGAGGGAATTTTCTGTTATTATCTTATTGCTCCCAAATGCCTGCGTAATGAAAGCATGAAAGTATATAGCGCAATAAAAATAAAAGATACCGAAAAAGCAAGAAAAGCTGTTTCGATGATTGTAGGACGTGATACGCAGTGCCTTGATGAAAGCGGAATTATCAAAGCGGCTGTTGAAACTGTTGCGGAGAATACATCAGACGGCGTTACTGCACCGATAATGTATATGTCGCTTGGCGGTGCTGTGTTCGGATTTATATATAAAGCAGTAAACACAATGGATTCAATGATAGGATATAAAAACGATAAATATATAAATCTCGGACGTTTTGCGGCAAAGCTTGACGATGCCTTTAATTTTATTCCGTCAAGGCTTACAGCAGCAGTAATGATTTTATCTGCATATATTCTTGGAATGAATGGGGAAAATGCGTTCAGAATATGGAAACGTGACAGAAGAAAACATGCAAGCCCGAATTCTGCACAGACTGAGGCTGTATGTGCAGGTGCACTTGAAATCAGACTTGCAGGCGACGCTTATTATTTCGGAAAGCTTCATAAAAAGGAATATATAGGCGATGATATCCGCCCGATAGAAAACGAGGATATAAGGCGTGCAAACAGGCTTATGTACTGCACTTCAATCATTGTGCTGATAGTTTTCGTATCAATAAGAGGAATAATTTTCGGAGGAGTTTTATGGTGAATTCAATGCATGGCGGTGATATTTACAGCCGTAAAATCAGATATGATTTTTCAGCAAATCTCAATCCTCTCGGAATGCCTGAAAGTGTAAAAAAAGCAGTTATTGAAAGCGTTAAGAATTGCGAAAGCTACCCTGACCATTTTTGCCGAAAACTATGCAGAGCAATTGCAGAATACGAGGACTTCCCTGCTGAAAAAATAGTATGTGGAAACGGTGCGGCAGACCTTGTTTACAGGCTTGTAGCTGCACTTAAGCCGAAAAAGGCTGTGATAGCTGTTCCGACTTTCAGCGAATACGAAAAAGCACTTACAGAAAATAATACTGAAATTATAAAGCATTATCTTTCGGAGGAAAATGAATTTGCCGCTGGTATAAGTATTCTTGATTATCTTGAAAATGAAATTGATATGCTTTTTATGTGCAGTCCGAATAATCCTACGGGAAAAATAATAGAAGAAAATCTGCTTGAGGCAATTGCTGAAAAATGCCGCCGTAATGATATAATTTTCGTGTGTGATGAGTGCTTTCTCCCATTTGCTGTCGATAGCGTAAATAAAAGTGTGAGAAGATTTATAAATGAAAATATTGTAATTCTGAAAGCTTTTACAAAGATATTTTCAATGGCAGGTTTAAGGCTTGGATATGCACTTTTCGGGAATGCAGAGCTTGCTGATATTCTGCGGAATACAGGGCAGTTCTGGAGTGTTTCCGTGCCTGCGCAGACAGCAGGAATTGCCGCCTTAAATGAATATGATTATATTGAAAAGATAGTAAAACTTATAAATACCGAGCGTGAATTCTTAATATCAGAGCTGAAAAATTTTGGATTTAAGGTGTATGATTCCGAAGCGAATTTCATTTTATTCCGATGTGAAATTCCGCTTGATGAAATGCTTCTGAAAGAGAAAATAGCTATAAGAAACTGTAATAATTATGACGGACTGGGTGACGGATTTTTCCGCATTGCTGTCCGAAACCGAAACGAAAATGAAATTCTCATTTCAGCAGTAAGGAGGTGTATGAATGGCTAAACCTATAATGATACAAGGTACAATGTCAAACGCAGGCAAGAGTATAATTGCGGCGGCGTTATGCAGAATATTCAGACAGGACGGTTATAGCGTTGCACCGTTCAAATCACAGAATATGGCTCTTAATTCGTATATAACTGCTGATGGACTTGAAATGGGCAGAGCACAGGTAATGCAGGCAGAGGCGGCAGGAATTGAGCCTTCTGTTATGATGAATCCTATACTTTTAAAGCCGACAACAGATGTCGGTTCACAGGTTATAGTAAATGGTGAAGTGCGTGGAAATATGAGTGCGGCAGAATATTTCAGACGCAAAAAAGAGCTTATTCCCGAAATTATGAAGGCTTATAACACTCTTGATAAACAGTATGATATTATTGTTATTGAGGGTGCAGGAAGTGCGGCAGAGCTTAATCTGAAATCAGATGATATTGTAAATATGGGAATGGCAAGACTTGCAAAATCCCCTGTTCTGCTTGTCGGAGATATTGACAGAGGCGGAGTTTTTGCTCAGCTTTTAGGTACAATAATGCTCCTTGAAAAGCACGAACAGGATATGATAAAGGGAATGATAGTAAATAAATTCCGAGGGGATAAAACGATATTTAAAAGCGGAGTTGACATTCTTGAAAATCACAGCGGAAAGCGTGTTGCAGGAGTTGTTCCTTACATAAACTGCGACATTGAGGATGAAGATAGTCTTTCTTCAAAGCTTGAAAACAATACAGCAAATGGTATTATAGATATAGCAGTAATACATCTTCCGAGAATATCGAATTTTACGGATTTTGATGTTTTCAGCCAGTATGACGGAGTTTCTGTGCGTTATGTTTCAAATCCTTCACAGCTTAAAACTCCAGATATGATAATAATTCCCGGGACAAAGAGTACAATTCACGACAGAAAATGGCTTGCGGAAAGTGGAATGGAAATTGCGATAAAGCGTCTTGCAGAAAAAGGTGTTCCTGTCTTCGGAATCTGCGGCGGCTATCAGATTTTAGGTGAAGAAATAAGCGACCCTTATAACAGCGAGGGCGGCGGAAACGTCAGCGGAATGGGACTTCTTTCATGCAGGACAGTTTTTTCTCAGGATAAGAAACGCTCACAGACAAGCGGAAGATTTACAGAAGTGGGCGGAGTTTTTTCAAACCTTTCACATGTTGAATTCAAAGGCTATGAAATACATCTTGGTGAAACGGTTTCGGATGAAAAGCCGTTGCTTGACTGCGGCGGTGCTCAGAAAGGAAATATATACGGCTGTTATATTCATGGAATTTTTGATGAAGCAGATATAGCTGAACGCATAGTTTCGAAGCTTTATGAGCAAAAGGGACTTTCGTATAATTCAGGTAAAAATGACCGCAGGGCATATAAGGAAACTCAGTATAATCTGCTTGCCGATGAGGTAAGAAAAAATATTGATATGAAGCTTGTTTATGAAATTCTTGAACAAGGTCTTGATGCTTGACAAATTTTTACAGCTGTGATATTATTAGGTATATTCTAATAGATAAAACAACAGGTGTCGGACGCTTATTATGATAAGTCGGGTCTGATGAAAAGGGAAGTCGGGTGAAAATCCCGCACGAACTCGTCACCGTAATAGAGTAGCAGGAAAAACAGCGTACGCTGAATGTCACTGCATTTTGTGGGAAGACTTTTTTCTTGTGATGATACTTGAGTCGGGAGACCTGCCTGATGTTTGTACTGAAACAGAATCTGTTTCAATGCCACGAGTAAATTGGCAGTACGTTTACATACAATTATAAGTCTTGCTCAGTGGCAGGGCTTATTCGGTGCGTCTTTAGTATCTGTGTAACTGTGCGTCTTTGCTTGTGGTAAGGACGCATTTTATTTTTAAGAGAGGTATAATATGAAAGACGGAAAATACACTATCGAAGTAACATTAAAGGGCGGCTCGGGCAAGTCTTCTATAGAGTCACCGACAGAGCTTGAAGTTGAAAACGGAGTAATGACAGCTGAAATTGTATGGAACAGTAAGAATTACACTTATATGGAGATTAACGGAGAAAAATATCTCCCTGAAAGCAATGAAGAGAATTCAACATTTCTTGTTGAAATCCCCTCACTTGATACGGATATTGAATTTATAGCTGAAACAGTTGCAATGAGTAAGCCGAAGCAGATAGAATACTCTATGAGATTTGATTCTTCTACCGCAAAATCAGAAGGTACGTTTCCGATTTTGGCTGTTGCCGCAGGTGCAGTATTGCTTGTTGCAGGCGTGATTGCCGTTTTAGCATTTAAAAAGAAAAGGAAGAAAAATGAAAATAATTAAAACAACTGTGATTGCTGTGTTTTCGGCATTTGCACTAATGCTTTGCGGATGTTCCGATAAAAAAGCAATTCCTGAAAAACATATCGAAATCAGCGGATTGAAATTTGAAGAACGTGTGCCGCTTTACTATGCGGAGCAGTTTGCAATTGACCGATATGAAAATGGGTATTCCCTTATTCACACAATGAAAGGTGAGAGATTTCTCCTTGTTCCTGAAGGCGAGGAAATCCCCGAAAAGCTTTCAAAAGATATATCGGTAATAGAAAAGCCTGCGGATAATATTTACCTTGCCGCAACATCTGTTATGGGGCTTTTTGCAGAGCTTGAAAAGGGTGATACAGTAAAATTTTCGGGAACAAAGGCTGATGACTGGTATATAGATTATGCACGTCAGGCTATGGAAAACGGTGAAATGCTGTATGCAGGTAAATATCGTGAGCCTGATTATGAGCTTTTGCTTGAAAATGAATGCAGACTTTCAATTCAGTCTACAATGATTGAGCATTCTCCTGAAGTCAGGGATAAACTCAATGAGCTTGGTATACCTGTATTTGTGGATTATTCAAGCTATGAAAGTCATCCTCTTGGCAGAAGTGAGTGGATTAAGGTTTACGGAGAATTGACCGATACTTCAGAGTTTGCTGACGAACTTTTTTCACAGCAGGCAGATAAGCTTAAGCAGCTGTCGGAAACTGATACGGGAAAAACAGCCGCATTCTTCTATATAAGTTCATCAGGACAAGCTGTGACACGCAAATCGGGTGATTATATCACAAAAATGATTGAGCTTGCAGGCGGAGAAAATATATTCAGAAATCTCGGTGACGATAAAGCAACTGCTTCTGTTACTCTTGAAATGGAGCAGTTTTATGAACAGGCAAAAGATGCAGATTTTATAATTTATAACAATACCATAGATGACAGCGTGGATTCAATTGACGAGCTTATTGCAAAAAATGAACTGCTCAGGGATTTCAAGGCTGTAAAGAACGGAAATGTATGGTGTACAAGAGAAAATCTTTATCAGGAAACAATGAAGCTCGGAACAGTTATTTCTGATTTCAATTCGATTTTTACGGATAATACAAAGGTAAAGCCGACACAGTTTTTGTACAGATTAGAAAGCGGTGAAAGCGTTGACTAAAAAAAGAAATACATTAATGTTTATACTGCTTTTTATCGGAGTTTTACTTATTTTTATTTCAAATCTGTTTACAGGCAGTGCTGACATTACATTTTTTGATGCAGTTCATGCATTTTTCGGAGAAAAGAATTACGCAGGAGATATTCTTTTTAAAATCCGTATTCCGAGAGCATTGGCGGCAATGCTTCTCGGCGGTGCATTATCACTTTCAGGGTATCTGTTGCAGACGTTTTTTCATAATCCGATTGCAGGACCTTTTGTGCTTGGAGTATCGTCGGGAGCAAAGCTTGTTGTTGCTTTAGCAATGATTTTTTCAGCTGGAATTTTCGGAACTCTCAGCTCAGCAATGCTGATTTTCTCAGCGTTTATAGGTTCGCTTATTTCTCTCGGATTTGTTCTTATCGTATCACGAAAAGTGAAGCAGATGTCGATGCTTGTCGTGTGCGGAGTTATGATAGGATATATATGCTCTGCTGTTACGGATTTTCTTGTAACATTTGCAAATGATTCGGATATTGTAAATCTTCATGACTGGTCTATGGGAACTTTTTCGGGCACAGGCATGGATGACGTAAAGGCAATTTTTGTATTTGTGTTTTTCGGTTTTGTCGGAGCTTTTTTTCTTTCGAAACCAATCGGCGCATATATGCTCGGAGAAAGCTATGCTAAAAATATGGGTGTAAATATAAAGCTGCTTCGTGCACTTCTTATTATTTTATCAGGCTTGCTTTCTTCGGCAGTTACAGCTTTTGCAGGGCCTGTTTCGTTTGTCGGAATAGCTGTTCCGCATATTATCAGGGTGCTGTTTAAAACCTCAAAGCCGCTTGTGATGATACCAGCATGCTTTCTTGGGGGAAGTATTTTCTGCATGCTCTGCGACATGATTGCAAGAACAGTATTTGCGCCGACAGAGCTTAGTATAAGTACAGTAACTGCAATTTTTGGTGCACCTGTTGTAATTATCATAATGCTTAAAAGAAAGCGTGGCGAAATGAATGGATAATGCATTTATCTCAGCAGATAAGCTTGCTGTCGGATATGGTAAAAAAATAATAGCGGATAATATTGAATTTTCTGTTCAGAGAGGAAAAATCCTTACTCTTATCGGGCCAAACGGTGCAGGGAAATCAACTGTGCTGAAAACGCTTGCGGGGTATCTTAAAAAGCTTGGCGGCAGGGTAGTGATAGACGGAGAAAGCTCTGATAAATATTCCGAAAAGGAAATGGCAAAAAAGCTTTCGGTTGTGCTGACAGAGCGTATAAAGCCTGAGCTTATGACGTGCAGAGAGGTTGTTGAAACGGGAAGATATCCATACACAGGAAGCTTCGGAATACTCTCTGAAAACGACAATGAAATTGTAGATAAAGCGATTGAAACTGTATCAATGCGGGATTTTTCGGGAATGTATTTTGATTCGGTCAGCGACGGTCAGCGTCAGAGGGTAATGCTTGCCCGTGCAATATGTCAGGAGCCTGATATTTTAATTCTTGACGAGCCGACATCATATCTTGATATACATCATAAAATCCATTTTCTTGAGCTTCTGCGTAAGCTTGCAACGGAAAATAAAATAGCTGTTATAATGTCGATGCACGAGCTTGATTTTGCAGAGAAGATCTCTGATTATATTCTGTGCATAAAAGACGGAAAAGCGGTACTTTCAGGGACACCTGCTGAAATATTTACAGCTGAAAATATTATGGAGCTTTATGATATCTCAGAGAATCTGTATAAAAAATATTTTGTTTAAACAAATGAAATATATAAATATAAATTAAGAAGGATGGTTATTTAAATGAGAAAAAGTAAAAAAGCAATTATTATGGCAGGTCTTATGGCGGCAACCCTGACTGTTGGCGGTTGTAAAAAAGAAGAAAAGACTCCTGTTATTCTTGCGGTAAGCTTCGGTACAAGCTATGACGACAACAGAGAGGAAACAATCGGTGCTGTTGAAAAGGCAATTGAAAACGCTAATTCCGATTATGAAATCAGACGTGCATTTACAAGTCAGATTGTAATTGATGTTATCAAGGAGAATAACGGAGAAAAAATTGATAACGTTGAAGAGGCATTTAAAAAGCTTGTGGATGACGGAGTTAAAGAACTTGTAGTTCAGCCTACACACGTTATCAGCGGTTATGAATATGATGACCTTATGGTAATTGTTGAAGAATATGAGAAGAAGTTCGATAAAATTACAGTAGGTAAGCCGCTTCTTTCTGATGATTCGGATTATACGAAGCTTGCGGATATTCTCGTAGAGGATACAAAGGAATATAATAACAAAGATACGGCTGTTGTATTCATGGGGCATGGCACACATCATGAAGCAAACGCTTCATATAGCAAGCTTCAGGATGAATTGGTTTCTAAAGGAAATGATAATTACTACATAGGAACAGTTGAAGGCTCTCCGGCTCTTGAAGATGTTATCACAGCTGTAAAGAAGAACGGATAGTCAAAGGTTGTTCTTCAGCCTCTTATGGTAGTTGCAGGTGACCATGCTAACAACGATATGGCAAGTGACGAGGAAGGAAGCTGGAAGCTTGCATTTGAAGCAGAGGGAATTGACGTTGAGTGTGTATTAAGAGGTCTTGGCTCAATCGAAGCCGTACAGGATATGTATGTTTCACATACTGCCGACGCAATAAAGTAATATCATTATGCCGCAGGCTTATAGCCTACGGCATAAATTTTAAGGTGATGATAATGAAAAGAATAATTGCAGTTATAATGTTTCTTATTGGGGTAATGTGTTTTTCTTCATGCGAAGAAAAAGAAATGAAGCCGATTTATGCAGAAAGGCTGAATGACGGAACATACAGTATAGAGGTGAAATCAAGCTCATCTATGTTCAGGGTTATTGATTGTAAGCTTACGGTTGATGACAGTGAAATGACTGCGGTGATTACATTAAGCGGAACGGGCTATGAGAAAGTATATGTGGGAACAAGTGAACAGGCGAATAGTGCTTCTGAAAACAATTTTTCGTATTTTACAGAAACAACTGAGGGAAAGTATTGCTATACAATTCCTGTTGAAGCGCTTGATAAAAAAATTGCTTGTGCAGGATTCAGCACACGAAAGCAGAAATGGTATGACAGAACGCTTGTATTCAAATCGGAAACTCTGGCTGAAGAAGCGTTGAAATCCGAGCCTGTTCCTGTTATAATAATATTGTCAGTTATTCTGGCTGTGGTTTTTGCGGTGATTGGAATTGCTGTAAGATGCTTAAAGAAAAGAGGAAAATAATGGGACTTCTTCACATATACTGCGGTGACGGAAAAGGCAAGACTACCGCCGCAATCGGACTTGCTGTAAGGGCAGCTGGGGCAGGAATGAAAGTCTGTTTTGTTCAGCTTATGAAGGGCAGAGATACTGCTGAACTTTCAGTGCTTAATCATATTTCAGATATAAGCGTTAAACGCTGTGATAAGGATTACGGTTTTTTCAGAAATATGACCGATAATGATAAAGCGGAGATAACAGCGTGCCATAATGAAATGCTGAAAAATGCGTTTAAAGGTGATTATGATATGATTATTCTTGATGAATTCAATTCAGCTTATCATTATGGTCTTTTGGATAAAGAATTTGCAAAACATCTTATATTAAACGACAGAGAGTATTGCGAAACAGTGCTTACAGGACGTAATCCTGATGAGGTGTTTTTGAAATCGGCAGATTATGTGAGTGAAATATGCTGTGTAAGGCATCCATACAAAAAAGGAATTTCCGCAAGAAAGGGGATAGAATATTGAAGCCTGAATATGTACTTCCGAATGAAATTGAAAAAAGAAGCTTTGAGATTATCGAAAGCGAGCTTGGCGGCAGAGCTATTCCCGAGGAAATAAAGCCGATAGTTATGCGTGTAATTCATACAACTGCCGATTTTGATTATTATGATAATCTATGTTTTTCAGATAATGCTGTGGAAACGGCTCTTGAAGCGATAAAAAACGGGGCTGTTTTTGTTACGGATACTAATATGGCGAAATCGGGGATAAAAAAAGCTGCACTTAAAAAGCTTGGCTGTGAGGCGGTTTGTTTTATGTCTGATGAGGATGTTGCCGAAGCGGCAAGAAAAAACAATACAACAAGAGCAACAGCCGCTGTTGACAAGGCGGCGAAAATCGGAAAGCCTGTGATTTTTGCGGCAGGTAACGCTCCGACTGCGCTTATACGTCTTAACGAGCTTATTGGAAAGGGCGTTTTTTCTCCGAAGCTTGTTATAGGAGTGCCTGTCGGCTTTGTAAATGTTGTTCAGTCTAAGGAAATGATTATGGATTCAGGCGTTCCGTATATAGTTGCAAAGGGGCGTAAAGGCGGAAGCAATGTTGCCGCCGCAATATGCAATGCCCTGCTTTATATGGCGGGTGGGAGATAAAAAATATTGACATAGGTTTATATGCTGTGATATAATTAAAAAAATTATGCATATCATATTTGGAAGAAAGTGATAAAATGAAAAAAATAATATATATACTAACATCACTAATAATGCTTATATCATTTACAGCATGTGATGAAGATGAAGAATATGTATCACCAACCGAACAAGCTGAAAATAATATTGAGATAATAATTAATGCAATAAATGAAAATAATACTTTAATGATAAAAGAAATGCTAAGTGAGGATGTTATTTCTGATTATTCAGATATAGATTCAAGACTTGATAAGATGTTGGAATTTGTTGATGGTGAAATAGTTTCTTATGATGAACCAGTAGGTTCGGCTTGTGGTAGTATTGAGAAAAAAGATACGGGTGCAAAAATAAAGAGTTTAACAACAAATAAAGGAACTGAATATTATATTGCTATAAAAGAGTGGTATAGCTATGATGAAGCACCTGAACAGGTAGGTGTATATAATATAACCATAAAGAATCTTTCGGAATTGGCACTTGATTCAGAATCAACAGAAGCAATTTTCAGATTGCTTAACAGCAGTAATTGATAAATTTATAAAGGAGAGTATATATAATTTTTTAGATATATGAAGTATAGGAATATGATAAAAAGAATAATATATATATTTACAACATTGCTGATGCTTATATCATTTACATCATGTGATGAAGATGAAGAATATAAAACGCCTGATCAGATAGCTACTGAAACACAAGCAGAAATAATGGAATGCTTTGTAAATAAAGACAAAGAAACATTAAAAGGATTTTTTAGCGAATATGTAATTAATAAATACCCTGATATTGATTCACAGATAGACGAAGCATTCAACTTTCTTGACGGCGAAATAGTTTCTTATGATGAGCCGAATTCAAGTGCAAGCGGTCCGTCTGACAGAAAAAGCTATGGCGGTGATACAAGAAACATATTAACAATTAAAAATACGGAGTATAGAATCGTTTTTCGTGGACGTTTAACCAGTGATGATGAACCAGAAAGAATAGGCGTTAGATGTATAACCGTAATTAATATGACAGAAAGTAATAAATATGCAAATAGCGATTCAAAAAAAGAGGAGTGTAAGATTTACATCGGCGATCCGTTATAAATCTTGTTGTTTTCTATTTCAATTTATAATAAATCAAGGCTTCCCAAATCAACGGGAAGCCTTTAATATTATTTTATGGTCACAATATATTTCTGTAATTCCATGGAATGTCATTAGAAGGAGAATTATAAAAATCAATCAGTCTATCATATTGGAAGATAATTATAGTCATTACTAATGCTATAATAAACAAGAATAGATATATTGCGGTTTTGAGCTTGGTTAAATTCTTTTTAGTATGTTCCCAGACCATTATTATTATCATTACAATTAATATGATAATAGTGAGTTTGGAAAAAGAATAAGTGAATATTGATACTCCCTTTGCGAAATCATCATTTTCTAAGAAAGGCTTTTCTTTCATAAAAAATAATATTCTATACAAATTTAAGTTATACTTCCAACTTATGAAATGGATGGTATCTGAAAAATAAAACATTATCAAGAGCAAGAATGCTAATAGAAAAGCAAAAAAACGTTTGTTGTTTTTCATGTGTTATGTCCTCACGATAAATTTTATTATATTTTAACATAGTATTTGAGAGATTGCAACTATAGATATATAAGTTTTTATTATTTGTTATATGTTATTAAACAATTTATGGCTTCCCAAATCAACGGGAAGCCTTTTTCTGAAAATTTCCAAAATAAATTTCAAATCAGCTATTTAAAATTTAAAAAAAGTGCCGATGAATAATTTGTATGATAAGGTGAGTTATCACTAAATGTACGTTTTTGCAATTACTGTGCTATATTGCATTAATTCGAAAGGGAGTGATCTAATGAATATCAATTTTAATACATTCAATAAGGGCGTAAATAAAGCAGGCTCTGTTTCAAATGCAGGTAATATTGTAAAAAATGAGTCAGCTCCTGTTGCGGCAGGTAAAATCAAATCAGACGTAATTTCAATAAGCGCAGGCGCTTCTGATTATTCGGAAATCGCAAAAATCAGAACATCTGTTGCAGGCGGAGTGAACGAATGCGGTTCGTCAGAAAAAATAGCTTCACTCAGAAGTGCAATAGCGAATGGTTCATATAACGTTTCATCAGAGGCTGTTGCAGGCAAAATTCTTAACAGATTTATATGAGATTGAATTCTCATTCTGAATTTTTTTAATGCGGAGGATTTCGGCAATGAGCGAATTTACAACCTACTACGAATTTATGGATAAATACGAAGAATTCTATAAAACAGTCAAACAGGCTGAGGAAGAAAAGCTTGAGGCTATTCTTTCTAATGACCTTTCAAAAATGGAAAGCTCGTTGTCAGCTTATGAAAGCATTATAAAGCAGGCAAAGCAGTATGAGGAAAAGCGAATGAAGCTGTGTGCTTCGATGGGCGTTGACGGAACTTCATTCGAGGCTGTTTCGGCACATTTCGAGGGCGAGGAAAAACAAAGACTTATTCTTCAGAAAACTCGTCTTGAAAGGCTTATCGAGACAGTAAATTATCTCAATAAGAGATCAATGGAAATTTCCGATATACAGCTTAAATATTCTGAGGAGCTTGCAAAGAAATCGCCCGAAGCAACACATTGCTATAATTCAAAGGGCGAAACCGAGCCGGCACTCAAAGGTTCGAATTTACTTAACAAACAGGTATGAGATAAGCCGCAGTAATTATTTCTGCGGATAAATATAGAAGATAATACGGAAAAACTATTTTTTCGAAAGGATTTGAAAATTATGCGTCCGACTTTTTTAGGATTTGAGGCAAGTAAAACAGCACTTTTTGCAAGTCAGAAAGCGCTTGATATAACAGGAAACAACCTTGCGAATATCTCTTCAAAGGGTTACACAAGACAGCGTGTTGATCAGGTATCAGCAAAATACCACACATACGCTACAAAAGGTTATATGGGCGTAAGAACTGCACTTGCAGGCGAGGGTACAAATATCCTCGGTATAGGACAGACAAGAGATAAACAGCTTGATACAGCATTACGTCAGCAGTGCTCGGATATCGGTGAATATCAGCAGAGAGGTGATATTCTCACGGGCATTGAAGATGCTCTTCAGGAATTTGATATCGGTGAAGACGGAAACGGCTATGGTATCAGAGATGCTATTTCAACACTTTATAATTCATTGCAAGATTTCTCACTTGACACAAGCTCTGCAACT
Source organism: Ruminococcus sp. (assembly GCA_017523285.1). Lineage (GTDB taxonomy): Bacteria > Bacillota > Clostridia > Oscillospirales > Ruminococcaceae > Ruminococcus. The sequence goes on from JAFWWU010000161.1 coordinate 33,292, forward strand.
TATGCTGCAGTAGTTGTCGATGCGTTTGATAATCTTGCGGCTACTCTCAATGAGAAGTATGTAAATCTCGAAGAGGTAGGCGAGAAGTATAAGGTTGATTTACAGACATACAATTCGGTAGTAAACAACAATCTTGCTAAAATTGCGGCTATCAATAAGGATATCCGTGAATCTATGGTAAGTAATCAGTATACTGAGCAGTATGGACCGAATGAGCTTCTTGATGAAAGAAATATGCTTATCGATGAGATTTCTACCTACGGCGAAGTTGCTGTAAAATACAACAGCGATGGCACAGTTGATGTAACAATCGGCGGACATACTGCTGTTGACGGTGAAGTTGCCGATTCAATTGTTTATCGTGAAAACTCAGACGGGACAGTAAACCTTACATGGAGGAGTAAGGGCGAGGACGCTGTTCCGGGAAAGGGTATTCTCAATGCAACAGTTGATCTTCTCAACGGAAGAGGACCGAGCATTCAGAACTCTACTGAAACTCTTGCTAAGGGTATACCTTATTATAAAGATAAGCTCAATACGCTTGCAACATATCTTTCAGATATGTGCAACAATACAATTCCCGAAGAGGTTGATGCTCAGGGAAATGTAGTTTCATATAAAAAGCTTTTCGGTGCTGATATGCGTCAGGAGGACGGAAGCGGCGATGTTTATACAGATATGTATATCACAGCTGAAAACATTGCAATTTCAAACGAACTCAACGAAGATTCAAGCTATCTGCTTTTTGACGACGGCGGCAATACCGATAATACATACATCCTCAATCTTGTTGCAAAGCTTTCAAGCTCACAGATTGACTTCGGCGGATTTACAGGCACTTTCGAGGACTATATCGCAGACTATACAACAAGCCTCGGAAATGATGTAAGCTATGCTAATGAAAGATACGACTCAGCAGTTATTGTCGGAAACAATCTCAGCAATTACAGAGATTCCGTAATGGGCGTATCAGAAACAGAAGAAACAGCAAATATGCTTGCATATAACAGAGCGTTCCAGGCAGCTTCAAGAATGATGACTGTTATGGATGAGCTTCTCGATGTAATTATCAACAGAATGGCAGTTTAATTGCCTTTACAATACTAACAGGGAGGTTTGATAAAAATGAGAATAACAAGACTTACAAACAGACAGCTTACAAGCACATATTTATTCAATGCAAACCACAATCTTGAAAAATTCAGCAAACAGCAGGAAAAGCTTGCAACAGGCAGAGCATATACAAGAGCATCACAGAATGTTCCGTCAGCAAGAAAAGCGCTTCAGGCGAGAACTGAAATGTATAGAAATGAACAGTATCAGAGAAATGTTGACGCAGTAGTTGCACAGTACGATGCGGCAGAAGGTACACTCACCGAAATCAGCGATCAGGTTCAGAATGTACATTCACTCATTCTTAAAGCTGTAAACGGAACAAATAATGATGAAACTTCAAGAAATATCTTTTCTGAAACACTACAGCAGACAAAGGATGGAGTTCTTAAGAGTCTTAATGCTGTAAACCTTGATAAATATATCCTTGGCGGCGTTAATAACAAGACAACTCCTTATACACTTGATGAAGCTGGAAATCTGTTCTTCAATGGTGTAAATGTTGATGATATTTCATTCACAGACGGAGTTTATCTTGACGAGAACGGAAATCAGGTTCCTCTTAGCAAGGAAACATATATCGATATCGGTCTTGGTCTCAGAATGCATGGCGATAATTTCAATAAGGATACAGCATTCCAGATGTCATTTTCAGGTATCGCATGGACAGGATATGGTATAAGCGAAATCAATTATACCGATAAAAACGGCGATGAGGTTACCGAAGAAGTATCAAACAATGTTTATCAGATAATGTCATCAATGCAGGAAGCGCTTGAAGAAAATGATATGAATCGTCTTGGCGCGCTCAACGACCACATGAAAAAGCAGTATGATACAATTTTAAAGGGTATCGCAGAGCTTGGTGTAAGAGCCAAGAAGCTTGAAGTTTCAAAGCTTGAACTTGGTGATGCAAATGTAAGAATTGCAGAAATGCAGAAAACATTTGAGGGTATTGAAGATACAGACGAAATTGTTGCAATGGAAGAATACAATTACGCATGGAATCTTACACTTAAATTCGGTGCAAATCTTCTCCCTCAGAGCCTTATGGATTATATAAAGTAATCACATAATCGGAAAATTTAATGCAAGGAGGTATAGTTTATGGGACTTTTGAAGATTACAACAACGCCAATAGAGTATGAAATTAAAATTGAAAAAGCTAAGCTTAAGCTTAAAGAGCATGAAATGAATGAAAGCTCGGCACGCATAAGAAAGCTTACACAGCAGAAACAGATTTCAGACAGAAGAGTAGCAGCAAATCCACAGGCGATAAATGACGCTCAGAGAGCTTCCGAGAATTTCCAGTCGGTAGCAAGACAGCGAGTAAAAGTAAAATCGACGCCTGTAAACGCTGTTATGCCTCAGAATATGAATACAGTAAATACGGGGCAACCCGTTGCGGCAGCGAATACATCACCGCAGATTAAAAATGTAAATGTTGATTCAGATTACGAATTTCAGACAATGGCATTCGGTTCTCCCGACAGCTTTTACAGAGAATCGTTCAATATTGCTTCAACAAAGCCGAATGAATGGGCGATGTCGAAGAATGAGCTTGAATTTGTTCCGGGACGTTTCAAGATGGAAATTACTCAGTTCCCTGAAGTAAATATTGAATATACAGGCGGATTTATGTATGTTCCCGCAAGTGCAGACCCTGAATACGAGGAAACACAATAACCTTATATAGAAAGGACGAAAAATAATTATGATAATCAAAACAAGAGATTTCGGAGAAATTGAAATAGATGAAAAAGAAATAGTAACATTCAAGTGTCCTATTCTGGGCTTTGATGATTTCAAGGAATTTATCGTTCTTATAGATGAATCAATCGGAGAAAATTTTGCATGGCTTCAGTCTGTTGAAGAAAGCGAGCTTTGCTTCACACTTGCAAATCCGAAGCTTATCGGCGATGATTATAAGCCTCATATCAATGATGATTATATGAATGCGGTTGGCGGAAGCTATGATGAAATGTGGCTTATTGATGTTATCAGCGAAAAGGTTTCAGATTCAAAGGTTAATCTGAAAAGCCCGATTATCATAAACACAAAGGAAAAGCTTGGTGCACAGGCAATATCAGAAAGCCCTCTGCCTATAAGATATCAGCTTTTTGCAGGGAAGGAGAGTGTATAAATTATGTTGGTACTCTCCAGAAAAGTAGAAGAATCAATTCTTATCGGTGATAATATAGAAATAAAAATACTTGACGTTACAGGTGACAAGGTGCAGATTGGTATTACTGCTCCGAAAGAGGTTACAGTTTTACGTTCCGAATTAAAGGAAACAATTGAAGAAAACAAGAGCTCGGCAACAGGTGCGTCAAAGGATTTACTTCAGGAGCTTTTTGGCAAGAAGTAATAAAAATGAGCCGTAAGGGATAACCCCAAGCGGCTCATTTAAATATATTTTTCTTATTGTAATCAACGGCGTTACTTGTCATCTGACGAGTGATTTCCTTTAATGCCGATTTTCTGATGTATCTCAGCAGAATATGTCGGCTTGATGCGTCAATATCGGTAATATTGTAACGGTATTTTGCTTTGCGGCTGTTTTTTCCGAAAAGCATACCGCCATCGTCAAATGTTAGAGAAAGCTGAATTTTATTTGCGAAAATAGGTGCTCCTACTGTAATTTTGAGCTCATTGTCGTTTTTTTCGGGCGAAAGCTTTGCACCTGAAACGATAAGCTTATTCGGAGAACACGATACAATTTCGCATTGTTCGTAGGTTGTAGTGAAAAAACGCTTTTTTGTACAGGTGATCGGAATTTTCACAGGAACTTCGATAACCTCTTCGGCACCTTCGCAAAGAGTGATATTTATCGGCTGAACACGGATGAAACGCTTTGACGATACGAAAGTCGGTCCGTAAATTATAAATGCCTTTACGCCTTGATAGCGTGTGAGGATTGTTACGGGGGAATTAAGCGGAAGAAGCGGAACGAAATCACTGTAGAATTCACAGGTTCTCGATTTGAATGATACTTTTGCAGTACCCTTGATAGTCAGCTTTTCAAATGAAAATGTTGCTTCAAGAGAAAATGAGTCAATATGCTCTAAATTCATACAAATAACGCTCCTTTCGTAAAAATACAGATATTTTTTGCAGAATGTGTATGCTGAAAAATTTATATTGATTAATTATAACATATAGCGTCTGAAAAATCAAGCGTAAATGCATAGATTTTCACAGTCGTTAAAAGAGGTGTAATTCATGGATGAAAGAATAGAAAAAATATGCGGACTTCTTGATAAGATAAAGGATTATCTTCTGGAGTTCGAAAAAGAAACAATTGAAATTATAACGTGCGACAGCGAAGCTATTGAAGAACATTCGCAGAACAGAGTTACAATTACAGAGAAAATGGATTCGGTTTTCAAGGTGATTGACGAAATCTGCAAGGATATGGAGCGTGGCGGTGAAATACGCAAGATAATCAGAAATGTTGCTGATTTTACAACCGTAGACCCTGAGCTTGAACCTGTTTTCTTCAAAGCACAGAGTATTTTCTCGCTTCTGAGCCGACTTAAAGATTCCGATGTGCAGGCGTTCAGCCGTGTAAATATTGAAAAGGATATGCTTCTTAAAAAAATCAGAGAGATGAATACAGGTCAGGAAGCTAAGGCGGCAAAGTTCAAAATCGGTACAGATACAAATGAAAACAAGGCTTATCTTGGTTTCAGCAAAAAAACTGTATAAAAATTTTGGAAAAACACTTTAATTCAGAAAAAATATGCCGATATATAGATTAAGATAAGTGCTTTTATGTAAATATCGGCACAGAAAAGTAAAATTTCCTGTATAAAACGACAGGTTGCACTATAAAAGGAGGTAGGATTTATGCAGATTTCATCAGAATCAAGTTCATATACAAATTCAGCGTATAGCAGTAACGGTGTGTCAGGTCTTATGTCAGGTATGGATACCGAAGGTCTTGTAAAGAGTATGCTTTCAGGCATTCAGACTAAGATTGACAGACAGAATCAGCAGAAAACACAGCTTGAATGGAAACAGGAAAGCTATCGTGATGTAATTTCCAAAATCAACTCTTTCCAGTCTAAGTATCTGGATCTTACATCTTCAACAAGCCTTCGTACAACAGGTTTCTTTAATCAGATGAAGAGCGAAAGCTCAAACAGTGCGGTTAAAATCAACAGTGCTTCATCAGGTACATCACAGGATTTCAAAATTCAGGTTGCACAGCTTGCAACAGCTACAAAGCTTACATCAGGCAAGTTCAGCACAGGCGAAATTAAGATGGATCTTGATGCTATTGCAGCTAATATGGAAGAACATTTCAGCGCACCTGAGCAGAATATCACTTTTAAGGTTGGTGATAAAGAAGTTTCAATCAATCTTTGTGGTGTTGAGACTGGCGCAGACGATAAACCATCACTTGAAAATATGGTTGATAAAATCAACACTCAGCTTCAGGCTGGTGGAATTGATGCTAAGCTTGAAATTGGTGATGAAAATATGATTACTGTTACAAGCACCGTTAATGAAGATGAGGGCGCACTTTCAATATCAGGCTCATCAAATGCACTTTCCACACTTGGTCTTAAAGCTATGACTCTTGGCGGAGAAAATGACACAGTATACAATTCAACAACAGCCGCTGATGCTTCAAAGCTTGATAATGCACCGCCTACAACAGCAGAAATCAATGTAACTCTTGACGGCAAGACAAAAACTCTTTCAATCACCAATGGAACTAAAGACCAGGTTCTTGAGTCTTTGACATCACAGATGAAGGCAGCCTTCGGTTCAAGCGTTACTATTGATAAGCAGACAGGTACTATAACAGCTAAGCAGGGGCAGACATTATCATTCTCAGGTGATACATCCGTTCTCGGTATTGAGCAGGGCGCTTGCACAAGACTTACAACATCTACAAAGCTTTCAGACCTCGGAATTGAGGGTGATAATTATACATTTAAAATCAACAACAAGGAATTTGAATTTACTGCTGATAACACAGTAAACGATGTTATAAACAAGATTAATTCTTCAGGCGTTGGCGCAAAGATGGTTTATAATTCACTCAGCGACAGCTTCACACTTACATCAACCGAAACAGGCGAGGGGTTCGCTCTTACAGTTGAAGGTAATCTTGGAGAAAAATTCTTTAAAGATGCTGAAACAACAGAAGGTCAGAATGCTATCGTAAATATTGACGGAGTTACAGTTGAACGTACTTCAAACAATATCAGCTATAACGGAGTTTCAATGGAGCTTCGTGGCGTAACGGGTGATTACTTTGACGAAAGCGGTGCACTTGTTGAAAATGAAGACGGTACTTTAGCTGCAGCAGACGGCACAGAAGATAAGGCTGCTGAAATTACCGCAAACCGTGACACTTCAAAGGTCATGGAAACAATCAAGAGCTTCGTTGAAGATTACAATAAACTCATTGAAGAGCTTAACAAGCTTACACATCAGAAAAAGAGCTATAAGGAATACGCTCCTCTTACAGAGGCACAGAAAAAAGAGATGAGCGAATCTGAAATCACAGCATGGGAGAAAAAGGCTCACGAGGGACTTTTAAGTGGTGACAGTGATATCAATAAATTCCTTTCTTCAATGCGTTCAACAATCTATTCGACAACAAGCGGCGGCACATCGCTTTCAATGTTCGGTATTGATACTTCTTCAAACTGGAAGGATTACGGAAAGCTTGAAATCGATGAGAAAAAGCTTACTGAATTCCTTTCAAGTGATGCAGAGGCTGTTATTTCAACCTTTACATCAGTAGCAAACGGACTTAATGATGCATGTAAGGCTGCTGCAAATACAAGCTCTGCTTCACCAGGTTCACTTGTTGCACTTGCAGGTGTTGAAGGTAGAGTAAGTGAAAAGAATAACACAATCAAGAAACAGCTTGATGCCATAGCAGAAAAGATAAAGAATCTTCAGAGCGTTTACGATCAGAGAAAAGAACGCTACTGGAAACAGTTCAATGCTATGGAACAGGTTATCGGCAACATGTCAAGTACAAGCAGTTATCTCACATCAATGCTGGGATATTAATCATATATAATGTAAGGAGGATTAAGCTATGCCGGTTAATCCATATAAAAAATATCAGGAGCAATCAATAGCAACAATGACTCAGGGCGAGCTTCTTAATGTCCTGTATGAAACTTGCTACAAGAGAATAAATACAGCAATTATCGCAATAGAAGAAAAGAAATATGACGTTGCAAATCAGAACGTACAAAAGGCAAAGAATATTATAAGACATCTTGATGAAACTCTTGATAAAAATTATGAGATTTCAGAAAGCCTTGCATCTCTTTACGACTTCTTTATATATCAGCTCACAACAGCAAATGTAAAGAAAAATACAGAAATGCTTCGTGAAGTTGCAGAAATGATTGACGAACTTGGAAAGACTTTCAAGGAAGCTGATAAGATTGCGAGAAAGAAAAGAGCATAATAGCTATAAGCAGACATCTTAAACGGTGTCTGCTTTTTTACTGTCAGTATAAATGAAGGTTGATATTGCATAATGTTTAGGGATGAAATGTAAAAAACAAAAAAGATAAAACATTTTTTCATTATTGTAACAGAATTGATGTTCATTTTTGGTTCATTTTGTAGATTTTTAGGATTTAGAAGGTTTTTTTGTTGACATTAGAAATCAAAAGTGCTATCATATTAATATATAAAAATAAAATAGGGATACTGGACAAGTGGTAATTTTCACCAAAAATAACGGTATTGTATTGTGCAAAAACACTTCGGACTTTGATTTTGCGTTTTACATTAGGTAATATATACACGGTTTTAAGCCGAAATCTTACGTTATGCCAAATATCCCGTTTTAATCACGAACAAGAATGAAAGGAGTTTTTGTGTATGTTTTTCAATTCCTTGGATTTTAAAGCTATGGAAGCGAGTCTTAATGCACTTAATACAAAACAGCAGGTTATTACGCAGAATCTTGCAAATATTGATACTCCCGGATATAAAACTCAGGAGGTATCTTTTGAAGATGTGCTCAATAATCAGATAGAGGGCAAAAGAAGACGTAATTCTGACGGAACTGTTGATTACGCTTTTGAAACTACTATTAAAGATACAGAGAATACATATTTCAATACAGACGGCAACAATGTTGACGTTGATAAGGAATCGCTTGAGCTTTACTCAACATATCTTCATTCATCATATATTATTCAGAAGATGAATACTACTATCGGAACATACAGATATGTTATGACTCAGGCAAACTTCAAGTAAAAAAATACGCCTATATAAATAAGTAGGGCTGATTGGAGAGAAATATGGCATTTTTGAATTCGCTTAATATCACAGGCTCGGCTCTTACTGCCGAGAGATATAAAACAGACGTTATTCTGCAGAACATCGCAAATCAGAGCGTTGCGGCTTCTTCTCCTGAAGAGGCTTATCAGAGAAAACAGGTTGTTTTTCAGGAAAGAATGATGACTTTCGACGAAACTTTGCAGAAGGTTTCGGGCGGCGGTGTAAGAGTTTCCGAAACAGTTGAGCTTGGCGAGGATGTAAATCCTGTTTACGACCCTGATAACCCGATTGCAGATGAAAACGGATATGTTTATTATCCGAATGTAAATAACAGTGAAGAGCAGATTGACCTGCTTGAAACTACAAGAGCTTACGAAGCTAATCTTACTGCGCTTTCAGTTGTTAAGGCAATGGCTGCAAAGGCACTTGAAATAGGCAAAACTTGATAAAATATGTGTATGATGCCGCTTGATTACGGCAAATATCTGCCGAATGCAGAAATGACAAAAGAATAACGGAGGGACTTGAATTATGGCATTTATTACGCCAATGGAGGCTATGAAGCCCATGGAATTTAAAACTATGGAGCTTATGAAGTCTGTAACAAGTATTGATGAAATTCAGAAGGTTAATAATAAAAATACAGGTTCTGTAAGCTTTGAGGATCAGCTTTTCAGCGCTGTTCAGAAGGTAAGAGATCTTGAAGATGCTTCAAACAAGGCTTCATACGACCTTGCTGTCGGCAATACTGACGATACTACAGCTGTTATGCTTGCTGCTACAAAGGCAGAAACTGCCATTCAGCTTACTACACAGATTACAACAAGAGCTGTGAATGCATATAAAGAAATTATGCAGATGAATATTTAATATAGATAGAGATTAGGTTCGATATAATAATGAAAGAAAAATTTAAAGGTTTTATAGATAAGATAAAAACAGCCTGGGGAAAGCTTTCTTCGGGCGTAAGAAAGATAATAATTATAGCTCTCAGTGCGTTACTGGTTCTGGCGATTGTGCTTACAGTAGTTTTGAATGTTAACAAGGGCGATGGATATATCGTACTTTTTCCTGGTATGGCAGATTCAGAAGCGACAGAGGTGTATCAGTATCTGAGGGCAGAGGGCGTATCTACTAAGATAAATGCCGAGGGCGAGATTATGGTTCCTCAGGAACAGTGGGATACTCTCGTTTACGACCTTGCACAAAAGGGATATCCACAGTCTGCACCGTCATATGGTACATATTTTGACAACCTTAGTATGACAATGACTGATTCGGAAAAGCAGCAGCTTATTTTAAAGGATCTTCAGGACAGATTGCAGATTACATTGAATCGTATCGACGGAATCAAAGGCTCTGTCGTTACAATTTCAGCACCTAAGGAAAATAACTATGCATGGAAGGACAATAATGACAAGCCGAGTGCAAGCGTTGCACTTACGCTTGATAATCCTTATGCATTTACAGGCGATAATGTTGCCGCCGTTAAAAACCTTGTTGCATTTGCAACTCAGCAGATGAAACCTGAGGACGTTGTTGTTATCGATACAACAACAGGCAGAGAGCTTGGCGTTGACGACGGCAAAGAAAAGGAATATGACATAATTTCAAGAGAAAATTATGAAAATATTATCCGTGAGCGTATAGAAGAAAGCGTTGAGGAAATTCTCTCAAAACCTTATGGCAGAGATAATGTTTCAGCGGCTTGTACAGTTTCTATCAACTACGATAAAATCAATGAGGAAATGCTTGAATACCTCACAAATGAAAACAACGAAGGTGTTGTTGACTGGAAGCACATCATCTATAAGGGCGAAGGCTTAGAGCAGCTTCCTGCCGAGGGTCCTTCAGGTGAAGAAGATAATACCGATATTCCGAGCTATCCGAATGAATCAGAGGAGTATACAATTACAGACCCTGATTATCTTGAAAAAGAGATTACATATTCAATCGGACATGTTCTTACTCAGACAGAAAAGGCTCAGGGCGTAATCACAGACTCAACAATCGCAATTACAATCAAGACACCACTTCCACTTTCAAATGTTGAAAAAAGCGGTGTAATTGACCTTGTAAAGAATGCGACTGCGATAAGCGATACAACAAAAATAAGTGTATTTGACTGGCAGAGCGATGAGCTTGAAGAGGATATAACTGATGGTATGCTCTCAAAGGATAAAGTCAAGGATTACAAGATACTTCTCCTTATACTTGCGCTTATAGCAATAACATTAATTGCTATTATCATAATCATTCTCGTAAGAAGAGATGCTAAGAAGAAGATTCAGGCAAACGAAAAGAAGAATAAGAAGGCTGTTGACCAGCTTGAAGCTAAGCTTGCCGAAACAAAGCGCCGTTCACTTGTTGAAATGGCTAATGAAACTAACAGAGAACAGAAAGAAACAAAGGACGAGGTAAGACAATTTGCATTGGATAACCCCGATCTTACTGCGGCTATTGTACGTTCTATGATAAAGGAAGACGAATACGGCCCGCAGGAACAGGAAGATGGTGAATGATAATAAATGGCTGTTAAAAGAGTCACAAAAAGAAGAGAAGCTGCGGCAAATGCCGCGGCAGCCAATACAGCTCCCGAAGAAGTAGAAAAGAAAGAGCCTGAAGTCGCAAAACAGCCTGTTGCAGCAATTCCGCCATCTCTTAAAAAGATGACGAACACATCAAAGGCGGCAGCCGTACTGATTGCACTCGGTTCGGATTCTGCTTCAGAGGTAATAAAGCACCTTCATGAAAGTGAAATTGAAGTATTATCTGCTGAAATTGCCAAAATCCAGCAGCTTTCATCTGATGAGAATGATGCAATAATCAATGAATTCTATCAGATGTGTATTGCTCAGAAGGCTATTACAGAGGGCGGTATCGAATATGCAACCGCAGTTCTCAATAAGGCTTTCGGTGAGAAAAAGGCTAATGAGCTTATTTTCAGAGCTACAAATAAAATGGATAGCTCGGCATTTGCATTCGTAAAAGACCTTGATAACAAGAATCTTCTTATGATTTTGCAGAATGAGCATCCGCAGACTGTTGCAGTCGTGCTTTCTCATACAACTCCAGAAAAGGTTTCACAGATGCTTTCACGTTTTCCGAGAGATACACAGGTTGATATTATCGAGCGTATTTCAAATCTTGAACGTGCAAACCCTGATGTTATCGGTATTGTAGAGAAGATAATGAAGAAAGAAACAACAACCCTTAATAAGAGTAATTCTGTTGAACATGGCGGTGCAGGCTATATCGCTGAAATTATGAACAGAATTGATAAAGAGTCGCAGAAGGCTATGCTTGAACGTCTTTCGGAAACAAATCCGACGCTCAGCGACGAAATCAAAAAGCTTATGTTCGTATTCAACGATATTGTCAATCTCAACGATATGGAAATTCAGTCCTTTATCCGTGTTGTCGATACAAAGGATCTCACGATTTCTCTCAAGGCAGCAAATCCCGAGGTACAGGCAAGAATTTTCAGCAATATGTCGTCCCGTCAGAGAGATACAATTCAGTCCGATATGCAGTATCTGCGTAATCTCCGTGTGCGTGACGTTGAGGCAGCTCAGCAGCGCATAATCGAGGCTATCAGAGGTCTTGAAGAATCAGGAGATATTGTTCTTTTCAAGGGCGGAGGAGATGAAATAATTGCTTAATGTCTTGAAATCGGGCAGTATAAGCTTTAATGATAAGCCTGTCATGATTCCCGATGCGGTTATTATAAAACCGACGGAAGAACAGCAGTCACCCGTTGAAATTACGGGAGCAGATATAAATCTTTCCGTGTACAGCGACGAGGATAAAAGACGACTTGAAGAATACTTCGAAAAGCGAAGAGCGGCCATGATGACAGGTATAAACGAGGAGAGAGAACGCCTTGAAAAAAAGGCACATCTTATCGTTTCAGAGGCGCAGGATAAAGCCGATGAAATGCTTGCAGAGGCTGAAAGAAAAGCGGCACAGATTATAGCTGATGCTGAAAGAAAATCAGCTGCAATTGTCGATGAAGCCGAGAAAAAGTCAGTTACTATTTCCGAAGACGCTGTAAAGCAGGGCATAGAAAAAGGTCGTGCAGAAAAAACAGCGGAAATTGATGAATGTATTATAAAGCTTCAGCAGTTTATGATAGCCCTCAAGAATTCACAGACTGAATATTTTGAGGATATGTATCCACAGCTTAAATATCTTTCGCTTGATATTGCCGAAAAGATTGTATACAAGAAAATCGAAGAGGATGAAAAATTCCTTTATGAGCTTGTAGTACAGGCACTTAAGGATTTCAAGGCAGCAGAGTGGATAAATGTTGAAATATCAGACCAGATGGCAGAGCTTGTTGATTATCTTGTTTCACAGCAGGAAAGCGGAATATTGCCGCAGGAGGCTGATTTCAATACGGCAAGCACAGAAAACGGCTCTGTAATGATTGAATCACAATCAAATGTGTGCGATGCTTCAATCAGCACACAGCTCAGAAATATAAAAAGCTATTTTGATAGTTATGGTGAGGAATATGAAGCAGATTCAGGAGATAACACAGCTCAGACGTAATATAAAATATAACAGCTTCTTTACCTCATACGGCAAGGTAAGTCAGATTTCAGGCATGATAATTGAGGTAACAGGTCTTGAAAGCAGCATCGGAGATGTCTGCGAAATAGAGCTTTCAAACGGCAAAAAGGCTATTACCGAGGTTGTTGGCTTCAAAAAGGATATAACACAGATAATGCCTTATGAAGAAATCGACGGTATCGGCTATGGAAACCGTGTTTACAACACAGGAAAAAAACTTCGTGTAAAGATAAGCGATAAGCTTATAGGCAGAACCATTGACGCTCTCGGAAAACCGATTGACGGCAAGGGTGAAATCGAAGGAAATACATATTATTCAATAAACGGTGCACCGTCTAACCCTATGAACCGCCCACCGATTACAGAATCAATGGAGCTTGGCGTTAAGGTTATAGATGGTATGATTACGCTTGGAAAAGGTCAGAGAATAGGAATATTCGCAGGCTCAGGTGTCGGAAAATCAACTCTTATGGGTATGATTGCAAGAAATGTAACTGCCGATGTCAATGTTATTGCTCTTGTAGGAGAGCGTGGCAGAGAGCTTATGGACTTTTTACATAAAGACCTCGGTCCTGAAGGTATGAAGCGTTCGGTTGTAGTTGTTGCTACTTCAGATAATTCGGCAATGCTAAGAAACAAATGTGCATTGACAGCTACTGCCATTGCTGAATATTTCAGGGATCAGGGCAAAGCAGTTCTTCTTATGATGGACTCGCTTACACGTTATTGTATGGCACAGCGTGAAATCGGACTTTCAACGGGCGAGCCGCCTGTTGCAAGAGGCTATCCGCCGTCGATTTACGCATCACTGCCAAAGCTTCTTGAACGCTGCGGAAATTTCCGCAAGGGTTCTATAACAGGCATTTACACCATTCTCGTTGAGGGTGATGATACAAACGAGCCTGTTGCGGATACCGTAAGAGGTATCATTGACGGACATATTATTCTGTCAAGAAAAATCGCAATGACAAACCACTATCCCGCAATTGATGTGCTTGCAAGTCTTTCACGTCTTATGTCGTCGGTTGCAAGCTCAGAGCAGAAAACGCTTGCGGGAAAAATAAGAAATATAATGTCTGTATACGAGGCAAACAAAGACCTTGTTGCTATCGGTGCATACAAATCGGGTACAAACCCCGAACTTGATAATGCTATAAGAAAAATCGGGAAAATCAATGATTTTCTTAAACAGCAGGTGGATGTCAAATTCACTGCTGAAGAAACCCTTGCACTTATGCGTGAGGTAGTCAACGACTGACGATAGGAGTTGGTTTTGTAATGAAAAAGTTTGAATTTTCACTCGGAAGAATAAGAGATTATAAAAACTCTATTCTCGATAAGGAAAAAAGCGTGCTTGCAAGTCTTAGAATGGAACAGGCCAGCATTGAAAAAAGAATAGCAGAACTTGATAATTATGAAGCCGAAATAAACGAAGAAATGCGTAATAAAATCAGAGAAGGACTCAGCGTCGGCGAAATTAAAATGTATGAATTCAGAAAAAACAACATAAGAGATGAAAAAATCGCGCTTAATCACAGACTTGAGTTTCTTGCGGCTTCGATAGAGCTTCAGCAGAAGCGAATAGAAAAGCTTAAACAGGAAACTTCAAGCTATGATAAGCTCGAAGAAAAACAGAGAGAAGAATATAATGCAGAAATCCTGAAAGAGCAGGAACAAGTTATTTCTGAATTTATTTCTCAGAAGCTTATAAGAGAAAAGATTAATTCATGACTGTAATTGGAGCTATCCATTTACATACAGGCAAAAGCACAGATAATGTGTAATAGCCAAAAATAAACAATAAGGAGGTGCAAATGAAATGAACACTAACAATATCACTACAAATTCACCGTTAGTCAGCGTTCGTTCCGCAGAGGTTCACGCTAACGAAGGTCAGGCAGGTAATGCCGATTTTATGAGCGTAATTTCTCAAATTATGTCTCAGAACGGTGAAAGCCAGGTTGCTGATGCACTTAAGCTGTTCGGAAATGAAAAGGAAGCAGACTCTGAAGTAATTGATGAACTTTTAATGCTTCTGGCACAGTACAATTCCACATTGGGCAATGGTGAAGGTTTATCTCTTATGGCTCAGTCAGAGTCCGATGAAGAGGCTGATAACGGATTAATCGGCAACAACCTTACACTTGAAGGCCTTTTCGGAGGAGCAGACGTAGCTTCAACAGTTATCGATGTTCTTCTTAATGGCGGAAATGGCAACGATGTAATTAACGCACTACAACAATCCACAGATTCTGTTCCGATTAAGGTACTCTACGAAATGGCAAAGATAAATGCCGGTAAATCAGAGCTTATATTGCCTGATGATTATGCAGACCTTGACTTTGAAGAGCAGGTACTCAAAATTAATGAGATACTTCTCGCTAAAGAGCTTACGGTTGAAAATGAAACCGATATTGAAGCTGTCGCAAGAGAGCTGAGACGCGGTTACGAGTTTTCATCAGCTATATCTGAAAGCGCAAAAAAGGTTTCACAGAATGAAAATGCAGTATCTGAAAATATGGTCATTGACTATAATAAAGATTATCGCATTGACCTTTCAACTCTGAGAGGAATGCCCGTAACGGAAGAATCACTCGTAACAGGACAGGTTATCAAGGGAATTGACGAAGCTGTAAAGAACGAGCTTAACAGACTTACTGTACGCCTTAATCCTGAGGGACTCGGCGAAGTAATCGTAAGACTCAGAAAAACAGATGCAGGTATGCTTGTAAGCCTCAGCGCACAAAGCATAAGAACTGCGGAAATGCTTAATAATCAGCTTGGTCTGATTCAGTCTAATCTGGACAGATATGATGCACAGGTTAATCCTGTAACAGTTGAGGAATCTCAGCTTACAGCGTCATACAACTTCAATCAGCAGATGTTCGGAAATCAGCCGCAGCAGCAGGAAAGAAATAATTCCGATGAAGGAAATTATTCAAACGGCAGCAGCGAATACGAAACGGAAGCTGAAGTAATTACCCGTAAAACAGTAGACGGGGCACTTAATATGTATGCTTAAAACAGTATGGAGGTATTAAATATGCCACTTTCAAATGTTTCATCAGACAGATTTTATACCGATCTTATGAACGGTACATCGGGTAAAGACCCTATAAAGAATTTCGATGCGATTTTTACAAAAGAGGATAATACAAACCTCGGAATGTCAGATTTTTTAAGCCTTATGATAGCACAGCTCACAAATCAGGATTTCACAAATCCGGTAAATGATACAGAGTATGTTGCACAGATGGCACAGTTTTCAACATTAAGTGCGATGCAGGAGCTCAGTCAGCTTTCAAGACAGAGTTATGTACTTTCACTTCTTGGAAAGAACTGTACAGTATCTGAAAATCTCATAGGCGGCGACGTAAAAACCGTAACAGGAAAGGTTACATCAATTTCTCTCGTTGACGATGATTACAAGGTTACAATCAACGGCAAGCAGTATGGAATGTCGGAAATAACCTCAGTAAGCGAAGCGACAGAAGAAAAGTAAGGCGTTTTACCTTGATGTGTGCTTTATTAACTACGTTAGGAAAGGAGTCTTAATGTTATGGATATTAATGTCAGAAGAGTTTCAACGGTAACGACCGGAATACCTCAGACGAGTACCGCAAAGCTTAATGCAGGTCTTGCAGCAGCTTCATTTGAACAGGTACTGAAACAGCAATTAAGTACAAGCGGACTCAATTTTTCAAAGCACGCTGTCAGCCGTGTTGTTGAACGTGATATAGATATTTCGGACGATAATATGGAAAGACTTAACTCAGGCGTAAAAATAGCAAGAGAAAAAGGTCTTGACGATACCCTTATTCTCATTGACTCAGCGGCTTACATAGTAAGCGTAAAAAACAATATGGTTATAACAACAGTTTCCAATCAGGAGTTAATCGGAAACTGCTTCACGAATATTGATGGTACTGTGATAGTATAATGCCGGACCTTTTCAGGAAGCATTTTAAATCCCGAACGACAGACGGATTTAGTATATAAATATCACATATATGTACCAATTAACCGAAAAGGAGTAATTTAATTATGGTGCGCAGTTTATATTCAGGTGTTGCAGGCATGACAACACAGCAGAAGAAAATGGACGTTATCGGTAACAATATAGCAAACGTATCTACATACGGCTTTAAATCAAGCCGAGTAACATTCAGAGATGTATATTATCAGACAAGCTCAGTGGCTTCAGGTCCATCAGCTTCACAGGGCGGACGTAATGCCGTACAGATCGGTTACGGTTCAACACTCGGCTCAACTGACGTAAACCACTCACAGTCTGTAATGGTAAATACAGGTCTTTCACTTGACTGTGCTATTGCAGGTGAGGGATATTTTCAGGTAATGGACGGCGAAGGCAATATGCTTTACACAAAGGCAGGTATGCTCGACGTTGACGCTGACGGAAACCTTGTAGACGTAAACGGTAACTTTATCCTCGGTGTTTCAGGCGCAAATATCAGCGAGGGTGCTTCATCACAGAAAATCAGAATCACACTTCCTTACAAGGAAGCATCTGTTTCAAGTGCACAGGATAAAATCAATGGTGTTGGAATTACAATTTCATCATCTGCTAAGAACGCAAACGGAAATCTTTCATTTGCTTTCCAGTCAAGCTCAGAAATGCCAATCGGTGAAAGAGCTTCAGCAGTTGTAACATCAACATCAATTGCAATCACACTTAACGATAACGAAACATTTACAGATATTACTGACCTTGAAAACGCAATCAACGACGCTATTACATCTGCAAATGGCGGCGTTACACATCCGGCAGGAGATTTCAGAATTTCTCTTGATCAGGAGGATGCATTCCAGACACCTCTTACAGGTGAGCAGATTGTAAGCTCAAACTTCGGAATTACACAGGGTACTGTTGATGTTCCTAATTCAATTGAAAAGGCATTTTCAGTTTTATCTGTTGGTGACAGATTCAATTACACTGAAAATATGGATTACACAATCAATGTTGACGAAGCTGCAGGCACTTGCACAATTACAGCAGGTAACGGCAAGTATACAGCTACTCTTACACAGGCTCAGATGGAAACAGCAGGCTCAGTAGTAATGAAGAGCGGTACAGACGGCGACAGCTTTGTACTTACATTCCCAAGCTGGAAGAATGTTCAGTATTATAACGGAACAAACGCAACAGCAGAAGAAGCTTCAACACCATCAGCACCATCTGAAAACCTTGGTTTAGGTTCAGCTGCATTTGCGCTTTCAGACGGTACAGAGGGCGGCTTACAGACAGTTGCAGACCTTACAGGTCTTGCTATTGCGGCAAACGGTATCATTTACGGTACACACCCTACATTCGGAACGCTCGAACTCGGAAGAATCGACCTTGCAACATTTGATAACCCATCAGGTCTTACACAGGTAGGTTCAACATACTTCTCAGCTACACCAAACTCAGGCGAAGCTAAGGTATGCATACCAGGCTCAGACGGTGCAGGCGATATCATGGGCGGTACACTTGAAAACTCAAACGTTGACCTTTCACAGGAATTCTCAGATATGATTATCACACAGAGAGGATTCCAGGCAAGCTCAAGACTTATCACAGTATCAGATACAATGCTCGAAGAGCTTGTAAACCTCAAGAGATAAGAATTAAATAATATAATACGGAATACCGCATAATGCGGTATTCCGTAAAAATAAAAACGGCGCAATGAGTGCAGCTTAAATCAGGAAACACCGTACAAAGCATGCATAAATGCTTTGCACAAGCTCTGTGCGGTATTACCTTAAATGAATGGAGGCATTGAAAAATGATAGTTTTAACACGACAGAACGGAAGCTCGTTTGCACTTAACGATGAGCTTATCGAAATTATTGAAGAACACCCCGATACAACACTCAAGATGACTGACGGAAAGGTCTATATAGTGTCGGAAAGCATGGAAGAAATAATTGAGAAAATTATCGAATTCAGAAAGAGATATACGAATTGATGTATATAAAGGTCAGCAGCAAGAAATACTGAAACAGCCGAAAGGCTGAAAAAGAAGAATAAAAAAAGGAAGTAAACTTGTATGGATTTATCGACATTAATAGGCTGGTTAGCAGGCGTAGGGTTTATATTATTCAGTATAGTTTTGAATAAGGACATAGATACAGGTTCATATAGTATTATATTCGGTTCACTTAAGGCATTTTTTGACCTTCCTTCAATAATGATTGTAATCGGTGGTACTTTTGCGGCACTTATGGTATCGTATCCTTTATCAATATTCAAGAAAATTCCAAAGCATTTCGGAATGGTGTTCAAGGATAAGAACTCTGATCATAAGGAAATAATCGAACAGATTGTTGAATTTGCAAAGGAAGCAAGAATAAACGGTGTACTTGCCCTTGAAGAAAAGGTAAAGGAAATCAAGGATCCGTTTATGAAGAATGCTCTTATGATGGTCTGCGACTCGGTTGACCCTGAAAAAGTACAGGAAATGATGGATAACGAGCTTAATTATCTTGAAGAACGTCATTCACAGGCACAGAATTTCTATTTAAAGGGTTCAGACTATGCTCCTGCATTCGGAATGGTCGGAACGCTTATCGGTCTTATTAATCTTCTCGGAAACCTCTCAGATTCCGAATCACTTGCGGCAAATATGTCAGTAGCTCTCGTTACTACACTTTACGGTTCAATTCTCTCAAACCTCTTCTTCAAACCGATTGCCAACAAACTTAAAATAAGACACGAAACAGAAATGCTCAACAAGGCAATTATAGTGGTAGGCGTACAGGGAATACTCGCAGGCGATAATCCTAACTTTATCCACGAAAAGCTTGAAAAACTCATACCTGCACAAATCAGCGGCAAAGCAAAGAAATAAATCGATTTATCATAAATTGGGATAAGCTATGCAGCCGCACAGGGATGGTGCGGCATTGCAATGTTACGGCATAAATTACCGTAAATTGCTATTTTAATACGAATGGAGTTGATATTATGGCAGCGCTTAAAAGAAAAAAAGCCGATGAAGAAAGCGGCGGTAACTGGATGGATACTTATGGCGATATGGTAACGCTTCTGCTTACATTCTTTATCGTATTGTATTCAATGTCAACAATTGAAGAAGATAAATGGGCAGCAATCGTAAGAGCCTTCAATAGAAACGGTCAGACAAAGGTAGACCAGATTGTTCTTACAATTGACGGTGAAGGCGATCAGCCTATGGAAAACAAGGGCGAAGAAGATATAAACGGCGAGGGTATTACGGATCTTGATGAATTCTATACAGCTGTTGAGGAATTTCTTGAAGAACAGAATATGTCTTCAACCGAAATCATTGATCGTGGTGAAGATGACGGAACAAATCTTAACGGTACAAAAGAGGATAATATCTATCTCTCATTCCAGAATGCAATAACATTCCGTCCTGATACTGCAATTCTTATGGAATCATCTTATGAAATACTTGATTATCTCGGAGAGAAGCTAAAAGCCTCTGACAAGAATATTGCGGTAGTAATCATAAAAGGTCATACAGCGAAGTACGATTCATCAACTGTAGACTCAAGAATTCTTTCATCTGAAAGAGCGAGTACGATTGCAAACTATTTTGAAAAGAAGTTCGCTATTCCTGCCGATAAGCTTGTTCCGATAGGACTTGCAAACATTTATCCTGTTGCAGATAACAACTCACAGGAAGGAAGAGCACAGAACCGACGTGTTGAAATGTCAATTATCGGTAAAAATTCACCGCTTATCAAGGATGAGCTTTTAAAGAGCCTTATAGGCTTGAAATTCGATACTTCCACTACTCTTGGCGAAGTACAGGATAAGGAATTAAAATAACTGGAGTAACAATCTATGAAAAAAAACATACCACAGAAGGCAAGTGCCGCACAGTTTCCGGTATATGATTTCAGAACGCCGAAAAAGGTTTCTAAAGAGAAAATCAATTCGCTGAATCTTATAACCGATGAGCTTGCGAAATATCTCGGAAATTGTATGTCAGCAATGGCGGGCGAGGTTTGTCTTGTATATAACCCCGAAATGCTGGAAACAAATACGACTGATTTTATAAATGGTCAGCCGAAAAATACCATATACGGAAATTTCGCATTTACTACAAATCTGACAAAGCATAGTGAAAGCCATGTAATGCTTCATCTTCCGACAGAAATTTTCTATCCTATAATGGATATTCTTCTTGGCGGAACAGGCAAGCACTATGAGACAAAACGTGCGCTTACGGATATTGAAGTCGCTATTTGCCGATATGTTATGCTTAAATTTCAGGAAGCACTCAAGGATGCATGGAACTCCATTATAAAAGTGGATTTTGCATTTGACAAAATTGAAACATCGACAAAAAATGTTGAACTCAAAGCTTTAAAGGAAGAAAAACTTGTTATGAGCTTTGACGTAAATATCAAAGATATAAAAAGCAAGGTAAGAGTTGCTTATTCATCACGCTTTGTTGACAAGCTGATACGAAAGCAGGAAACACAGAAAGCTGTCGAATCGGTTTCAGCTGAACAGCGTGAGCAGAAAAAAGAGGCTATTATGACCTCTTTGAATGACGCAGAGTTCGAGGTAAAAGCTGTTTTATCCGAGCTGAAGCTAAATATGCAGGACATTATTTCACTTAACGTCGGCGATATAATTACACTTGACAAAAAAATCACCGATGATATTGAAGTAAAGGTTGAAGATACACCGTGGTTTAACGGAAAGCTTGGAAACGGAAATATCAAAAAGGCTGTAAAGATAACAAAAGTATTAGGTGAAACAGCCGATGAAGAAACAGTATAAATGATATTTTCAAAAAAATAGAGAAACGGAGAGTCTTAAATGAGTTTAACTAATTATAACATAAATAAGCTTGACGCAGCACTCAGCTCTGGTCTTTCATCAGCATTAAAGGTGCTTGATACAGTTCTTTCTACACCTGCAAGCGTAAATTGCGAATCAGGCAGAATAGAAATATTAAGTTCGATAGATTACAGCAGAGTAGAACCTGCAATGTGTGCAATTGCAACTTTTTCGGGAGATGCAAACGGTACAGGTATAATCCTTTTCAACGAACAGGCACTTCTTGCCATAATAAGTCAGCTTACAAACAATGAAGAGAGTGAATTTGATGAAATGAGCCTTGGAATGCTCAATGAAATCATTACTCAGACTGCGAGTGATTTTGCGGCAAATATATCTTCAGAGCTTGGAAAGAGCATCACAGTATCAATGTCACAGCTTTTTGATTTCAACGGTGCTTCTGACATCGCTCCATATCTTGGCGGCGGAGTTATTGATGATGTATATGCAAAGTATCTTACTTGCGAAGTTTCAGGTGTTTTCAATGCGGCAAGTATAGCTATTATAAACGGAGAATTAATCGAATCTGTTTGTGAAAAGCAGGAAATTGCACCTGAGCCTGTTTATGAAGCAGAAGAAATAATTGAAGAGGCTGTAGAAGAAATTGCAGAAGAGCCAGCGGAAGAATATATTCAGCCTGAAGCTCCTGTACATATAGAAAAAACAGTAAAAAAAGTTTCAGCGGCAGCTGCAGAGCCTGTATCTCCTAAGCCAAGCCGTTTCAAGCAGGATGGAACTATTCAGGCACAGAATCCTGTTTTCCCAACTTTTGAAACAAATGAATCAGAAGATTTCTCATCACTTGTTGGTGGAAACATCGATCTTCTTATGGAAGTTCCCGTTAATGTATGCGTGGAAATAGGAAAAGCAAAGAAGAAGATGAAGGAAGTTATGAATTACAGCCAGGGTTCAGTAATTCTTCTTGATAAAAGAGTGGGCGAGCCTGCTGACATAACTGTAAACGGTCAGATAATCGCAAGAGGCGAAATTATTGTAATTGAAGACAGCTTCGGCGTAAGAATAACTGAGATTATTAATTCTAAGGAGCTTGCTGAATTAAAGTAAGCTTTTGGAGGTTTTGAAATTTGGAAGGAATCAAGCTGGTATTACAGCTCGTATTCGGTCTTGTTCTGTTTGCGGGAATACTATATCTTTCGTATGCGGCAACGAAATATCTTGCAAAGCGTCTTTCGCCCGACGGACGAAGCGGACGCAATATGAAGATAATAGAATCACTTGCAATCGGAAAAGACAGTTGTCTGCTTATCGTGAAGGCAGGAGAGAAAATACTTCTTCTTGGTAAAACAGCAGGGAGTATATCACTTGTATCAGAGCTTTCGGCAGATGAAATTGCTACAGCACAGGAAACATCTGCACAGTCGGGACAGCAGATGACATTTGCTGAGGCGCTGAAAATAAATATCGCCAAAAGAATGGGCAAGGAAGACAAGGTAAATTCTTTTGAGGAGGAAAAAGATGACAAGAAAGAAAACTCTTAAAAAGAATATCCTGAAATTCGCAGTAGGACTTCTGATGGTTATATTGTGTCTTTGCTGTATAAATGCAGTTCAGGCAAGTGCGGCACCTGCGATAAATGTATCTGTTGAATCGGGAAGTGCTGAGGAATCATCAAGTGCACTTGATTTACTGTTCCTGCTCGCAATGCTTGCACTCATACCGTCGCTTCTGCTTGTAATGACAGCGTTCACGAGAATTATTATTTCTCTTTCGTTTCTTCGAACAGCGATTGGTACACAGTCCTCGCCGCCTAATCAGGTGCTTATAGGACTTGCACTTTTTCTTACAATTTTTGTAATGTTTCCGACCTTCACGCAGATGAAGAAGGATGCATACGACCCTTATAAAAAAGGACAGCTTACTCAGTCGGCGGCTCTGAAAGCGGCTTCTGTACCGCTTAAGGAGTTTATGCTAAGACAGGTTTACGAAACAGATCTTGATATGTTCATAACGCTTGCACAGGATAAAGAGCTTTATGATGTGGAATTGATAGCAGAATCAGAAGAGCTTGTAAATCTTCCTATGACAATTGTTATTCCTGCATTTATAACAAGCGAAATCAAAAGAGCATTTATGATTGGTTTTCTGCTCTATATACCGTTTTTGCTGATAGATATTATCGTATCATCAACGCTTATGTCAATGGGTATGGTAATGCTCCCGCCTGCAACAATAGCGCTTCCGTTCAAAATAATGCTGTTTGTGCTTGTTGACGGCTGGAATCTTCTTATCCAGAGCCTTATTGCAGGGTTCAGGTAGGTTTACTTATTGAATAAGCTTAAAACCGCAAAAAATAGTAAAGGAGCCTGATTATGTCGCAGGGTGATGTGCTTTCAATATTGAGAGAATTCTTTTTCGTAGCACTTAAAATTGCTGGGCCGCTTCTGGTTGTATCAATGGTACTTGGTATTATAGTTGCGATTTTTCAGGCGGCAACACAGATTCACGAGCAGACGCTTACGTTTGTTCCGAAGCTTCTTGCAGTAGCGCTTCTGCTTTTACTGCTTGGCTCGTGGATGATGACGCTGATGGACGATTTCTTCAATATGATATTTGATAAAATTAAAATGCTGTGAGGATTGAAAAGTGGCAGAGCTTAATATAAACTTTGATAATCTTCATTTATACATATTCGTATTTGTACGAATGGCGGCGATAATACTACTTAATCCTGCTTTTTCAAGACAGAGTTTACCTGCTGCCGCAAAAACAGGGCTTATCGGGCTGCTTACGATAATTGTAACGCCTTATATACCGGTTCCGCCGCTTACAACAACTATGATAGATTTCCTTATCTGCATAGTAAAGGAATTTTTCATAGGATTTCTGCTGACATTTGTATTTAATATCTATTATTATATGCTTATGTTTGCGGCTGACATAATGGATACGCAGTTTGGATTATCAATGGCAAAAATGATGAATCCGCAGACTAATATCCAGACAGCGACTACGGGAAATCTTTTAAACGTAGTTTTTATGCTGTATTTTTTCACAACAAACAGTCATCTTATACTTATAAATACAGCGGTAGGCTCTTATGAGGCTGTTCCCGCAGGACTTTCAGCTATTGATATAATGGGAAGCTGTGGATTTGTGATAGACTTATTTACATCGGTATTCCTGCTTGCACTCAGGCTTGCGCTTCCGTATGTGGCGGCAGAATTCGTACTTGAGCTTAGTCTTGGAATACTGATGAAGCTTATACCGCAGATTCATGTTTTTGTAATTCAGATGCAGGGTAAAATTATACTCGGCTTAATATTACTGCTTGCATTATCGATACCAATGACAAATTTCATTGATAATTATATTACGAAAATGCTTGACAGTATGAATCAAGCACTCGGCTCACTTGTAGTAAGGTGAGGATTTTGTCTGAGTGTTAAATCAGGGGGGATAATACTTGGCTGAATCAGCAGGCGATAAAACCGAAAAGGCGACCCCCCATAAGCGAGAGAACGAGCGTAAAGAGGGTAACGTCTTTCAAAGTAAAGAAATACTCATTTGTGTGACGATGATTGTATCGTTCTTCTGCTTTAAATTGCTGTACAATCTGATAGAGGACACAATTGTAAACACAATGAAGGATTTTTTCGGATTGATTCCCACACAGGTGGTAATTACCTCTGATGATGCAAAATCCTTTCTTATAAGAGGTCTGAAAGCTGTAGCGATAGCCGCAATGCCGCTTCTGCTGATAACAGGAGTTGTTGCGATAATTGTTACATTTGTGCAGACGAGAGGACTTGTAAATACAAAGCAGCTTCGCCCGAAATTCAGCCGAATGGACCCGATAAGAGGCTTTAAGAATTTATTTTCTCTCAGATCTATTATCGAGCTGTTGAAAGCTTCGCTTAAAATTCTCATTTTATTTTTTGTAATTTTCTCATTCGTTAAGGATAATCTTTCACTTTTCTCGAATATGATGAATATTTCGGTTGAAGGTGCAGTACCGATAATCGGAGATTATTGCTTCTCGCTTATTAAAAAGGTTACAATAGCATTCATAGCCGTAGCGGCGCTTGACTTTATGTATCAGCGCTGGGACTATGAGAAAAAGCTCATGATGACTAAGCAGGAAGTTAAGGACGAATATAAAAGCATTGAGGGTAACCCTCAGATTAAAGGCAGAATAAAACAGATTCAGCAGGAAATGTCACGTCAGAGAATGATGCAGGCAGTTCCGACGGCTGATGTAGTTATAAGAAACCCTACCCATGTAGCGGTTGCACTTAAATATGACAGAGATAAGAGCATGGCACCTGTTGTTGTTGCAAAGGGTGTAGACGAAATTGCTCTTAAAATCGTTAAGATTGCCGAAGAAAACGGTATTATGACCGTTGAAAACGTAGCACTTGCAAGAGCACTTTATGCTCAGGTAGAGCTTGACGATATGATTCCTGTCGAATTTTATCAGGCTGTTGCAGAAATTATTGCGGCTCTGTAC
Source organism: Ruminococcus sp. (assembly GCA_017523285.1). Taxonomy (GTDB): domain Bacteria; phylum Bacillota; class Clostridia; order Oscillospirales; family Ruminococcaceae; genus Ruminococcus. Next base: position 59,568 of record JAFWWU010000161.1, read on the forward strand.
AAACAAAGAAATGAGCTTATGTAACAACCTATTTTCACTATGGTAAAGGAGTAAACGGATTTGAAACGTCTTTCAAAGCTTTTCAGCAATACAGTAGCAGTATTTGTTGTACTTGTAGTTTTCCTTATTATTATACCGCTTCCGACAGTAGTGCTTGACTTTATGTTTGTAGTACAGCTCGGAATTTCGCTTATAATTCTTCTTACAACACTTTATATTAAGGAAACACTGGAATTTTCTGTATTCCCTACGCTGCTCCTTGTAACAACGCTTCTGCGACTGGGACTTAATATTTCTTCAACCCGTTCAATTCTTACCAGACAGGGCTATGCGGGAGAAATTGTTAAGGCTTTCGGCGACTTTGTTATCAAAGGCGACGTTGTAGTAGGTCTTATCATATTCCTTATTATCGTTCTTGTTCAGTTCCTTGTAATCACAAAAGGTTCGGAGCGTGTAGCTGAAGTATCAGCAAGATTTACGCTCGACGCTATGCCGGGTAAACAGATGGCTATTGATGCCGATTTAAGCTCAGGTCTTATAGATGAAAAGGAAGCACGCCGCCGTCGTTCAAACATTCAGCGTGAGGCTGACTTCTTCGGTTCTATGGACGGTGCGAGTAAGTTTGTAAAGGGCGACTCGATTATGTCTATCGTAGTAACCTTTATTAACCTCCTTGGCGGTATTATTATCGGTCTTATCTCAGGTATGGGCGATTTTATGACAATCATCAATACCTATGCGATTGCAACAGTCGGTGACGGTCTTATGTCACAGATCCCTGCACTTCTCGTTTCAGTTGCTTCAGGTATGATGGTTACAAGAAGCGCTTCCGAAAATAACGTAAATACTGATATCGGAAAGCAGTTTCTTTCACAGCCTAAAGTACTTATTATTTCAGGTATTACACTTGAATGTCTTATAATTATCGGATTTCCGTTTGTACAGACGACACTTCTTGCTTGCTTGCTTCTCGGCGGAGGAATACTCCTTATGAGAAATGAAAAGAAGCTTGCAACGGCAGGTACAACAGAAGAAGCAGTCGGCGAACAGACAGAGGAAATCGAAAGCGAAGCAAACTTTTACCGCAATGTTGAGAATATTTACAGCCTTCTCAATGTTGAACAGGTTAAGATTGAATTTGGTTATTCGCTCATACCGCTTGTTGACGAATCAAGCGGCGGTAACTTCCTTGACCGTGTAATCATGTACAGAAAGCAGTTTGCAATTGATATGGGATTTGTAATTCCGCCTGTACAGCTTAAAGACAGCGGACTTCTCAATCCTAATCAGTATGTAATCTATATAAAGGGTGAACAGGTTTCGGGCGGCGATGTTCTCGTTGACCATTACTTAGCTCTTGCTCCGAGCGAGGAAGAGGACGTTATTGATGGCATCGAAACGGTAGAGCCTGCATTCGGAATTAAAGCAAAGTGGATTTCGGAGGATAAAAAGGTTAAAGCAGAGCTTATCGGCTATACGCTTATTGACCCGACATCTGTTATCATTACACATCTTTCTGAAATCATCAAAAATCATGCGCATGAGCTTTTAAATCGTCAGGAAGTAAACAATATGCTTGAAAACCTCAAGAAAACAAATGAGGTAATCGTAAACGAAATCATACCGCATATTGTTTCGGTAAGCGATTTGCAGAAGGTGCTTTGTAAGCTTCTTGAAGAAAAAGTGCCTATCAGGGACTTAGAGCTTATTCTCGAAACAATGGCTGATTTTGCACCGAAAATCAAGGATATAGATATGCTTACAGAATATGTAAGACAAGCACTTAAACGTACAATTTCAAGAAAGTTCTCAGATGCTGGACAGATTAAGGTTGTCACACTTGACGCAGGAATCGAAAATGCAATTATGGGAGCAATCAAAAAAATGGACGGCGGTTCATATCTTGCGCTTGATCAGCCGACAATCCAGAAAATTATTGCCTCAACGACAGAAGAGCTTGACAAGATTAAAGAGCTTGTCAGCGAGCTTGTTGTAATAACATCACCTGTTGTAAGAGTATATTTCAAAAAGCTTGTAAATCAGTTCTATCAGAATGTAACGGTATTGTCATTCAGTGAAATGGACAACGATATTCAGATACAAGCACTCGGAAATATTGCAATAGACATATAAATCAGAGTATCATCGATAAAAAACTGCGAAAGGAGTGGCAGGGATGAGATTTACTAAGGATAGTATACCAATGACTGAAGAAGAATTTGCTGAAATACTGGCAGATTATCAGAATACAGGAAATATCGAAGCAAGAAATAAGCTTGTTATGAAATATGCATATATTCCTCAGACAGTTGCCATTCAGCTCAGAGGTCTTGCCAACGGATACGCACAGGTTGATGATATGGTAAATCACGGCATTATAACTCTGATCGACTGTTTTGACAGATTTGACCTCGGAAAAGGCATATCGTTTGAATATTATGCGTTTATGAGGGTAAAGGGCGGTATTATCGACCTTGTAAGAAAACAGGACTGGATTCCCAGAAGAGTCAGAAGTTTTGAAAAGAAAATAAACGAAACCCGTACAACGCTATCTCATGAGCTTGGCAGAGAGCCAAGTGATGAGGAGCTTGCAAAAGAACTTAATATATCTGTACAGAAGCTTCATTCGGCTTCACAGGAAATCAATAATTCAGTGGTATTCTCATTTGAGGAACTGATACAGAATATGTCACAGTTTGGCTCAAGTCTTGAAACAGAGGGAATGTCACCTGAAAAGAAAATGATAAAAGAAGAAATGAGCAAGGTTCTTGCAGAGGCAATAGATAGCCTTTCAGAGCGTGAAAAGCTTGTCATATCGCTTTATTATTACGAGGAACTCACACTTTCTGAAATTTCTCAGGTGCTTGATATTTCAGTTCAAAGAGTATCACAGATAAATGCAAGAGCTGTTTCGAAGCTTAAAGCTTCAATGAAGGAATATATATACGGATAAATGGAGGAGATATAAATGCTGAGAGGATATTACAGTGCAGCATCAGGAATTTTAGTACAGCAGAGAAATCTGAATGTAATAGGCAACAACATCACAAATGCAAGCACAGTAGGATACAGAGCACAGAGAGTAATACAGTCCACATTTGACCAGGAAGTAGTTTCACGTTATGAAAACGGCAAGTATACTACAATAGGAACAGGCTCACAGACAAATGTAGTTGATACAGTTGAAACAAATTTCAATGAAAGCTCAATATATGAAACAGAGAATCCGTTTGATATGGCAATAATCAGCGAGGGATTTTTCAATATCTCAGGCGATAACGGTCAGACGTTTATGACAAGAAATGGCTGCTTCAATATTGATGCGCAGGGATATCTTGTACTTGACGGAATCGGCAGAGTTCAGGGTGAAAACGGCGATATTTATGTCGGCGGCTCTGATTTCTCAATGGATTCGCTCGGAAATATCTACGATATAAACGGAAACTTTGCAGGAAAGCTCAGAATTACAATTCCTGCCGAAGAGGCACAGACAATCAAAATGGAAAACGGACTTTTTGTTACTGATAATGTAACAGATGTTGAAGTTCCAAAGGTTATAAATTACGGATATGAGCGTTCAAATGTAAATATGAATGATGAATATACACGTCTTATCGAAGCGCAGGCAGCGTTCAGAGCTTGCAGTACAGCTCTTTCGATGATAGACCAGATGAACGGCAAATCAGTTTCTTCAATTGCCGCAATCAACTGATATAAGGGAGGAATAATCTCGTGAATATAGCATTTTATGCAGGCAGAAGCGGACTTATGGCACATTCAGATGCTATAAATATTTCCGCACACAATATTGCCAATGCAAGTACAATCGGTTATAAGACAACAACTCCTGAATTCAGAGAGCTTGTTTTCAATGACCTTGACCAAAATAAGAATAAAGAGCTTCAGGAAAATCAGAAAATGCGTGTTGGACATGGTGTGAAAATTCAGCAGGATAGCTTACAGTTTTCACAGGGTGTTCTCTCATCAACAGATTTTGAATTTGACTTTGCAATTGCAAGCGGAAATTCGCTTTTCGCAGTTGAAAGAGCAGGAGAAGTCCAGTTTACAAGAAACGGCGCATTCAATTTAAGTGTTGAGGGTGACGGAAATTATCTTGTAACAAGCGACGGAGGATATGTTCTTAATAATAATTTTGAGAGAATAAGAGTTCCGTATGATGAAAATATGCTTCCTGACTCAAGGGCAACAAAAGAAATGCTCGGAATATTCAGCTTTGATAATCCATACGGACTTTTCAGAGTTGACGGACAGAGTTTTCTGCCAACTGATATAAGCGGTGAGCCAAGAGTTGCGGCAGACGATGAATATGAGCTCAGACAGGGAATGGTCGAACGCTCAAATATTAATCTTGCAAAGGAAATGTCTGATGTAATCGTAACACAGAAGGCATATCAGTTCTCGGCAAAGGTAGTACAGACAGCCGATGAAATGGAAGATGTAATAAATAATCTGAGAAGATAATAAAAGTATCATATTAAGGAGAAAGGAATGATATGCAGTGGCTGATATAAATAGGTCGGTAACACCTATAACCAATAAGAATATTATGCAGCCAACAAAGGAATATCGTAATTCCGAGCAGGTTCCTTTCGACTTTCAGGATGCTTCAAAGGTAAAGCAGGCGGCGGCGGAATCATCATTATCCGGGCAGCATAATGTTATCCGTGAAGATGGCTCTACCGCAGGCTTTTTTGAAATTCTGCATGACCCCGATGTATCATCGGCGTTTCTTAAAAACATATTTCTTCTTCGTGAAATAGTAGGAATACTTCCGCTTAATAATTCCGCACAGACTGAGGAGATGAAGGCACTTCTTGATAAGCTTGTCCTTACTCCCGATGAAATTGCGGGAGAAATGATGAAGCAGGAGGATATTTCAACTATTTTCAAAGGCGGAATATTTGATATGCTCAGAGAGCTTTCAAATGAAAACAGTGCAAATCAGGATTTTTCGATAGCTGTAACAAATCTGCTTAAAGCGATAAACAATGAAAGCTCAAAGAACAGCATATTTGAATCTGTGGAGGCGAATTTCGAGTCGCTCAAAGGAAATCTCGGACTTTCATCCTCATTTTCAGCAAAAATCGATGAGCTTTGTCAGAAAATAGCTGATTTTCGTGCTGCAACAAATGACCTTATGAATATACAGGACGAAAAGAGTATCACAGCACAATTCTCAAAGCTTAAATCCGAAATATTCAGCTTTTTCAAGGATGCTGAATCAAGTATTCTCTATAATGGGGATATTTCAAAGACATTTTCACTTATCAGGTATAATTTTTCAAGGCTCAGCGTTTCATCAGACGCAGTTCCCGAAGCCTTTACAAAGCTTCTTGAAATGATAGATGACGGAGATAAAAAAGAAAATCTCACAAACGCACTGCTTAAATTCCTTGATGATAACAAGCATGTAAGCAGTTCAAAGACAATGAATGCGCTTACGGAGCTTCTCAGGGCACAGTCTGAAAATCCCGATATGAAGATGATAAATTCTGACAGTATGGAAAAAATCATACACAGTCTTTTATCATCACCATGTAATTTTACTCCGCTTCTGCACTTTGTAGTGCCTGTTGAGTATGAGGATATTCAGGCATCTGCTGAAATATGGGTTAATCCCGACGGAGAAGATGACGTCAGCGACCCCAAAAAAGACAGCAGATACACGCATATTCTTGCGGTATTCGATATACAGGATATAGGCAATTTCGAGGTAGAGCTTTTCGTTGAAAATAAAAATATCGAGCTTACTGTTTTATGCCCTAAGGAGCATACGAATTTCTTTAAGAACACAGCTTCGGATATTAGACAAGGTGTAAACAGTTCAGGATATAAACTAAAAAGCATAAATATAGATGAAATGAAAGAGCCTCGCTCGCTTATAGAGGTGTTTAAATCGTTGCCGCTGAGGAGGCAGGGAGTAAATGTCACAGTATAACAAGAAAAAATCAACTATAAGCAATAACAATGTTACAAATAAAGCGGTTGCGCTCAAATATGACACAGAAAAGGACAGCGCCCCTGTCGTTGTAGCTTCAGGGTGTGGCGATGTTGCAAGAAACATCATAGAAGTAGCCGAAAAGAACGGCATACCCGTTTACCGAGATGACAGTGCAGCTTCGCTTATGTGCATGCTGAAAGTAGGGAGCAATATTCCTCCCGAGCTTTACGGCGTAATAGCTTCAATATATATAAGTATAATGAAAACATCATCAGAGCTTAAAAACAGACTAATGAACGAAAACGGAGGAAAAACGGAATGATGAACACCACCATAGATAAATGCTATGTCGGTTCGACCTGTGAAATCAGATCGTTCGGCAACGAATTGTTGTCTATTGGCGTGATAGAAGAAATCGCTGACGATTATATAGCTATAGTTCCGCATAACGAAAGGCTTAGGCTTTTCAACACATCCGCAAAGCTTAAACTCAATATATTCAACTCAAAGGCAGGGCTTCTTGTAATTATCGCAGAGGTGCTTACATCAAGTCCATTTCAGCTTAAAATAGTAGAGCCGCTTAAAATAATCGACCATGAACGCCGCTCGGGATTCCGTGTGGCTGTGGATATGTGGGCAAAGGTTTCGTCTGACAGCAGATTTTCAATATTTGAATCCTACGACGTTCAGATAGTCTACATAAACGATGTTTCTATATGCGGACTTCATATGTTTTCCGAGAAAATTTACGAAGTCGGCTCAATGCAGTGGGTTATGCTTGAGCTTGAAAACAGAACTATCATAACGCAGATTGAGATTATTCGTAAATCTGAGGATTTTGCAATGACTCGCAACGGAGTAGGTTTATACGAATATGGTATTCGTTTTGTAGAGCTTCGCCCCGAAGATGACGACAGATTATGCTCGTTTTTGTTCAAGCGACAGCGTGAAATCTCGAGCAAAGTTAAATAGTTGTTAAATATGCACAAAAAAAGATTTTTTATTTGTAGAATATTATCCCTTTAAAAAATCTAAAAACGTGCGATTTATATATTGTAATTCAAAAGACAACAATATCGGATCCGTTGTTAGTCTTGCGAATATAAAGGGCTCCGAGAAGGAATTTCGGAGAAACAAATTTTAAATCTATAATTAATACACGGAGGTATACTTATGGGAATGGTAGTTAGAACTAATATGGGCGCTATTAATGCTAATAATGCGCTTACAAAAAACAACAGCACAGTTAACAAGAATATTGAAAAGCTTTCAAGCGGTTTCAGAATTAACCGTGCAGCTGACGACGCTTCAGGTCTCGCTATATCTGAAAAGATGAAGAGACAGATCAAGGCTCTCGATACAGCTACAGCTAATGCTGAAGACGGTATCTCGCTCATCCAGACTGCTGAAGGTTACATGGGTGAAGTTCACGACATGCTCAACAGAATGGTTGAACTTGCTGAAAAAGCTGCTAATGGTACTTATGAAGTAGGTAAGGATAAAGGTATTAGTGCTTACAATGTAACTACAACTGCTTCTGCTGGTACAGACCGTGCTGCTCTTCAGGCTGAAATGGATCAGCTTTGTGCTGAAATTGACAGAATTGCTGCTACAGCTAACTTCAATAACAACAAGATTATGGATGGTTCATTATCAAGCACAGGCGGTTCTGTAACTGTTAATGGAACTTCAGTATCATGTAATGTTTTGACACTTCAGATTGGTGAAACATCTGGTGATGTAGATAAGCTGACAGTTAAGGTTAAAAGCTTTAAGACAGCAGATCTTTTCAATAGCATATCAAATGCTGCTACAGCTACAGCTAATTTCGTTAGAGATAATTCTTCGGATGCAGGCATGAAGTTAAATATGAAAGAAAAGTTTGGTACATCTGCGATGACACTTAACATTTCAGATCAGAATTTTGCTTCAAAAGTAGCAGAGGATCTAAAGAAAGTTATCGATGACGTATCATCACAGAGAGCTAATCTTGGTGCTATGCAAAACAGACTTGATTATACAATCAACAACCTTACAACAGCAAGTGAGAATATCTCAGCTGCTAATTCACGTATCCGTGATACAAATATGGCTAAGGAAATGATGAAGTATACTCAGGGTAACGTTCTTACTCAGGCTGCTCAGGCTATGCTTGCACAGGCTAATCAGGCACCACAGGGTGTTCTTCAGCTTCTCCAGTAATCTGATTACTAAAAGATTTATAAAGTTTACTGCTTAATTGCATAACTTAAATTAGGATCCGCAAAGAGCGTCTCGCTTGAGACGCTCTTTTTGTGAAAGGAATAAAAACTATGAAAGCAAGAGTTTCAAATAATAATACTGAAAAAAACAATGAAATAGTCCTCTCAATAGGAATGATAGTAAAGAATGAGGAAAAGCATCTGGAAAATTGTTTATCCGCACTTAAAAATCTTACCGACCATATTTCTTCCGAGCTTATAATTGTTGATACAGGCTCAACTGATAGAACAAAAGAAATAGCATTGAAATATACAGATAAAGTTTATGATTTTGAATGGATAGATGATTTTGCGGCTGCAAGAAATTTTGGTTTAAAAAAAGCTAAAGGCAAATGGTTTATGTTCCTTGATGCTGATGAATATTTTGATGAAGATTGCAATCAGATGGTTAAATTTTTTTCATATCCTGAACTTTATGAACATGGAAAATGGAATTGTGGTTCTGTTTCAATGTATAATTACGATACTGAGAAAGGAAAATCATATTCACTTTTTTATCCATTAAGGTTAGCAAGGTTAACAGATAAATTAGTATTTGAAGGCAAGATACATGAATATTTAGAAAACATAGATTTTCCTGTAGCAAATTTTGATACAATAGTACATCATTATGGCTATATATCGAATAATGCGAATATAAAGAATAAAAGCAAACGAAATATGCAATTATTATTGGAAGAGTTTAAAACAAAAAAACAAAATGCACGATTAGTAACACAACTTTTTGATTCGTGTAATGACCCAAAAGAAACCGAAAAATATGCTAAAATGCTTATAGATTTAGTTGAATTAAATTTACCTGAAAATAAGAATACGATAAATGAAAGTTTAGTAAGAGCTATAAGATTTTATACTTCCAATAATAAATATAATCAAGCACTAAATGCTATAGATAAGTTTTTTTCTTATGAAAAAAATGATGAACGAGTATCTGCACTTGATGTATATGTATGTAAAGCAACTGTTCACAACTTATTGTGTGAATACGATAACGCTTGTGATGCATACAGTAAATATTTTGAAGCCTATAATAAGTATAAAACAGGTGATTTACTAATGAATGATGCATCAGCACTTGTAATTACAAGTATAAGTGATGATGCGTATAATAAAGTGAAATTCAACTATATTTCTTCTTTAAGTAAGAATCATGATTATAAAAAAGCCAGAGAAGTCCTTGAAGAATTTGACATAGAAAAACTTGAACTCGGTGATTATAAAAACTGGGCTGAAAAGTATTATGTAGTTTTCGACCAAGACAAAGACTACAAACAAGCCATTGAAATATACCAAAAAGCCCTTGCAACCAAGGATAAAGACAAGATAAAGCTTGCGGTGCAGATTTTCGAAAACTTCTATTCATCACATCTCCTTGACAGAGAGGATTTCGTAAACGCTATTGCTGAATCTGACGCAGAGGGGCTTTATATCGACCTTATGAAGATAGTCAGAGCCGATAATAACGGCGAGGATATAACAGCATCTCTTACCGACTTTATCCACAGAGTTGACGACTGGAAATATGGATACGCTGAGGCAATCTACCTTTGCATGAAGCATAATATCGACATAAACGATATTCTTGTAATGCTCAGCAATTCCATAATGAAATCACACTTCCCGATTATCGCAACAACTCACGAGGAATATGCTCAGACAGTTATCGATTACTGCAAGAGCTTTGACTATACACAGTCAATTCATGCAATGCTGTGGATGACATCTGCACTTGAAACAGCGGTGCTCTCCTCCGCTAATCTCTACGAGGAGCAGAGAGCTGTCCTCTATGATACATTTGTGTGCGTGCTTTCGGACTATATTTACAACATTTATAATCAGGAGCTTCTCAATGTTGATGACGTTGATGTTCTTCCTGAGCTTCACAGATTCGGATTCTATATGACTCTTGCATTTACTGCTCAGAACGACGGCGATGATATCGGATATATCCGCTGTCTGAGAGAGGCACTCCGCCTTTGCGAGCCAATGAAGGATTTAGTATCATTCTATCTTGATAAATTTGCAGAGAAAATGAAAGACGAATAAATATAATATAAGGGACGTCAGCAAGACGTCCCTTTTGTGTTATATAAAATTCATAAACTCACTATACATATAAAGCGAGCCGAGCGCAATAAGCGGAAGCTGATGTTTTTCAGCGTATGTGAGAGCTTTTTCAACTCCCGCAGAAAGCTCTGTTGAAAATTCAGCATCTACGCCATTTCTGATAAATTCATCCGCAAGAAGCATGCTATCCAAAGCTCTCGGATTATTCGGTTTAACTGTGAAAGTTTTTGCCGCAACTTCGCTGAGAGTTTTTACCATTTCGGGATATTCCTTGTCAGCCATAACCCCCATAAGCAGAACGACTTTTCCGTCAAAATAATTCGTTATGCTTTCAATTGCCGCATTTACTCCATGAGGATTATGCGAGCCGTCAAAAATCACAATCGGATTTTCTTTTATAAGCTCAAATCTTCCGTTAAGGTGAGCACTTTTCAGCCCCTTGTATACAGCTTTATCGCTTATGTCAAGTCCGTTTCTGCGGAGGATTTCAACTGCGCTGATTGCAATTGCCGCATTGTATGGCTGATATATTCCAAGCATGGAGAGAGAAAATTTCTGCTCCCCGAAATTAAAACTGCTTCCCGAAAGTGTACAGCTTATATTACTTAGTCTGCTGTAATCTACGGTGAAAATTTTTGAATTTATAGCTTTTTCGGAGATTACTTCCAAGGCTTCTTTGCTGTTTCCGCCAAAAAGAACGGGACAGCCTTTTTTTATAATTCCTGCTTTATGAGCCGCTATTTCTGCAATAGTGTCGCCAAGAAAAGCGGAGTGGTCGGCTTCGACATTGGTTATAACTGAAAGCAGGGGAGCTTCAATTACATTTGTGGAGTCCATATCGCCGCCAAGACCGCACTCAATAACAGCGACATCGCAATTTTTCTTGCTGAAATATTCAAATGCCGCCGCAGTTGTGATTTCAAATTCAGTCGGCGGCTCGTCCATTGCTTCTGCAACAGGCATAATATTTCCGATTAATTCTGCAAATTCGCTGTCGGAGATTTCGCCGCCGTCAAGCTGAATGCTCTCATTCACTCTTGTAACAAACGGAGATGAGAAAAGACCTGTTTTGTATCCCTGTGCATCGAGAATGCACGACAGCATTTTTGTAACCGAGCCTTTTCCGTTAGTTCCTGTAACGTGAATGAACTTCACGTTTTTATGAGGATTTCCAAGATGTTCAAGCAGCTGTGTTATTCTTGAAAGACCAAGACAGCTCCCACGTTTTGATGTGAATGCAAGATAATCTATTGCTTCTTTGTATGTCATCATATTTTATTATAAATTCTTTTAAGATGTGATGAAAGAGCCTTGTTTTTCATTATTCCTGCGATTATTACAAATTCTGCCGAGCCTATTATGATGTAAAGCGGAATTCGCCATAAAAGAGCTTTATATGGAGTTTCATAAAGCGAGTGCAAAGCCCATGATTTTACAATCATAGATCCGATGATATGTGCAAGTGCAACTGCAAAGGCTATATTTATGGTTTTATTCTTTTTGAACAGGAACATTGAAGAAAGTCCCGAAAAGAAACCAATACAGCATGCTCCGAGAGTTATCTGCGGACAGATAGTATAGCCGTATGCGATACAGCCGATTATATCTGCACAAAGTCCGACGGCAAGTCCTGCAAACGGACCGAACATTACTCCGGACATTATAATGCTGAGATTTTCAAAGCTGAATCGGAAAGGACCTGCTGTAAATGAAAGGAATTTTCCGAAAATGATACTCATTGCAACGAATACAGCACATAGAATAAGCACCCTTACATTGCTTAGTACACGCATACTTCCACCGATTGACATTGTTTTCTGATTACTGATCTGCATAAAAAAATACCTCCTTTTTCCTCACTCATACGACAAGAAAAAGAAGGCTTATGCCCAATTATTATGTCTTATGAAGCGGGATGCAAAATACGAACCGCAAGCATCTGTGCTTTTCGTCTGACCGACAACTCCCCGTTCGGTCAACACTTAACGCCCGTATTTTTACTCTTCTCAGTGTTTTGTCAAATCTGTGCTGTTTATCAGCACATCAATATTATACCCCCATATATCATATTTGTCAATAGCGGTTATAAAGAATAAGCGGATAATTCGTTCTGAAAAATTGTGCCTTTCATACAAATATCTGTGTGGAGATGTATGCAGTAAGCCGAAAAACAAAAATAAATCGTCTTTTCTGTATGAAATAATCACTATATAGTATAAAGGCAATACTGCACAAAGCACGCATAGATGCTTTGTACAAAATCTGACTTCGCATTTTTCGCACAAGCTCTGTGCAGTATTTCCTGAATAAAAACTCAGGAAAGGTACAATAAATGAAAAACAGGGCAATTATACTTGCGTTTATCTGCGGAATAATTTTCACTGGGTGTTCTACACGAGAGATTACAGCTAAGCGATATGATGTCAACACGCAGAATACAACCAATGCAACAAAAAGTTATAACGAAACAACTACCGATATACCCGAAAAAACAACGGAGCAAATAAAGGAAAAAATGCTTGATGTTCCCGTAATATGTCAGTATCCTGAGCTTCCTACGGGGTGTGAATCTGCCGCCGCTGTTATGGTACTGAGATATTATGACGCAGATATTACAGCAACAGAATTTGCACGAAACTGGCTTGAATGTGATGATGATTTTTATTGGTCAGATAATGTGCTGTACGGACCTGACCCTGACGAAGTTTTTGTGGGAACGCCTTTTTCGAAGTCCTCATATGGCTGTTTTGCTCAGCCTATTGTCAATGCGGTAAATGATAACAGTCTTGAATGTACTGCGGAAAAGATAAAGGGTAAATCGCTGAATGAGCTTTGCGAGGAATACATAAACAGGAATAAGCCTCTGCTTATATGGGCGACAATGGGAATGAAAGCTTCAAAAAACGGGCGGACATGGCGTTTTGACGACGGCTCAGAGTTTACATGGATTGCCGGAGAGCATTGTCTTGTCCTTGTAGGATATAATGAGGATTGTTATTTTCTGAACGACCCTCAGACAGGTGAAACTGCATCATACGCAAAGGATATAGCAGAGCAAAGATTTGCTGAATTAGGCTCGCAGGCGGTATATATTAACAGGAATGATCATTAATAAGAAAAGTCGTTTGTTTTGAAATGAACGGCTTATTATATTAAATTAACGATTTCAGATAAACTGATAGTAACTCAAGAGCAGTTTCTTTTTGTTTAATAGTACATTTATCGAGTTGATTGAGTAAATCGGCTTGCTTGGCTGATAAATTAGGATTATCTTCTGTCAGAATTACATCGGGAGTAATGTGCAGGGCTTCGCATATTTTAAGGATAGTTTCTATACGCATATTAACAGTTCCGCGTTCTATATCAGCGTATGTTCTGTCGGAAAGATTTGCCGCCTCGGCAACTTCGCTTTGTGTAAGACCTGCTTTTTTTCGGATAGCAAGCAGTTTGTTCCCTATTGTTCTGAAATCAAAAACAAGCATTATAATACCTCCTATATATCTTATATAAGAATTATACTTCCTATTTCGCTTGACAAATAGGAAGTATCGTAGTATAATTATAGGAGGAATAGTTCCTGATTATTCAACGTTATAATTTTAGGGGGTATATCTATGAAATCAAAAAAATTATTATCTGTTTTATGTGTGTCAGCTATGTCGGTTACTTTTTCTTCTTGTTCGGAAATAATTGAAGAAGTTTTATCAAGTAGCGAAGCAAGCAGTTCTGTTGAAACAATAGAAAAAAATGAAGATGAGTCGACGATCAAGGAAACTGAACCTATTACAGAAAAGACAGAAACTACTACAACTAACACAGAAACAGAGTCCCAAACAGAAAAAACATCTGATGAAGACCTTATTGATGGTATGAGTAAGGAATTCAAAGAAGCTATTGATAGTTACGAAGATTTTATTGATGAATATTGTGAGTTTATGGAAGCATTTAATAAATCGTCAGATAATTTTTCTATGCTTCAGCAATACAACGATTATATGGAACAATATATGGAAATAATGGAGAAGTTGGAAAAATATGATGATGATGATATGAATCCGATTGAAGCAAAGTATTATCTTGAAGCTTTTAATCGAATTAACAAGAAACTTCTTGATTTATCTTTGTAATGAAAAAGCAGAGTGATAAATTCGACATAAAAAGAACCCGACTTTACAACTTGAGTAAAGTCGGGTTTGTCTGTCTTATACAAAAAAGATGACATTGAAAAGAAGAGATGCGCTGACGATGGCAGCAGGAATACTTAGATTTATTTTACTTAAAAATATTCTGTTGGGATATTCAAGAGTTCGGAAATATTAAATTACGTCCAATCCTCTTTTCCATCTCTATGCTGTTTCAAGGCGGCGAAACGGAGCAGCTGCTTTCGTGAGGAAATTCCAAGCTTGCTGTAGATATTCTTGTTGTGATATTTAAGCGTATTTTCCGTAATGTGCAGAATTTCTGCAATCTGCTTTGCAGTTTTACCTGAAAGATACAGCTCATACACTCTGTATTCGGCTGGTGTAAGCATACTGAGATTTTCTACAAAGAATTGATATTCCTCAGGAACAATCTCTTCCTTGTGCTTTTCGGCAAGACGGTCAATTTCACTTTTGGCAAGCTCGTATTTTTCCGCTGCCTTTTCGTATTCTTCCTTTGCCTTCTGAGCCTCCTCTTCGGCAAATCGTTTTGCGTTCTCAAGGTCATCAAGCTGCTGCTCGTAGTAATTGTCCTTTTCTTCAAGAAATGCAAAAAGGTCGTCTATTTCACGGATACGAAGCTGCTCGCCATAATTTTCCTTTGTTTTGACCAGTTCTATCTTTTTCATAATGGGAGAAACATACTTCTTGCTCATAAAAACACAGCAGACAGCGGCAAGAATTGCCACAATCAGAAAAATAATCAGAATGTTTATCTGTCCTTTACGCAAAAAGCTTTCATACTGTGTTTTCTGAATCATAACAACAACACTGAAGATTTCATTCCCGAGTGTTATTTCCTTAATAAGTCCCACGCATTTTTCACTGCCGAAATCAAATAACTGCGAGCCTCTCTGTTTTTTGATATTCAAGCCGTTTCTGATATTGTTATAACGTCCTGAACTGAATTGACCTGAACATATATCGTTTCTTTCGTCAAGCAGACCGCAGTCTATATCTCCCCAGCGTCCGACCTCGGTTTTATATGACAGCTGAAACAAAAGGTCGTTTATTTCATAGCCGCATACGCCGATAATATTGTCGTTGTAATCCCGAATCGGAACATAGATATATCTTGCTCTTTCCCATGTATCAGGAATTGTGGATGCAGGACTTAAAACATAATGCGTTCCGTCTGAAAATGTTTCGTTGCAATGTTCAAAAAAGTCTGTACTGCTTTCATTTTTCCAGCCACTGTGAAAATTGATATCCATGCTTTTTCCTGTTGAGAACGAGCCTCTGTAAATAGAAAAATCATTGTTTACGGTATTTTCGGAGTAAAGATTGATATATTTAAGGTAAATTCCGCTGTAAAGCTCAGTGTCGGAATTGCTGTTTGCAGTGGTATCAAGAATACAGAATGCACCGCTTGCGGGGGCAACCTGCATATTAAGATAAACAGATGAATAGAGCTTGTTTTGCAGAGCATCAAGCTCCTTAGAATTATCTTTCAGCTCATCAAAGCTGATATTATTCTCAGTCAGATAGTTCTGAATAGAATCCGAAAGCTGTCCCGAAAAGGATATCGCACAAGCGGCAAGCTCATCGCAGTCACTTTCGATACTGTCCGAACAAGCAGAAAGCTGTGCGTCAAGGTCGTTCATTATCTGCCTGTCAGTAAGATTAAGAATACCGAACAGATTCAGCAGAATTAAAATAACTGCAAGGAACAGACAGATGACAGAAAAGACATAGAATGCAAATCTTCTGCGCATTGACAAGCCTTCCTCTTTGAACTGCTTTACAAGGCTCTTGATGTCAAGGTATCTCAGTATATTCATAGCTGTAGCCTCATATATCCTTGTCTGAAAGCTTTTTCAGCTCTTCAAGAGAAGAAGCGGCAAGCTCGTTCAGTACAGCTTCTTTGTCCTCACCTTTTGCTGTACGTTCAATATACTGGTTATGGGCAGATTTCAGCACGAGCTTTACATTCTGCTCAAAACGGCTCTGAATATCCGAGGCGTTATCATAAACAGGCAGAGAATAAAGCTCGTAGCTATCCATCATACCATTCATCATATCATAAAGATTTCGATAGTTTTCATTATCTGCAACGCTTGTGTCAGCAAAAAGTGCCGAAAAAGCTTCATCTGTAACAGGGAGATAGCCTGTGCTTGTAACAAAGCACAGGTTATTTTCTTTTTCGGTAAGCCATTTTGCAAAAATATATGCACCGTAATTCTTGCGTTCATCCTTGCTTTTTACAGCAAAAAGTCCGCCACCTCTGTGGACAGCAGAAGATTTATCCGATGTAAATACAGGGTATGGCAATGAACCGAAGTAATATTTTCGGTTGTGTTATCGGGATAAAACACCATTTCAGGCTGATAAAGAATATCAGCGGTTGAGCCTATGTTTGAGATAATTTCAACGGTTTTCCAGCGTGAAGCGGCATATCCGTCATCAAGACATATTCCGCCATAGATTGCAGATTTGCTTAAAGGAAGCCATACTTGTTCAAATGCTTTGTCGTTAAGGTTAAGCATACCTTCCTTGACAAATTCGCTGTCACAGGCTTTCATTCCGATATAGGCGTAGTTATAAAAATCGTTTATCTGTGTAAAATTCTGACCGTCTGACCAGTCGTAATAGAGATTAGCCGTTTTAAAAAAGCCGTCAAAGGTTTTAAGCGTATCGGTTGATACGCCTGTTTCGGCACTGAATCTGTCAAAAAGTGTCTTATTCAGGAACAAAGCCTCCGAGGATTTGGCAACAGGAAGCATAAAAAGCTTATCTCCGAAGTAACCTTCGGAAACAAATTCATCTCTGAAATCAGAAAGTTCTTCCTCTGAAAAGTAATTATTCCAGCAAAGAAGCTTGTCATCTCCCACAATTTCTGCTACTCTCGGATATGCGGTAAACAGGTCGGGCAAATCCTCTGCACCGGGTTCACCATTTGCCGAAGCAGAAAGAGCCTTATCAATTGCCGATGAACTTGTTACTGATACAACATTTACTGTAACACCGTTTTCTCTGCCGACAGTATCATTGAACTTATCAATTGCGTCATTGAGGGGAGATTTTGTCTGACTGCCGTAAACGTGCCACATTGTAAGCGTGACAGGGTTGTCAGCATCAGGCTTTGCTTTATCCTGACAGCCTGAAAAGCAGACTGCTGTTATTGCGAAAATTAAAATTATAGAAAGAATCTTTTTCATTATATATTCCCTTTCCGTTCGGATATCCTACCCGATTTCCTACCCGTTTTACTACCCATTTATGCGGATTTTTTTATATTTCCTACCCTTTTTTGTCAATTTGGGTAGTGTCAAAAAACATATTTTAAGCTATGATTGTTAATGCAAGGGTAAAGAGAGTATATATCCTGCAATTATAAAAGGGTGTTGAATATTCCTGTGGGTGCGCCAACAGTCACAGGAAATCACCCGACCAAAAATTGTAAAATCGTACTATTACTATTTTAACACATTATTAATATTTAGTCAAGAAATCAAAAATAAAGGAGTATAAAAATGAGCTACATAGGAAAATGGATATTTCATTCTGTTATGACGTTTGATGAAAACGATATGCCTGTTTATCTTAACGCAGAAGAATACCTCAGTTCTCCAATGCCATACATTGATGAAACTGATGATGAAGAAGTAGCCAACGAGATGAAGGAACGCAAAAAAACAATCGGCACTTTCATTAAAATCTGTGACGATGGAACGCTTTATATGCTTATGCCATTGCCTGAGGATGTTTCACAGGATGAAATTGACAAGGCTGTTGCGGCAGGCGTTATTAAGCTTGTTGACGGAGCAATGGCAGATGAACCTATGAACTGGGAACTTCGTGACGGAAAATTCTGGCTTGATACAGGTATTGCTGGTGAAATCTGCGGAGAAGAATCTGACAGCTGGATAAATCCTATTGATGAAAACGGATTTTTCAACTTTATGAATTTCAGATTTATCAAGGAGGACTAACAAATGGGATTATTTGATTCTATTCTAAAATCAGCAGGAAATGCATTGAAAAATGAAGCGTCAAAAGCTGTAAGCAACGCCGCTTCTTCAATCGGCAAGGGAAAAAATCATACAGAAAGCTTTACTTTCACAGCTCTCCCAAGCAGCCTTGCAGAGTTACAGGCAATGCCTGAAGCTTCACTTGATTCGGCATTCAAGACAACAGCTCTTACAATTGCTGTGCTTTGTGCTTATGAAAAAAATCCTGACGGCTGTATTGAAATGCTGAATTTTCTGAAAGGACCTGCTGAAGTAAGTACATACGAAAAAGGCTTTATCAATGAACGTCTGAGCGGCAAATTCTACAAGACATTCTCATTTTTCGAGGGTGCAACTCCCGAAAACGGATATAAGCCGAACACTCCATTTGTAATAAATGTAAGCGAGAACCCTTATTCCTTTGATGAAGAAAACTGGGCAACGCTTTATGTTACAAGCGGTGGGGCAGACAATCCACGTCCGATTAAGCTGAGAAAGAAGCCGTCTACGGGACAGTGGTTCTTGAACGATATTCAATGCCTTGCGGACATCCGTGTTCCCGTTGCTGACGATCCGTGGGCTTAAAGGAGGATTATTATGGGTTTATTCAGTAAAGAAGCATGCGTTTTCTGCGATACAGAGGTTGGTATGCTAAAGCGTTCAAAGCTTCAGACAAAGGAATATATCTGCAACGAATGCAAGAAAAAGACAAATCCTTTCGCAAGAATGGATTATACCTCAAAGGATAATGCACAGATTATGATGGATAATCTTGCACAGGAAGCGGCTGATTTTGAAGCAAGCTTTGACGACGCAGAAAATCGTTTTCAGAGTGCTGAAAGAAGCTTCAAGACATGGGATTTGGGAAGTCACAGAGTACAGTATCGCTGCAACACAAGACTTGGCGCATTTCAGATTATTTCCGAAAAACACAGCGGCTATGAACACACTCCCGTATTTTATTTTGATATGATGATACCTTATCAGTTTTCTTCAGAAAACAAGAATCTTGAAGATATCAGAAAAAATGAAGTATTGGACACAGACGCTGAATATGTAACAGTAAAAGAAGAAAAGGATATGGAAGGAAAGCTTACATCCTGTACAGTAATTATTCCATATAACGATATATGCATCCGTGAAATAAAATTAGAAGGAAGCATAAATGATGAATCTGATAAAGATACTTTTTATGGTCTTGCTGAAAAAATCAATAAAGACAGATTATCATGGATAAATAACGGTATTTTCGATCAGGAAAGAAAAAACAAAATGCAGATCAGAAACCTTGGCGATACAGCCGCAGCCGTACTTAAAGCAGCTGCAACAGGCGGAAATGTTGAGGAAGCTGTAAAACAAGGTATAAATACAGCAAATGATATTGAAGACGGCAAAGTAAAACAAGGCTTCTTCGGTAAATTATTCAGAAAATAAACAAGAGGAGAAATTATAATGAACACTAAAAAGGTATGTGCTGTAATTCTTGCGGCATTATTGACTGTATCAGTAACAGCTTGCGGAAAAGATAAGAAAAAAGATAAAAGCAAATCAAAGGCAGAGTCATCTGCTACTTCATCTTCAAAGGAAGAATCTTCAAAAAAAGATGAAAGCAGCACTTCATCCGATACAAAAAAAGAACAAGAATCTGTTAAGGTCTACTATGGCTGGGGCAGCAGTGAAGATGAAGAAAAATATACGACAGAAATCTTTTGCCCTGAGGGAGCTGAATTTGACGAAACTACACTGGAGGATTATGAAGAAGACGGCAGTGTTATAACAGCAATGATAATAGATGAGGTCAATGAATACAAAGCCGTAAGTGCTACACACTGGCATCGTGACGCATATAATAACGATCCGCTTAATTATCCTATTATTGCACAGCTTTATTTTGATGGTGAAGTTGACGCTGAAACTGCAGCAGAAAACAGCGGCTGTTCACAGAAGGTCACACCTCTTGGCTTCAAATGGAACGGCTATGATGTAATTATGATTGAAACATCATACACATTCAAGGATTACGGTGAAACAAAAGAAGTTTTTGCGGGCGTTGAATACGACCTCGATTACTGGAAAACAGAAGAGGGTACGGGCAAAGTTCAGGATCTGACAACAAAATCACTTTTCGGGTTTGATATAACTTCACTTGGCTTGGATGATCTGACAAAGGATCAGTGTGCATGGATTATAGGCGAGATTTTCGGTGTCGATTCAGGTGTTGCTAATCCTTATGCTGTGGAAGAAGAAAAAACAGAAGCCGTTGTCAATGTTGATAAAACTGCACTTGTCGGCGAATGGATTGATCTCACAAGCGACTGGGAGGATACATATATCTTTAATGCCGACGGCACAGGAACTTACATAAGCGGTCCTGAATATGATTTCACATACAATGTAAGCGGAGATACACTGACGCTTATTTACGATGAGGACGATACCGAAGAATATAAAGCAACTGTAGACGGAAGCAAGCTTGTTCTTGTGGATAAACAATTCGGCGATGAGCAGAGTTTTACAAAGTCAACTAATGGAACAGAAACACCAACAGGAGCTGAAACAGAGGAATCAGCGGGAACAGATGAGCCTGATCCAAAATCAGAAATCATTGGTACATGGAAAGAAAGCGAAACAGGAATTGATGAAACATTTACATTCAACGCTGACGGCACAGGCAATTACAGCTGTTTATCTGACGATGGAACTTATGAGTGCAAATTTACATTTGATTTCTTAAGAAGCGATTATGTTAATATCTACTTTGATGATAATAGTGAAGGTGGATTCCAGTTTGAAATCAACGGCAATAAAATGACAGTCAGAAATGAATATGTTGACGGTTTAACTTATACACGTCAGTAAAAATACTATATTTATACAGAGCGAAGGAGTTATTGTTCTTTCGCTCTTATGTATAGAAAGGAACATAATATGAAAAAATTTCAAAGTATAATTCTAACAATATGTCTGCTTGCTGCTATGACAGGTTGTAATAACGATTCTGAGAAAAAAGAAAAGGATTCTTCATCAAAAACTTCACATTCATCTTCTGAATCAGAAAACAAAGAAACATCAGCTTCTGAAGCTGCAACAGAAGCAACAAGCCAGAATACAACTGAAGAAAGTAAAGCTGAGCCTTCAAATCCACAAAAAGAAGTCAAGCTGCTTGATATGGATAAGCAAACAATACACGAATCCGCATCATCCATTCAATATGCTGCAACTCTGACAGAAATGAGTTGTTCAACAGCTTCTCTCGGAAAAAATGCTGCAAAAGAATACCCAGACCTTGCATCATCAATAAACAACATCAGCGATTTTTATGAAGTAAATCTTCTTGAACAGAATAATATGTATGCAGAATCCGCAGAAGAGGAGCTTTCTTCAGGAGAAGAAAACTTTGAAACATATATATTCGATCTTAATGTACATGTACGCCGTGCAGACAGCGTTGCAGTCAGCATTCTTCATGATTCCTATGACTATTATGGATTTGACTCTGAACTCAGAAGCTTCTGGGGTGAAAATTTCAACACTGAAACAGGCGAAACAATTTATCTTCCTGATGTAGTAACAGATATCAATAAACTTTCAGAAGCAGTTGAAGCTGAACTTTACAAATCCTTTGGTGCAGATACCTTTTACAGTGATAAGGCTATTGAAAATTATTTCAAGGACTATGGTGAGGATGGCTCTCATTGGACTCTTGAATATAACGGCGTTACAATTTATTTTGATGATGGCGATATTGCAGGTTCAGGCGTAGGAGATATAAGCGTTACAATAGAATTTGAAAAGTATCCTGAGCTTTTCAAGGAAAAATACAAGAATACTCCTGACGCATATATTGTCGGACTGCCGATGAAATCAAGTTTTTATACTGACCTTGACGGAGACGGAAGCAGTGATGAACTTACCATAGCAGACAGCTATGAAGGCGAATTTGGTGTTGACAGAACTCTGAGTCTGCGTATTTCAACTTCTGAAACTGATTATACAGAAAAGCTTATGGCAAACGACTGTGAGGCATATTATGTAAAAACGGCAGATGGCAAAAACTATCTTTATGTTTTAATGGAACTTGAAGCACAGACTGAACTTTATACTTTCCATATTACCGATACAGGTATAAATAAGGTTGGAACACAAACTATTGCACCACATTACAGCGACCAGACAGTGTCAGTGCTGACAGACCCTGATAATATGCATTTTGATATTTTCGGCAAGGCTGATATTGAGCCTGTGGGAGATGATTTCTTTACCGTAGGATATGACGGTATGCCTGTAATGAAGGAATAATACATATCTGAATAAGTGTGAAAACAGTGAAAACTCGTTTTAAACACAAACACTGAAAACGCAGAACAGGCGTATGCGAAGAAAATGCATACGCCTGTTATTTATTCATATTTTATTCTCGGATAATCCGTATAACCTCATCAGTAGATTTATTTACAATAAATTTAACACGCTTATTCAGCGACAGACGCTTATAATCAAAAGTCGTAACTTTCAGATTTACAAACTGCTTTCTCTCGGGAATCATTGCACGGATATACTTTTCATCGATATGCTCATCCTCGTATTTTTTGGCTATAACACATTCCAGAATACCATATTCGAATGTAGAATCATTTTTCTTGAAAACCGCCTTACAAAGCAACCATTCAATAAACAGCTCGCACAGAAAGCCCATCA
>JAFWWU010000017.1 GCA_017523285.1 Ruminococcus sp.
GCTCCTTTAGGTTTCTAAAGGAGCTTTTTTATTATATTTTTGAGGTGATATGGTTATGGAAAAACTAAAGAAATATCCACTATTTAACAAATGGACACTTGTTATTGTATTGTTTTCTTTTATTCAAAGCCTATGTTTGATAACTCATGGTGATGATTTATTCTGGCGACAAAAGTCGAGCTATAATAATATTTTTACTTCTAAGAGTGAAAACGCACGATATTTTACTAATATTTTTACGCATTTAATTACATCTGATTCTTTATGTCGCATTATAATATATACTATTTTTCTATCAGCTTTTCTTATCCTTATTGCCAAAATAGTTAATGGTGATAATCCGAAATTATTTTTTGGATATTCCTTTTCTTTTTTATCATTTCTTTTTTTACCTATTACATTTTATGAAAGTGTTTTTAATTGGATGTCTGGATTTACTAATTATGTAATATCTATGGTATTTTTATTTATGTATTTATGGTTTGTATATCCTATCTTAAATGGTCGAGAACCCAAGTATTCCAAATGGTTTGCTATTTATACTTTTTTTCTAGGTTTTTTAGGTTCTTTTTGTGTTGAGCATGTAAGTATATATAATTTTATTTTCGGAATATTTATTATATTATACTCATATAAAATACATAAAAAGGTGTTCTTACCAAATATTACTTATATTATTTCTGTTATTATAGCTCTTATATTAATGTTTTCTAATTCTACTTATTCCGGTGTTTTAGCTGATGATCCGAATCGTGCCGGATTGCGATATTTTGAATTCTCCTTTTCAGATTTGTCAATGAAATTATATACTGAAATAATACCTTTATTTGCCAAAAAATTCTGGTTTATTCATTTATTAATTGCGTTTAGTCTGTATATAATATTTTTTAAACTTGATAAATCTTCCTTTTCTAAGGAAAAAAAACGCTATTCAAATATCTCTATGATTTTAGTGGTTTTATATGCAATTTATTCACTCTTTTCTTCACTTTTTACTGACTTTCAATCTTTAACATATGCATATAGAGTGAATGCATTAGAAACTGCGTTTGTCTTTTTATATATTCTTTCGATTATTTTTTTATCTTATAATATATTTGATAGATATAGATTTATTCGTATATCTCTATATATAATAAGTATACTTATATTAACTGCACCATTTATTATTGTTAATCCGGTTACAGAGCGCTGTTTTTTTGCAGAATATTGTTTCTGGATTCTAACTACAGGGGAGATAGTCGTATATGTCCTTATTGAGTTAAAAGCAATTGATTTATTTCATTTTAAAAGACTGTTATCTATTATATGTGCTTGTATGTTTTTTTCAATTTCATATATTAATGTTTCTAATAAAATATGTGAGATTATTCGCGTTAAATATATACATCAGCAAATAGATAGCAATTCCAATGTAATTGAAATCATTGAAATACCATATTCCGAATATAGTTCAGATGTTATTTATATGTTTCCAACTTATAAAAAAACGGAAACTATCACAGTTTCTGATAATATGATTGAAGCCAAAAAAAGATACTTTGAGTATTATAAGGATTATATCGGTGTTGATGACAGATTTGATCCCAAAAAATTTGTATATATCTCTATTCAGGATTACTTCATGAATCATTAAAAGAAAAGCGGCTATTTTAAAATAGCCGCTTTGATTATTTCAGAGCAGAAGGAACTTCGATAAGCTTTTCCTTCATTATATCTGTATTGAATTCAATAATTTCTGTCTGTGCGTTTGCAAATTCCGGAGCTTTGATATAAATTTTTGCAGTTTTTTTATCTGTAAATTTCCTTGCAAATACAGGATTCTCTACCATAACTTTTTTTGAGTAAACGTATTTGTTCAGTTCAGTTAATTTTACTATCCATGACATTTATATCAGCCTCCAGTGATGAATTGATGAGTCACGCCGAATAATTCTCTTACATAATATGTTGGCAGAAGCCATAACGCTGTCGGGGCAGAAAGATTTGAAATTGATTTATAACCATAGTTTTTTGCAATCATTTCTGCTCTAAGCTGATGATAACCATCTGTTACAATTGTAATATTCTGTGGAAGTTCATATTCTGCGATTAGTTTCTTTGAAAATTCAAGATTTTCTCTTGTTGATGTTGAAGCAGACTCTATAATTATTCTGTTTTCGGAAATGCCCTTTTTTGTCAGATAATCATGCATGCATTGTGCCTCGCTGATAATCTCATCGGTTCCTTTTCCACCCGAAACTATAACCTTAACATCGGGATTTTCAATCAGATAATCATAAGCGGTATCAAGTCTGCGTTTAAGCATCTGCGACGGCTGACCATCTTTTACTTTACATCCAAGAATAATCAGCGTTGTGTTCTTTGATTCAGGTTTGTCATTTGCAGCTTTTACGATGAAAAATGTTATTAAAAATGCTGTTATCAAAGTAATGATAATCACGACATTAACAGCAATAACAATCGCTTTTCCTGTTTTGTTTTCGGATATATGTCTGACAAATAAGCTTATTCTGTTATAAAATATACAATATAAAAGTATAATCAGAGATACTCCGAATCCGCATATATTACCGAGATTTATTATTCTATGAAGCATAGGTGCCGCAAATATAAGCAAAAAAATAATTGAAGCAAGAGCTATAACAGCTCTTACTTCAAAATTATTCATAGGAGATATCATAAGATTTCCTTTAATGCTTCAGCAAGCTGTGCAGGACATGAAGTATTCTTCATGCCGCAGGTAATACCTTCAAGACGTTCAATAACGTCCTCAGCTTTCATACCCTTAACAAGCTGACCGATACCTTTAAGATTACCGTTACAACCGCCTATAAATTCAATATTCTCAATTGTTCCGTCGTCATTGATGTCAATAAAAATTTTGCGTGAGCATACGTTTACTGGAGTATATTCATATTTCATATTATTTGCCTCCTATTTGATTTTTGCTACGTTTGATTTAATTGCTGCTTCGGCAACAGCCTTTGCAACAGCCTTTGGCACTTCTCTGTCAAATGGGTCAGGAAGAATATTATCTGCATTGAGCTTTTCAGATGGAACGCTGTCTGCAATTGCATAAGCAGCTGCAAGCTTCATTTCTTCATTTATATCTGACGCTCTTACAGCGAGTGCACCCTTGAAAACGCCAGGGAATGCAACAACATTGTTAATCTGGTTAGGATAGTCACTTCTGCCTGTTCCTACGATAAATGCTCCGGCTTCCTTAGCGTCCTCCGGCATAATTTCAGGAGTAGGATTTGCCATAGCAAAAACGATAGGCTTATCAGCCATAGACTTAATCATATCTTTTGTAACAAGATTTGGTCTTGATACACCGATAAATGCGTCTGCATTCTTCATTGCGTCTGCAAGTGAGCCTTTAAGCTTGTTTTTGTTTGTAATCTTTGCCATTTCGTAATGTGCAGGATTTTCAAAATCATCTCCGTCGCAGATAATTCCCTTTACGTCAACCATTATAATATTTCCCATACCGAGAGAAATAAAATGCTTGGCAATGGCAATTCCTGCCGCACCTGCACCGTTAATTACAAGAGTCATATCAGATATCTTCTTGCCTGCAACCTTAGCGGCGTTAAGCATAGCCGCACTTGCAACGATAGCTGTACCATGCTGGTCATCATGGAAAACAGGAATATCTACAAGCTTTTTAAGCTTTGCTTCAATTTCAAAACAGCGTGGAGCTGAAATATCTTCAAGATTGATTCCGCCGAAGCTTTTTGAAATCATAGCGATTGTATTTACAATTTCGTCTGTATCCTTAGAATCTATACAAAGCGGAAAAGCGTCAACATCTGCAAATTCCTTGAAGAGAGCACATTTTCCTTCCATAACAGGCATAGCGGCAAGCGGACCGATATCACCGAGTCCGAGAACTGCTGTACCATCTGTAATAACTGCAACGAGATTATGTCTGCGAGTAAGCTCGTAGGATAAATCAGGATTTTTTTCGATTTCAAGACAAGGTTTTGCGACACCCGGAGTATAAGCGTGTGAAAGCTGGTCACGGTTGTTTACGGGAGTTCTTGAAACGATTTCTATTTTGCCCTGCCATTCCTTATGTTTGTTGAGGGCTGATTCCATAATATCCATTTTTTTCTCCATTCTGCCGCAAGGGGATAGCAAAACCGAAAAATCATCTGCGGCAGGCTGATTTTAGCGGACATATAAATTAATCTGTCGATTTATTTGAAAGCTTTATAATTCTGTCAAGATTTTCCTTAGTAGTCGATTCGCTTCCGAGATGTGTCGGAACTGCATTATAAAGACCGTGGAAATCCGAACCGCCTGTCTGGATAAGCTCATATTTTTCAGCAATAGAGCGAAGCTCACTGCGGTAATTTTCATTGGCCGAATAGTGATTTACTTCAACGCCGTCGATTTTACCTGCTTTTGCAAGCTCTTCAAGCAGTTCCATATTGTCATACTGTGCAGGGTGAGCCATAACAGCCACACCTCTTGCAGAGTGAATAAGGTCGAGTACAGCATTTACATCAGGATATTCACGTTCAACATAGCATGAACCTGTCTGAGGATTAAAAAGCTCTTTGTCAAGTTCACCATAGAATTCAAGAGCGTAGCCGTAATCGATAAGAGCTCTCATAATATGCTGCTTGAATATACTTTTACTGCTTGTTGTATGTTTAAGTATACTTTCAAGAGTAATAGGATATTTTTCCATAACCTTTTCAATCATTTCTTTAGAACAAGCTTTTCTGATTTCGCATGATTTAAGACACAGAACTTCAAGACGGTCAGGTTTTTTCGGTGCATAACAAAGGATATGTACTTTTGAATTGCGTTTTTTATCCCATGCCGAAAGTTCAACGCCGTGAAGAATTTTTACACCATGACGTTCGCCGAGAATATCTGCTCTTGAAAATGAAGACATTGTGTCGTGGTCTGTAATAGATAGAAAATCAATATTCATTCTTTTTGCCTGAGAGATTACGTCCTCAATACCGAGCGAACCGTCAGACAGCTTTGTATGACAATGTAAATCACAAATCATAGTAAAACTCCGTTCTGCCGTTATGTTTAAGATAAGCGCTGAAACGGCGGTGGTTAAAATATTTTAAAAGGTCACAAAAACCTTTATTAATTATATCACATTTTTTTAAAAAAATCAAGAAAAATTTGTCTTAAATTATTTGGTAGAAAATACCAACAAAAAATCATTGAAATCTGTTGAAAAATGGTGTATAATGTTATAAAATGATTGCGATAGGAGTCATATAAATGATAAAAGCTATTTGTTCGAAAAAAGAACTTTCGGAAAACTCGTATTACGAGCATATCCGTGATATAATAGAAAGCGACGAATTTATAAAGCTTAAAGATATTACTCACCACAGAGTAACAACAAGGTATCAGCATTGCATAAATGTATCATACCATAATTATGTTATCTGCCGTAAGCTTGGTTTTGACGCTGTTTCGGCGGCAAGAGCGGGGCTTCTTCACGACCTTTTCTATTATAACCGCAAGGAATATAATAAATCACATAAGGTTTTATCGCACAGCCGTTTTCATTCGCTTGTTGCACTTGATAATGCACTTAAGCTTACGGAAATAAACGACCGTGAGCGTGATATAATTGAAAATCATATGTGGCCTGCAACAAAACAGCGTCCTAAATATAAAGAAAGTTATATAATTGTTGTTGTGGATAAATATTGCGCAATACTTGAAGTATGTCTGCCAAAGCTCAAAAAGCTCATGCAGATGTGCAAAAGAGGTTAATCAACTTTGTATTGTTCTGCCTGACTTACAAGCTTTATATCAACGAGAGCGTCAATCAGTGTACCCTCTGCTTCATATTCCTCTGAAAAGATTTTTCCGTCAATTCGGATTTTTCCGATTAATGCGGTTTTATCATAAGGGATAAGAAGCTTCATTCTTCTTGCTGTTTCAGGTAGATTTTTTGCGATACATTCAAGCAGACGCTTGAATCCGTCGTGATGTCTTGCACTTATTATTACTGTTTTATCATCTTCAAAAACAGTATCGAGATTAAGTGCGGCATCACATTTATTCATAACATTTATCTGAGGTATGCCGTCACATCCAAGCTCTGAAAGCAGCTGACGTGTAACCTCAGCTTGTTGTTCTCTTTCCTTTGAGGATAAATCCTGTACATTGAGAATAATATCAGCCGCTGCGGCTTCTTCAAGAGTTGATTTGAAGGCTTCAACGAGATTATGCGGCAGACGTCTGATAAGTCCGACTGTATCGATAAGCATTACGCTTCTTCCATCGGGAAGCTCAAGAGAACGTGAAGTGATGTCGAGTGTTGCAAAAAGCTTGTTTTCAGCTAAAACACCTGCATCTGTAAGAGCGTTCAGCAGAGTTGACTTTCCGACGTTTGTATATCCTACGATAGCCGCGCACAGAACACCGTCTTTTTTACGTCTTGAACGTGAGAATGTACGGTGTTTTTTCAGTTCTTCAAGTTCAGCTTCAAGATATGAAATTCTCTTTCGTATATGACGTTTGTCTGTTTCAAGCTTTGTTTCACCCGGACCTCTTGTACCGATACCGCCGCCCAGACGTGAGAGCGATGTGCCGAGTCCCGTAAGACGCGGCAGTCTGTATTTCTGCTGTGCAAGTTCAACCTGAAGCTTACCCTCTTTAGTTCTTGCTCTCTGCGCAAAGATATCAAGAATAAGCGTAGTTCTGTCGATTACTCTGACGTTTACGATATCCTCGATATTTCTGACCTGAACACCTGTAAGCTCATGGTCGAAGATTACAAGCTCAGCTTCAAGAGCTTCAATCTGCCCCTGTAATTCTTCAAGTCTGCCTGCACCCATGCAGGTCGCAGGGTCGTATGTGTTTTTTCTTTGCATACATACCCCGACAACCTCGGCATTGGCTGTTTCGGCAAGCTCTGCAAGCTCTGCTATTGAAGCATCAGCGTCAAATTCACCTGTATCGACTGAGGCAAGAATGGCTCTGACAGGTTGTTCTTCAATTTTATTTTCGTACATAATTACCTCCGACGGTAAATTATTATTTCAGAATTACTTTGTGGAAGCTCTTTTTGCCTTTCTTGATGATAACTTCATCTGTGATTGGAATAATTGCCTTAGGGTCAGTGATTTTTTCATCGTTTACAGAAACGCCGCCCTGCTGTACATTTCTTCTTGCTTCAGAAGTTGAAGGAGCAAGCTTTGTTTTAACGAGTAATGAAAGTATACCCATTCCGCCGTCTGTTAATTCATCGGCTGTGATTTCAGTTGTAGGCATATTTTCGCTTGAACCGCCGTTTGCAAAGATTGCCTTAGCAGCTTCACGAGCTTTGTCAGCCTCTTCTTCGCCATGAACAAGCTTTGTAAGTTCATAAGCAAGAAGCTCCTTGGCTGTATTGAACTGAGCACCTTCCATTGTTTTTTCCATTTCTTCGATTTCTTCAACAGGAACGAATGTGAGCATTTTAAGGCACTTGATAACGTCAGCATCAGCAACATTTCTCCAGTACTGGAAGAATTCGTAAGGAGTTGTCTTTTCAGGGTCAAGCCATACAGCACCCTTTTCAGTCTTACCCATTTTCTTGCCTTCTGAATTGAGAAGAAGAGTAATTGTCATTGCGTAAGCGTCTTTGCCGAGCTTACGACGGATAAGTTCTGTACCGCCGAGCATATTAGCCCACTGGTCATCGCCGCCGAACTGCATATTACAGCCGTATTTCTGGAAAAGTTCCATGAAGTCGTAGCTCTGCATAATCATATAGTTGAATTCAAGGAATGTAAGTCCTCTTTCCATTCTCTGCTTGTAGCATTCGTGAGAGAGCATTCTGTTTACGCTGAAGCAAGCACCGACATCACGGAGAAGCTCAACATAGTTGAGATTCATAAGCCAGTCTGCATTGTTTACAACGATAGCCTTATCTTCTGAAAAATCGATAAAGCGGCTCATCTGCTTCTTGAAGCAGTCAACATTGTGCTGAATTGTTTCAGGTGTCATCATCTTACGCATATCAGTTTTGCCTGACGGGTCGCCAATCATAGCAGTACCACCGCCGATAAGTACGATAGGCTTATTGCCTGCCATCTGTAAACGCTTCATAAGGCAGAGTGCCATGAAGTGTCCAACGTGGAGAGAGTCTGCTGTCGGGTCAAAGCCGATGTAGAATGTAGCTTTACCTGCGTTTACAAGCTCCTCGATTTCTTTTTCGTCGGTCAGCTGTGCAAGCAGACCTCTTCTTCTGAGTTCTTCAAAAGTTGTCATAATTTTTATTCTCCTTTACATTATTTATATATTTATATTTGATTCCGCAACACATAAAGTTTGCCGCAGATGTGTTAAGGCTGTATTTGTTCAGAAAAACGAAAGCTGATTATTTCCATATCCCATTTTATAGGCAGAAATAATATCTTTCATATTGTAGAGTATACCATATCTGTTGCAGTCCTCGGTAAATACTTTCCATAGTTTTTTTGCATTTGGACTTACACATTCGTATCTGTTGCCGTAGTGGCTGATATATTGCTGTCGGAGGTTGCTGTCAGGGAACCGCTTGTCCAGTTCATTGAAGAAGTGCTCACGCTGATTTGTTCGCAAAGTTACTCCGAAAAACGGATATATACAACGCACACCACATTGATGTGCAGTACGGACAATATTTCTGATATTTTCAACGCTGTCCTCGATAAAGGGGAGTACGGGCATAAGGGTAATTCCCGTGAAAAGCCCATTGTCAGCCATTTTCGCCAATGCCTCAAATCGCTCTGATGCAACGGAAACATTCGGCTCAATTATATGGCATAAATTATCGTCAGCAGTTGTAATCGTCATTTTGCAAAGCACAGGGGAATTTTCCGCAATTTCCTTATACACATCAATATCCCGTGTTATAAGGTCGCTTTTGGTGATTACTGTCAAACCAAAACCGTAAGCAGAAATCAGCTCCAGAGAGTGACGTGTAAGTTGTTCCGTCTTTTCAAAGGGATTGTAAGGGTCGCTCATAGCTCCCGTGCCGATAATCCCTGAACGAATCTTTCTCTGCAACTCGTTACGTAGTATTTCAAGAGCATTTTCTTTTGCGTGGACTGTATCAAAATCCTCAACGTGATAACACTCGGAACGACTGTCACAGTAAATACATCCATGACAGCAGCCACGATATAAATTCATATTATAATCGTTGCCGAACCAGTCAGAGGTTTTATTCTTTTGCAGAATAGTTTTTGCAGGTACTGTTTTCATAGCATACTTTTTTCATCGCATATTGCGTCAAAATGTCTGCGATATCTTTTTGGGATATTTATTCCCACAAGGTAGCCGATAGAATGAAGAAAATCTGAAATAACAGAAAATCCGTCTTTATAGAATGCTTCAATTCTCTTATCCTTATATGGAATGTTCTTATAATCGGGAGGACATATAAAAGTCCAGTCAGCACCGCTTTTGTCAACGATTATACGGAAATATCTGTCGATATCAGTTTCCTTTAAACCTGCTTTCATAAGCAGAATGTGATGTTCCAGAGCATCATCAATCTGACTCATTATTGCTGTTTTGCCGTCGAATGCAATAGCGGCAATCAATGGTTCATCTGCTGATATTGCTTTATTGACGCTTTCGTCAGAGGGGAATTTCAAAATATCCATAAAACCTCCATTAAAACAAAAATCCCCGTACAGCAAAAACTGTACGAGGACGAAATTACTCGTGGTACCACCTCGGTTTATCGGTAAAATGCCGACCTTGAAAGCTGTAACGGGCATACCCGTATTTTCCTACTGTAAATTTCAGAAAATAAGCTCTGAGATGTAATTCACAATAACTGCTGTTTTTCCTCGCACCAAACGGAAAATCTCTGAAAGCAGACAGATAATGCTACTTTATTCTCTTCAACACTTTTAACTGAATAAATGATAACATATTTCAGCCTTTTTGTCAACGGATAATTGAAAAATGCCGCACATTTCTGTGCGGCATATATTTGTTGAGGATTAAAGTCCCCATTCATCGCAAAGCTTGTAAATTGCCTCTGTGAGTTTACGCATATCTGCATTTGCTCTGCCTGAATTATCTTTGATAAGTCGATAGAGCTTATCGGAAGCGTTAAGCAGCTCGTTGTAAGCAGCATTCGCATTCGGATTTCTCTTTTCTCTCGGAATGATTACAGGTTCAGCGTCATAAGTAACTTCTCCTGTTATCATATCAAATTCAGAACCGCTATACGGACAATATGTGTCGAGATTAAGCTCGTCACGAAGCTTCTGCGCAAGTGCCTCTGTTGCTTCATGGTCACCGTGATTGATGAATACCTTTTTAGGATTATCAATAGCTTTAATCCATTCCATAAGTCCATTGTGGTCAGCGTGACCGCTTATGCCAGGAAGCTGTTTGATTTCAGCGGCAACGTGAACACTTTCACCGAAAAGCTTAACTTTTCTTGCGCCTTCAAGCAAACTTCTTCCGAGAGTATTCACAGCCTGATAACCTACAAAGAGGATAGTGTTTTCTGGACGCCAGAGATTGTGCTTGAGGTGGTGCTTGATACGGCCAGCCTCACACATACCACTTGCGGAAATTATGATTTTCGGACGTGTATCGTTGTTGATGTTCTTTGAATCATCACTTGAAACAGCGGTAATAAGTCCTGTAAAGCCGATAGGGTTAATTCCCTGACGAACAAATTTTAACGCTTCTTCATCATAACAGCTTTCACGGTTGTTGATGAAAATATTTGTAGCTTCGATAGCAAGAGGGCTGTCAACGTAAACAGGGAAGTCCTCGTGACCTTCAATGAGGTTATTCGCCTTGATTTTACGGATGAAGTAAAGCATTTCTTGTGTTCTGCCGACAGC
Organism: Ruminococcus sp.; assembly: GCA_017523285.1. Taxonomy (GTDB): domain Bacteria; phylum Bacillota; class Clostridia; order Oscillospirales; family Ruminococcaceae; genus Ruminococcus. The sequence goes on from JAFWWU010000017.1 coordinate 10,839, forward strand.
AAATGACGGGATAATAACGCTTCCGCCTCTGTCAAAGGTTCTCTTGATTATTGAAGTAAGTGAAGTAACGTAATCTGTTGGCTTTTCGTGGATACGGGTACCATAAGTTGATTCCATTACAACATAGTCAGCGGATTCGATATACTGAGGGCATCTGATAAGCGGCTGATCTTTATTTCCGATATCACCTGAAAATACGATTTTTCTTGTTTCAGAGCCTTCTGTAAGAGTGATTTCTATACTTGAAGAGCCGAGAAGATGTCCTGCATCGATGAAATTTACAACTATATTTTCGTAGATTTCTTCCGGCTCGTTGTATCTGTGCGGAACGAAAAGTCCGATAGCACCGATAGCGTCATCCATAGTATAAAGCGGAACATATTCTTCCTTGCCGCTTCTTTTTCCCTTTCTGTTTCGCCATTCTGCTTCAAATTCCTGAATGTGTGCGCTATCCTTGAGCATTACCTCACAGAGATTTGTTGTCGCGCTTGTAGCATGGATTTCACCACTGAAGCCTCCTGCAAAAAGAAGCGGCAAAAGTCCTGAATGGTCGATATGCGCATGAGTTAAAAGTACAAAGTCGATCTGTGACGGAGCAACGGGAATCTGTACGTTTTCATAAACATCCTCGCCCTGTTCCATACCGAAATCGACAAGGAATTTCTTGCCGCAGGCTTCAATATAGGTACAGCTTCCTGTAACTTCATGTGTAGCACCGATAAATTTAAGTTTCATAGTTAAACCTCCCTGTAATCTGAAAATATTTATGCATATATAAAATAGTATATCAGTCTTGATTATTAATAAAACACTTTAATTAAGGTATACTATTGCTTCCTATATTATAGCATTTATTTTATAGATAGTCTATACTGTAATCATAATTTTATGATTTTTTATGAAATAAAAGATGCTGATTTGTTGAAAATTACCAAATGAACAAAAATATCTGTTGCAGCACTTTTAAAAAATCTTTAAAAGTGAGGTTGAAAATATTGCGTTATGTGGTGAAAATGCTGAAAAATGAAATATGGCTCAATATGTGGGCTTTTTTCTTAAAAAAGTCTTGACAAAATATAGAGTATAAGATATAATATTAAAGTATGCTGAATAAATGTTTCAGTATGACTAATCGAGAAAAGGAGGAAAAATATGCCTACATTTAACCAGTTGGTTCGTAAGGGAAGAAAGGTTCTGGAGGACAAGTCAACAGCTCCTGCACTTCAGAAAGGCTACAATGCTAAGAAGAAGAAGCAGACAAATGTAAGCTCACCACAGAAGAGAGGCGTTTGTACAGCTGTAAGAACTGCTACACCTAAGAAGCCTAACTCAGCTATGAGAAAAATTGCCAGAGTTAAGCTTACAAACGGATATGAAGTAACTTCATACATCCCAGGTATCGGTCATAACCTTCAGGAACACAGCGTTGTTCTTATCAGAGGCGGAAGAGTTAAGGACCTCCCTGGTGTACGTTACCACATCATCAGAGGCGCACTTGACGCACAGGGCGTTGCTAACAGACTTCAGGCTCGTTCAAAGTACGGTGCTAAGCGTCCAAAGGCTGGCAAGTAATTATTTGCCGAAATCAAATCAATCAATAGGATAACTACTACCACAAGATAAATGTGGAGATTTTATATATAAAATCCTCTGCATTGGTCTTGACGTGATAACCGGTGAAGATGGTCAAAATGACAGTAATCGGTTAAAACGAGTACCTATGAATTCATGAATCTATGTGAAGGAGGGAAGCGAAATGCCAAGAAGAGGTAATATCGCAAAGCGTGATGTATTGCAGGATCCTGTTTACAATTCAAAGCTCGTAACAAGACTTATCAACAATATAATGCTTGATGGTAAAAAGGGTGTTGCTCAGAAAATAGTTTACGGTGCATTCGAAATCGTAGCTGAAAAGACAGGCAAGGATGCTCTCGAAGTTTTCGAGGAAGCAATGGAAAACATTATGCCTGTACTTGAAGTAAAGGCTCGCCGTTTAGGTGGTGCAACATATCAGGTTCCAATGGAGGTTAGACCTGAGAGACGTCAGACACTCGGTCTTAGATGGATTACTAAGTATTCCAGAGAAAGAAACGAAAAGACTATGAAGGAAAGACTTGCAGGTGAAATCCTCGACGCTCTTAACGGTACAGGCGGTGCTTGTAAGAAGCGTGATGATACTCACAAGATGGCAGAAGCAAACAAGGCGTTTGCTCACTATCGCTGGTAATTGTCTTAGATTTCTGTTTATCAGAGGAGGATTATTATGTCAAGAGACTGTTCACTTGAACAAACACGAAATATCGGCATAATGGCGCACATTGACGCAGGTAAGACAACTACAACTGAGCGTATCCTTTTTTATACAGGTGTAAACCATAAGATTGGTGAAACTCACGAGGGTTCTGCAACAATGGACTGGATGGAGCAGGAGCAGGAAAGAGGTATTACAATTACTTCAGCTGCAACTACTGCATACTGGGCAGGTCACAGACTTAATATTATCGATACTCCAGGACACGTTGACTTTACAGTAGAAGTTGAGCGTTCACTCAGAGTTCTCGACGGTTCTGTAACAGTTCTTTGTGCTAAGGGCGGTGTTGAACCACAGTCTGAAACTGTATGGCGTCAGGCTGATAACTATAAGGTACCTAGAATGGCTTATGTAAATAAGATGGACATTATGGGTGCTAACTTCTATCGCGTTGTTGAAATGATGCGCGACAGACTTAAATGTAATGCTGTTCCGATTCAGCTTCCAATCGGTGCTGAAGAAGACTTCAAGGGCATTATCGACCTTCTCGAAATGAAGGCTTATGTTTACTATGATGATCTCGGAAAGGATATCAGAGTAGAAGACATTCCTGCTGACATGGTTGAAAAGGCAGAAGAATATCGTCAGTCACTCGTTGAGTGTGTTGCTGAACAGGACGATGAACTTATGGAAAAGTATTTCGCAGGCGAGGAAATCTCAATTGACGAAATCAAGAAGAACATCCGTAAGGCAACTATTGATAATAAGATGGTACCTGTTGTTTGTGGTACATCATATAAGAATAAGGGCGTACAGAAGCTCCTCGATGCAATCATTGATTATATGCCATCACCACTGGATATTCCAGCTATCAAGGGTGTAAATCCTGATACAGATGAAGAAATCGCAAGACCTGCATCAGATGAAGAGCCATTTTCAGCTCTCGCATTCAAGATCACTACTGACCCATTCGTTGGTAAGCTCTGCTTCTTCAGAGTTTACTCAGGTGTTATCAACCAGGGTGATACTGTTCTTAATGCAACTAAGGATAACAGAGAAAGATTCGGACGTATCGTTCAGATGCACGCTAACCAGCGTAAGGATCTTACTACTGTATACGCAGGTGATATCGCTGCTGCTGTTGGTCTTAAGAATACAACAACAGGTGATACTCTCTGTGATGAAAAGCATCCTGTAATTCTTGAATCAATGGAATTCCCAGAACCAGTTATCCAGCTCGCTATCGAGCCAAAGACAAAGGCTGGTCAGGAAAAGATGGGTATCGCTCTTGCTAAGCTTGCTGAAGAAGACCCAACATTCAAGACATGGACAGACGAAGAAACTGGCCAGACAATCATTGCCGGTATGGGTGAGCTTCACCTCGACATCATTGTTGACAGACTTCTCCGTGAGTTCAAGGTTGAAGCTAACGTTGGTGCTCCACAGGTTGCTTACAAGGAAACAATCAAGGGCGACGCAGATATCGACTACAAGTACAAGAAGCAGTCCGGTGGTTCAGGTCAGTACGGTCACGTTAAGATCCGTGTTTCACCTAACGAATCAGGTAAGGGCTACGAATTCAAGAACTCTGTTGTCGGTGGTTCTATTCCTAAGGAATATATCCCGGCTGTTGACGCAGGTATTCAGGGCGCTACTAAGGCAGGTATTCTTGCAGGCTATGAAGTTGTTGACGTTAAGGTTGAACTTTATGATGGTTCATACCACGAAGTTGACTCTTCAGAAATGGCATTTAAGATTGCCGGTTCTATCGCTTTCAAGGAAGCTTTAAAGCAGGCACAGCCTGTTCTTATGGAACCAATCATGAAGGTTGCAGTTATTGTTCCTGATGATTATACAGGTACTGTAATCGGTGACCTCAGCTCACGTCGTGGCCAGATTCAGGGTCAGGAAACAAGAAGCGGTTCAATCCAGGTTGACGCTCTCGTTCCACTTTCTGAAATGTTTGGTTACACAAGCGATCTTCGTTCAAATACTCAGGGTCGTGGTCAGTATACAATGGAACCTGACAGCTACCAGGAAGTACCTAAGAACGTTGCTGAGAAGATTATGTCTTCAAGAAACAAGCAGAACTAATAATAAATTCTTTGTTTTCCCGATAAAAATTCGGGAAAACACTTGAATTATTTATATATATCTGTTATAATATATTTACAGATTTTATTAAATTCAATTATAAGGAGGAAATTTCCAATGGCTAAGGCTAAATTTGAAAGAACCAAACCACACGTAAACATTGGTACAATCGGACACGTTGACCACGGTAAGACAACTCTTACAGCTGCTATCACAAAGACTCTTGCTCTTAAGGGTCAGGCTCAGTATGAGGCTTACGATATGATCGATAAGGCTCCAGAAGAAAGAGAACGTGGTATCACAATCAACACAGCTCACGTTGAGTACGAAACAGACGCTCGTCACTACGCTCACGTTGACTGCCCAGGACACGCTGACTACGTTAAGAACATGATCACAGGTGCTGCTCAGATGGACGGCGCTATCCTCGTAGTTGCTTCATCAGATGGTCCTATGGCTCAGACAAGAGAGCACATCCTTCTTGCTCGTCAGGTTGGCGTTCCAGCTATCGTTGTATTCATGAACAAGGCTGACCAGGTTGACGACGAAGAACTTCTCGAACTCGTTGAAATGGATATCAGAGATCTCCTTTCATCATACGATTTCCCTGGCGATGATACACCAATCATCAAGGGTTCAGCTCTCGCTGCTCTTAACGCTGCAGATGACATCAATGACGCTGCATACGCTCCAATTCTTGAGCTCATGAACGCTGTTGACGAATACATCCCAAGCCCAGAGCGTGACGAAAACAAGCCATTCCTTATGCCTATCGAAGATACTATGACAATTTCAGGTCGTGGTACTGTTGTTACAGGTAGAGTTGAAAGAGGAAAGCTCAACGTTAACGAAACAGTTGAAATCGTTGGTCTTTCAGATGAAAGCTCATCAACAGTTGTTACAGGTATCGAAATGTTCCGTAAGACTCTTGACTACGCTGAAGCTGGTGACAACATCGGTGCTCTTCTCCGTGGTGTTACAAGAGATCAGGTTGAAAGAGGACAGGTTCTCTGTAAGCCAGGCTCAATCAAGCCATACACAAAGTTCAAGGGACAGGTTTACGTTCTTAAGAAGGAAGAAGGCGGACGTCACACTCCATTCTTCAACAACTACAGACCACAGTTCTACTTCAGAACAACTGACGTTACAGGTATCGTAACACTTCCAGCTGATGTACAGATGTGTACACCTGGCGATAACGTTACAATGGATGTTGAGCTCATCACTCCAATCGCTATCGAAGAAGGTCTCCGTTTCGCTATCCGTGAAGGCGGCAGAACAGTTGGTTCAGGCGTTGTAACTGCTATCAACGAATAATTAATATTATTGCAATTAAAGACCACGCTTAATGCGTGGTCTTTTTGTATATCTAAATATAAAAAATAAATGCTATCGGAAAATCCGATAGCATTTAAAATATATAAGACTTAATTACTTCTTGATAACTCTTACTCTGATAACACCGTCAATAGCCTTGATAGCATCAACAAGTGCGTCGTTAACATCGCCAACGATATCAATCATTGTGTAAGCGTAATCCTTCTTGCTTGCATTAACCATATTTTCAATGTTAAGACCAGCATTTCCAACAGCTGTTGTCATTGCAGCGATAAGTGTAGGAATGTTCTTGTGGATAACGCAAACCTTTGTGCCAACTGCATTCATTGTAGCATTTGGAAGGTTTACACTGTTCTTGATGTTACCATTTTCGAGGTAATCAATGATTTCGTGAGCAGCCATAACTGCACAGTTATCTTCACTTTCAGGAGTTGAAGCACCAAGGTGTGGAAGAACGATTACGTTTTCAACACCGAGAACGATATCATCAGCAAAGTCAGTAACATACTTAGCAACCTTACCGTCAGCAATTGCCTTAACGATAGCTTCACTGTTGATGAGCTCGCCTCTTGCGAGGTTGATAATGCGAACGCCGTCCTTCATCATAGCAATCTGAGCAGCGTCAATTGTATTCTTTGTTGCAGGAGTATATGGCATGTGAATTGTGATGTAATCACTGTTCTTGTAGATGTCATCAAGTTCCTTAACAATCTGAATGTGTGAGTCAAGGTTGATAGCAGCATCAAGTGAGAGGTAAGGGTCATAACCGATAACCTTCATACCAAGCTTGATAGCAGCGTTAGCGATTTTGCCGCCGATAGCACCAAGACCGATTACACCGAGAGTCTTGCCTCTGAGTTCAGGACCTGCAAATTTAGCCTTGCCGCCTTCAACAGTCTTAGGAGCATCAGGAGTACCCTTGAGTGAAGCAGCCCAAGCAGCAGCTTCAACGATTTTTCTTGAAGCAAGGAGAAGTGCACAGATAGCAAGTTCCTTAACAGCATTAGCGTTAGCACCTGGAGTATTGAATACACAGATACCTTCTTCAGCACATTTGTCTACAGGAATGTTGTTTACGCCTGCGCCTGCACGAGCAATACAAAGAAGATTATCGCCAAATGTCATATCGTGCATCTTAGCACTTCTTACCATTATTGCATCTGGATTTTCAGGAGCATCTGAAATAGCGTACATGCTTTTATCAAAAATATCTGTACCGCAAGCAGCGATTTTATTAAGTGTCTGAATATTATACATTAAAATCAAACCTCTTTCGTTATATATTAAAATTGTAAGCTTTAGAGCATGAATAAATCATACTCTAAAGCTGATATAAGTTTAAATTAAGCGTTTTCTGCTTCAAACTTCTTCATGAAGTCAACGAGTGCCTGAACGCCTTCGATTGGCATAGCGTTGTAGATAGAAGCTCTCATACCGCCAACACTTCTGTGACCCTTGAGGTTTTCAAAGCCGGCTTCCTTAGCTTCCTTGATGAACTTAGCATCAAGCTCGTCGCTGCCTGTGATGAATGGTACGTTCATGAGTGAACGGTCAGCCTTTTCAACTGTACCCTTGAACATCTTGCTCTGGTCGAGGAAATCGTAAAGGATAGCAGCCTTCTTTTCGTTGTGAGCCTTCATAGCTTCAAGACCGCCCATCTTCTTGATCCACTTGAATACCTTGCCGCAGATGTAGATACCATAGCATGGAGGTGTGTTGTAGAGTGAATCGTTGTCAGCCTGTGTCTTCCACTTGAGCATTGTAGGAGTGCCAGCGAGAACGTCATCTCTGATGAGGTCTTCACGAACGATAGCAATTACAACACCTGCAGGGCCGATATTCTTCTGAACACCGCCGTAGATTACGCCGTATTTTGTTACGTCAACAGGTTCTGAAAGGAAGCATGATGAAACGTCTGAAACGAGAATCTTGCCCTTTGTATCAGGGAGTGACTGGAACTTTGTACCATAGATTGTATTGTTTTCACAGATGTAAACATAGTCTGCATCTTCAGGAATGTCAAGATTTGAACAATCAGGAATGTATGAGAATGTCTTATCAGCTGATGAAGCAACAGCAACAGCTTCGCCGTACATCTGAGCTTCCTGGTAAGCCTTCTTAGCCCACTGACCAGTGATTATGTAAGCTGCCTTTTTATTTTTCATAAGGTTCATAGGAACAGCTGCGAACTGCTGTGAAGCACCGCCCTGAAGGAAAAGAACCTTGTAGTTGTCAGGAATATTCATAAGGTCACGAAGATCCTGTTCAGCTTCCTTAATGATAGTATCATAAGCTTTTGAACGGTGTGACATTTCCATTACGGACATGCCTGTTCCGCGATAATCCATCATTTCGTCAGCAGCTTCCTTGAGAACTTCCTCAGGGAGAACAGCAGGACCTGCACTAAAATTGTAAACTCTGCTCATTTTAAGTTACCTCCAAAGAATAATTTATTATTAGAATAATAACATACAATAATATTATACTCCTTTAAAGTCGATAAGTCAATAAAAATACAGCAATTTTTTGAAAAAAATTGCTGTATTAACGACTTTATTGAGTATATATAGAATTTATCATTTGCTTGCTACAAAATCGGCAAGAGAGCCTGTTCCGCCTGTTGAAATATGTGCGTAATATGCAAGTATGGAATACTATATAAAAGCAAGAAAAAAGCCGCAAAATAAATAAGAAACGAAATATTGGGATAATGCTTGACATTTTGCGGATAAAGCAATATAATATATGTATGTACGAAAATTTGAAATGAGGTATAAATATGCTTAAAAACAGCGAAAAGAATATGGAAAAAATCGTTGACCTTTGTAAATCAAAGGGCTTTGTTTATGCAGGCTCTGAAATTTACGGCGGTCTTGCAAATACCTGGGATTACGGCCCTCTCGGTGTAGAGCTTAAGGATAACATCAAGAGAGCATGGAGAAGAAAGTTCATTCAGGAAAACAAGTATAACGTAGGTCTTGACAGTGCTATCCTTATGAATCCACAGACATGGGTTGCTTCAGGACATATCGGCGGCTTCTCAGATCCTCTCATGGACTGTAAGGAATGTAAAACACGTCACAGAGCAGATAATCTTATCGAAGATTTTGACGGCACAAACGTTGCAGGCTGGACAAATGAACAGATGACAGACTACATAAAGGAAAAGAATATCGTATGCCCTAACTGCGGTAAGGCTAATTTCACAGATATTCGTCAGTTCAACCTTATGTTCAAGACATTCCAGGGTGTAACAGAGGATTCAAAGGCAGAGCTTTATCTTCGTCCTGAAACAGCACAGGGTATTTTCGTAAACTTTGCAAATATCCAGCGTACAAGCAGAAAGAAAGTTCCTTTCGGTGTTGCTCAGATCGGTAAATCATTCAGAAACGAAATCACTCCGGGCAACTTCATTTTCCGTGTTCGTGAATTCGAACAGATGGAGCTTGAATTCTTCTGCAAGCCAGGCACAGACCTCGAATGGTTTGATTACTGGAGAAGCTTCTGCAAGAACTGGCTTTTAAGCATTGGTATCAACGAAGAAAACTTAAGACTCCGCGACCATTCACCAGAAGAGCTTTGCTTCTATTCAAAGGCTACAACTGACTTTGAATACCTCTTCCCATTCGGCTGGGGCGAGCTCTGGGGTATCGCTGACAGAACAGATTATGACCTTAATCAGCACATCAAGACAAGCGGTAAGTCACTTGAATATATTGATCCTGAAACAAACGAAAAGTATGTTCCTTACGTTATCGAGCCATCACTCGGCGTAGAGCGTCTTTTCCTCTCTATCGTAACAGAAGCTTATGACGAAGAAGAAATCGTTTCTGTTGATAAGGACGGTAATGAAAAGAAGGATGTAAGAACAGTAATGCATTTCCACCCTGCACTTGCACCATTCAAGGCAGCTGTTCTTCCACTCGTTAAGAAGCTCACTCCTAAGGCTATGGAAGTTTACGAAATGCTTTCAAAGAAGTTCAATGTTGACTTTGACGAAGCAGGTACAATCGGTAAGAGATATCGCCGTCAGGACGAAATCGGTACACCTTTCTGTATTACATACGACTTCGATACACTTGAAAAGGATAACTGCGTAACAATCCGTAACCGTGATACTATGGAACAGGAAAGAGTAAGCATTGATAATCTCGTTGCATATCTTGAAGAAAAAATTGATTTCTGATTAAATTAAACAAAATAAGCCTGAGAAGAATTGAGTTCTTCTCAGGCTTTGTTTTTTGCTGTTATATTTTTTGCTTCATAAGTCCATGATGATTACAGTATAAATACAGATAGCCTTTGCCTCTCAGATTAAAGCGACATTCTGCATTTCCCTCAGGATAAAGCTTTATAAGCTGTATTTTATCTGATGTAACATGAGCCAGAAATGAGATATAATGCTTTTTGGTCATCTCGTGATTTACAGTCAGAAAATGCTCATCTTCAACATTTTCGATAATAATTCTATGTGCATCATCAGTTTCTTCTGTTTCTGAGGGAAGTAGATTTATTCCGCAGCAGCTTATGATACTTTCGCCGACAGCAGTAATAATATTTCCGCATATAGGGCAGATGTAGAATTTCACACGAAGCATATTTGCGGAAATATTCTTGTTATCAACCGCATTCCCTGACATTAATTCTATTACGGAAACGGAAAGAGCACTTGCAAGAGGCTCTAACAGCGAAATATCAGGAAATCCCTTTGCGGTTTCCCATTTTGATATGGTTTTAGGGCTTACATCGATTAAGGCGGCAAGTTCATTCTGAGTCATATGTTTCTGCTCACGAAGCTGTTTTATTGTACTGCCTGTAACGTAATTATCTATCATACAGATTATTCTCCTTTATGTAATATCATAAGTATATCATCATAAATGGGAATATACAACCTACGTTTCGTAGATGTCGATTTATTTTATGCTTTTTTATTTATTCTTCTTGCAAAAATGGAAAAAATATTATATAATAGTTTTATTGTAGAGTACAAAAGTATACGGAGGTACATAAAAGAAATGAATAAAAAGGAAACAGCAGAAATAAAAAAGAATTTTTCAGATAAAAGCGGATTTTTCATAATGGAAAAAATCCTCACAGGCTTTGTTGATGCCGATAAGAATCTGCTTTACAATAATATATCATCATGTATCACAATGTCAGAGGAAGACCATTCGGTTTATGAGGATACTCTCAAAAAGGTACTCAATACAAATGTAGGTAAATCATTTATAGAATATGAATTTCCGAATGAAGCCTATGAAGAAGGAATGGCACAGGATGTTCTCTATAAGCTTCTGAAATCAGAGCTTAAGGATGAAGAGGCTGCTGAAAACTTCCTTCATATGATTATCAATAATATCGCATATACAGGACCTTTCACTGTAATTACAGCATATTGCAGCTATACAATAAGAACAAAGGACAAAACAGATGAATATTCAGAAACAGCAGATGAAATATATCGTTATCTGCTTACAGCAATATGTCCTGCAAATACTTCAAATGACGGCTTTGTGTTTGATTCATCAAGCAATGAGATTATGAAAAAAATGAATACAGAGCTTATTATCAGCAAAGCACCGACAGACGGCTTCTTGTATCCTGTATTCAGCAACAGAAGTCCTGATGTAAATCACGTTATGTATTATACAAAAAACAAGAGCAAGCCTAATATTTCTATTATTGAGAATGTTCTCGGATGTAATTTCGTGATGTCGGCTGACAATGAAAAAGCAAGCTTCCAGACAATACTCAAAAGTGTTGTCGGTGATGACCTCGATTATACTCTTATAAAGACAGTAAATGATAAAATTCAGGAGGTTGTTGAGGAAAACAAGAATGAAACAGATGTAACTGTAATTGATGATAAAAAGCTTCACGATATATTATCAGAAGTAGGCGTACCGAGCGAAAAGCTTACCGCACTTGAAACTGTATATGAAAAATCATGCGGAAATGCACCTCTTACAGCTTCAAATCTTGTTGAAACAAAAACAGTTCTTACATCTCCGGGCATAACAGTAAATATAAAACCATCTGCTTCGGATAAGGTGAGAACAAGTGTTATTGAGGGCAGAAGATGTCTGCTTATTGACCTTGACGACCCGAACATTGAAATAAACGGATTGCCCGTTAGCCTTAACTGATATGAAGACGTATATTTTAAAGCTTATCAAAATGTTAAAGACGAATTTCCCCGATACTGTGCTGGGATTTGCAAAATGGATATCTCTCGGTGCTGTAATGGGGGCGGTAATCGGACTTATCGGCACAGGCTTTCATCATTGCGTTGAATATGCCACACATTTCAGAGAAGATCACAGCTTTATAATATGGTTTCTTCCGATTGCGGGTTTAGCTATAGTATCGTTTTATTCAGCGGTCGGATATAAAAATGACAGAGGCACAAATCTTGTTCTTCTTGCAGTGCGTGACAATGAAAAAATGGGATTCAACCATACACTTAGCATATTTGTTTCAACTATAATAACTCATCTTTTCGGCGGCTCAAGCGGCAGAGAGGGTGCAGCACTTCAGATTGGCGGAAGTATCGGCTCGCAGCTCGGAAGAACTTTCAGACTTGATGAGGATGATAAACGAATTCTTACAATGTGTGGAATGAGTGCGGCTTTTGCGGCTCTTTTCAACACTCCTGTTGCTGCTGCATTTTTTGCTATGGAAGTAATAAGCGTAGGAATTTTTCATTATTCCGCAATAGTTGCGTGTGTTATTTCAGCTGTTGTTGCCGATGGTATTTCAAAGAGCTTCGGTTCAGCTCCGTTCAGTGCAGACGTTGTATTTCCCGAAGGAAATGCAGAAGTATACATTAAAATCCTGCTGCTTATAGTATTATGCTCACTTCTGAGTATATTTTTCTGTATATCAATGGGGGCAGTTTCAATTGCATATAAGAAAATCAAAAACTCATATATAAGAGCCGCTTTGGGTGGTTTGATAGTTGCTCTGCTTACATTTGTTGTCGGAACATACGATTACAACGGAGCAGGCAGCGGAGTTATTGAGAGAGCATTTACAGAACCTGCAAATCTTGAAGCTTTTATTCTTAAAATTGCATTTACAGCACTTACTCTTTGTGCAGGCTTCAAGGGCGGAGAGATTGTTCCTGTATTCTTTGTCGGAGCAACATTTGGAAGCTTTTTTGCAGATATAGCAGGACTTGAATACTCACTCGGAGCAGCAATAGGCATGATCGCACTTTTCTGCGGAGTTACAAACTGTCCGATTGCTTCAATGCTTCTTAGTATAGAGCTTTTCGGAAGCGAGGGAGTAGTTTTCTTTGCAATTGCTTGTGCGGTTTCGTATGTGCTTTCAGGTTACAGAGGTCTTTACAGCGAACAGACTATACTCTATTCAAAAACAAAAACAAGATTTATAAATCAGAAAATAGGCGATAAAAAACATCAGAGTGAATAATTTACTCAAAGCAAGGAGGTTGCTAAAATGAGCGTCAGAAAAGCAGAGCTTTTGGATTTGCAGATTATTGCCAATATAACCGAAACAACAATAAGTGAGATTTATCCGCATTATTATCCAAAGGGTGCAGTAGTATTTTTCCTTAATCATCACAGAGAGGAGAATATCCTGAGGGATATAGAGCATGGATTGGTTTATATCTGCGTCAATTCACGTCAGGAGGTTACGGGAACTGTTACTGTAAAGGATAACGAGATTTTAAGGCTTTTCGTTTTGCCACAGTTTCAGGGAAAGGGTTATGGCAGAGAATTGCTCAGTTTTGCCGAAAATGCCATATTTGAAAATTACGATGAAGCTGTAATAGATTCATCATTGCCTGCAAAAAGAATTTATCTTGACAGAGGATATAAGGAAACCGAAAGCAACGTAATCGAGGTTTTATATAACGATTATCTTTGCTATGATGTTATGATAAAGAAGAAATAAGAAATTATATCTGAATGACCGAAGCATCAGCATCGGTCATTTTTTTGTACATTCAGAAGCCATAATGAAAGCAGATATATTCCTCCGCCTACTGCGATTGATGCAAAAAGGGCAGGAATATCCGAAATAATCGGAGAAAGAATATTCATACACAGCATTGCAGAAACTCCGCATAGAATCCCTGAGTAAATAACAGATAAAAAAGGTTTTGCTTTCAGTTTTATCCTCGTAAGCTTCAGATATACCGACAGAGAAAAAATGATTATTACGGTATAGCAAAGCGTGGTTGAAAGAGCCGCACCGTCTATTCCCATGTGTTTTATAAGAGTAAGATTTCCGATAAGCTTTACAAGTGCACCTATAAGCATAATTTTAAGCGGAACAGATGAATTTCCCGTTGCCTGAAGCATACTGAAAACAGGAAAAGAAACGCACAGAAAGACCATTCCCGGCATAAGATACTGCAAGGCTTTGACGCAGATTGAAATCTCGTCTGTCTGCAAAGGAAACAGCATTAAAAGAAGCGGCTTGGCAAGAATTCCGATGCCGACAGCGGCAGGAACGGCTATTATAAGTGCGGCAAGAAGCGCCTGAGAGGTATTTTTCTGCAATTTGCACTTATCTTTTTTCTCCCATGCGTACGTTACAGAGGGGAGAATGCCTTTTCCGAGCATATTTGTAACTGATGGTATGATATTGAATATTGTAACTGCAATTCCTGTGAATGAGCCATAAATGAATTGTGGGAAGTTTTCATGTCCGAGCTGTGCAGATAAATCGGAATAGCCGCTGTACATTTCACAGCAACTGATGATAGTTGCAAGGTCGATAACAGAGGTGAAATTTGTAACAAGTGAGCTTACTCCGACAGGCAGAGCGATTTTAATAAGTTCTGCTGATATATCGTGACTGCTTATGAGTGTTTTATCGCCGCATTTATTATCGTTTTTTATAAAAATACGCATAATAGGGAAAAATAATGCCGAGCCGACAGATGAAAGCGTTACGCCGAGAATTCCTGCGGAAGCTGTTACAGCCTTTATATCTGTGCCTTCTGGGAAAAAAGTGATAAGAGTATCGCTGTGCTGTACGGCAAGAGCGCATAATAACAGACCTGCGGCAGTTTTTACTATACTTTCGGCAAGCTGAGAAAATGCTGTAGGGTACATATTGCATAGTCCCTCATAATATCCTCGTTCAACAGCAGTAATACAGCCGAAAAGAACAGATGGAGCAATAAGCATTATTGCCGTCTGTGCGTCGGGAGATTTAGCTATATATACAGCAAACGGCTTTGCGGCAGATGCAATGAAAATCATTCCAAAAAATCCGACAGAGGCAAAAAGCTTTAATGCTGTTTTGCGTATTTTTCGGGCATTATCGTACATTTCAAGAGCAATACTCTGTGAAGTAAGCCTTGCGACAGCGGCGGAAAGTCCCGTAACGCTGAGAGCGTAAACAGGCAGAAAAAGACTGTATGCACAGCTGAAAAATCCCATTCCCACGCCGCCGAGCATATTGGTAAGAGGGATTTTGAACAACGCTCCGAGTCCTTTTGCAATTACCGCCGATATCATAAGTATTAACGAGCCTTTGATAAAACCTTGTTTTTTCACCCGAAAACCACCTTTTTTTGAAATTATACAAAAATATATGTTGCTACTTTTGAAAATATGTGGTATAATTATTTATGTGAATATATGTAGATTATAGAAATACAGAATATTATATCAAATATGCAAAAACAGAAAGGACGGTTTTCTTACCAATGAATTATAAATTTTCAGATAAGGTAAGCGGCTTGCAGGCTTCGGCTATCAGAGAAATTCTTAAATTCACATCTGAGCCGGGAGTAATTTCATTTGCAGCGGGCAATCCTGCGCCTGAGGCTTTTCCAAGCGAAAAGGTTGCAGAGCTTTCGGCAGAGCTTCTTGCAAATGAGCCAATACTTGCAATGCAGTACAGCATTACAGAGGGCTATCCTCCGCTTCGTAATGCATTAAAGGATGATATGGCTTCAAAAAAATGCTTTAATGCTGAAATTGATGAGCTTATTATTACATCAGGTGCACAGCAGGGAAATGAGCTTGCATGTAAGGTTCTTCTCAATGAGGGCGATACTCTTATCTGCGAAGCACCGAGCTTTATCGGTTCTATCAATGCTTTCAAGTCATATAATGTAAATCTTGTCGGCGTAGAGCTTGAAAATGACGGAATTAACCTTGAAAAGCTTGAAGAAGCTATAAAATCAAATAAAAATGTAAAGCTTCTTTATCTTATTCCTAATTTCCAGAATCCGACAGGTCTTACAATGTCATGGGAAAAGCGTAAGGCTGTATATGAGCTTGCAAAAAAATATGATTTCATAATCCTTGAGGATAATCCATACGGTGCACTCAGATTTGAGGGCGAGGATATTCCAGCAATAAAGACTCTCGACACAGAGGGCAGAGTAATCTATACAGGTACTTTCTCAAAGATTCTTTCACCTGGTTTCCGTACAGGCTATGTTTCTGCTCCTAAGGAAATAGTGCAGAAAATCATCGTATGTAAGCAGGTTTCAGATGTTCATTCAAATATCTGGGCACAGGTTATCTGTCACCGCTTTATGACAAGTATTGATATGGATAAGCATTATGCACAGCTCAGTGAAATTTACAAGAGAAAATGCAACCTCATGCTTTCAAAAATCGAGGAATGCTTCTCAAAGAAAATTGAATATACACGTCCTGAGGGCGGACTTTTTATATGGTGTACGCTTCCTGAGGGCTGTGATATGATAGAATTCTGTACAAAGGCTGTTTCAGAGTATAAAATAGCTGTTGTTCCTGGAACTGCTTTCTGTATAAGCGAAAACGATAAAACTCAGTCATTCCGTCTTAATTTCTCAACTCCTACTGATGAACAGATTATCAAGGGAATTGAAATACTCGGTAAAATGACAAAAGATATGTTTGATTAATTTTGAAAGGAAATTTTTATTATGTCAAGACGTTCACCTTTAGACAGATATCCTGTTACACAAAAATATCTTATGACAAGAGGTCAGGCTCTTACTTTTCCTGCTGACCTTCTGAACATCAAAGTAAAATCAGATGAGGTTTACGGCGTAGTTATCGATATGCCTATGGGAACAGATGTTGTTACAACCATGGTATGCTTCGTAAACGGTGCGGCTAACCTCTACTTCAACAACGGAAATGAATACACAGGTGCTTCAATGCGTTACAGAAATCTTGTTCAGGCTGCAAGAAACTTCGTGCTTCAGTCAAACGAGCTTAAGCCATTCGCAGAAAAGGTAAAAGCATTCGATATGCCTATCGGAAAGACACATTTCATTTACCTTCTTACTAAAAAGGGCGTATATAAGACAATTATTGAGCCTGCACTCATTCCTCAGTCACCTGCACAGATTCGCACAGCATTCTCTCTTTATCAGAATGTACTCAGCGAAGTGAGAAATTGTCAGCTTAAAGACAGAGCTGCAAATCAGTAATTGACGGGGTTTGATATTCTATGGATAAAAAGTTAATTTTCAGCGGTATTCAGCCGACAGGTACTTTTACTCTCGGTAACTATATCGGTGCAGTTCGCAACTGGGGACCGCTTCAGGATGAATACAACTGCATTTACTGCGTTGTAGACCTTCACGCTATAACTGTAAAGCAGGAGCCAGCAAAGCTTCGCAAGAATACTCTTGATGCTTATGCGCTTCTTATGGCTTGTGGTATAGATACTGAAAAGTCAATACTCTTTATACAGAGCCATGTAAAGACTCACGCAGAGCTTAACTGGGTTCTCGGCTGTTCAACACAGTTTGGCGAGCTTTCAAGAATGACTCAGTTCAAGGATAAGAGTAAGCGCCATGCAGATGACGTAAACTCAGGACTTTTTACATATCCTGTTCTTATGGCAGCAGATATTCTTGCATATAACGCAGACCTCGTTCCTGTCGGTGTTGACCAGAAGCAGCATCTTGAGCTTGCAAGAAATATAGCGCAGCGCTTCAATCAGCGTTACGGCGAGCTGTTTACAGTTCCTGAGCCGTATATTGCTGAAATCGGTGCAAAGGTTATGTCACTTCAGGACCCTACAAAGAAAATGTCAAAATCCGATGATAATCCGAATGCCTGCATACTCATTCTTGATGATAAGGATACAGTTATCCGTAAGTTCAAGAGAGCTGTTACAGACAGTGAGGCTGAGGTTTGCTATCGTGAGGGTAAAGACGGCATAAATAACCTTATGACCATTTATTCAAGCGTTACAGGCAAGAGCTTTGATGAGATTACTTCTGAATTTGCAGGAAAGGGATACGGTGACTTCAAGCTTGCAGTAGGTGAAACTGTTGCTGACCATCTCGCGCCAATCAGAAGTGAATTTGACCGTCTTATTCAGGATAAAGCTTATCTTAAAAAGTGTTATACAGAGGGTGCTGAAAAGGCACAGAGATATTCTCAGCGTATAGTTTCAAAGGCTTATCATAAGGTAGGATTTGTTGATAAAGCATAATTCGGCGGAAAATGCGTTGTAAAATAAACAAGTTAATTGGTAAAACTAACAAAACATTGCCGAAATTTAATCTTTATTACGCAAAAGTTACAAAGTTCTTAAAATGTATTGCAATTTAACGTAATATAGGGTATTATATTAAATGTACCCGTTAAAGAGAGGTTTTTCCTATGGTGAATTTTCAGCAGAAGGATTTTTATAATATTGAAGATTTACAGAAAATCGTTGAGCTTTTAAGAAGCGAAAACGGTTGCCCTTGGGACAGAGAGCAGACACATAAATCCATCAAAAGTGATTTCATAGAAGAAGTGTGTGAAGCTATTGAGGCTATTGACCTTGAAGATTCAGAGTTGCTTCGTGAAGAACTTGGTGATGTTCTTTTACAGGTTGTTTTTCATTGCAGAATTGAAACCGAAAACGGAAATTTCGTTTTTGATGATGTCTGTGATGAGGTCTGCAAGAAATTGATTGTGCGTCATCCTCATGTATTCGGAGATGTAATAGTTGCCGATACAAGTGATGTTCTTAAAAACTGGGATTCAATCAAAAAAGAAACCAAGGGACAGGAAAGTTATACCGATACTCTGAAGAGCGTTGCAAAATCGCTTCCTGCGCTTATGAGAGCACAGAAAGTCGGTAAAAGAGCAATGCGTGCAGGAATGGATTTTCGTACAGCTGATGATGCTGTTGCTTGTATCGCCGCTGAAAAGGCTGAGTTTGATGAGGCTCTTTCTCAAGGTGATAAGGACAGAATTTTTGAAGAATTCGGCGATTTGCTGTTTTCTTGTGTAAATGCTGCAAGACATCTTGGCATTGACGCTGAACAGGCACTCACAGCTTCGACTGAAAAATTCATACGCAGATTTTCAAAGACGGAAGAGCTTGTTTCTCTTGATTTACTCAATATGCCCGATCTTGATATCGAGCAGCTTGATGTCTATTGGGAGCAAGCTAAAAAATTATTATAATAAATTTATGGAGGTATTTTAAAATGACAAAGGCAGAACTTATCAATTCAATCGCAGCAAAGGTAGATTGCACAAAGAAGGAAGCTGACACAGCTCTTAACGCTGTAATCGGTGCTATTACAGAAGCTCTCGAAAAGGGTGACAAGGTTGCTATCACAGGCTTCGGTACATTCGAAGTTCGTGAAAGAGGCGAAAAGAAGTGCATCAACCCAAGAACAAAGGAAGAAATGGTTTGCCCTCCAAGCAAGGCTCCTGCATTCAAGGCAGGTAAGGCTCTTAAGGAAGCTGTAAACAAGTAATTATAAAATTACATTTGCAGGGAAAGGCTTCATTGCCTCTCCCTGCTTTTTATTCTCAGGAGGTTATTATGCGTCTTGACAAGTATCTCAAGGTTACAAGACTGATTAAACGCAGAACAATTGCAAATGAAGCGTGTGACGCTGATAAAATAATCGTAAACGGTAAGATTGCCAAGGCTTCATACGACGTAAAGGTCGGCGACATAATTGAAATAAATATGGGTACAAGACCTTTGAAGGTAAAGGTTACAAATGTAACTGAGCATGCTACAAAAGAAACTGCGGCAGATAATTATGTAATTGTAACATAAAAGCGGTTATCGGATTAGTCCGATAACCGCTGATTTTTTATTTATCTGCATAATCAATAAAGCTTAAATTGAGGTCTACGTCGCCTGTAATGCCAGGGATTCTGCCTTTGCAAGAATATTGCCACATATCATAATCGTAATAATATGTGGCACCGTCGCTGTATTCTGCAAGCCAGAAATCATAATCCTGAAGTCTTGGCAAATCAAGCTTGAAAAGCGTTGTGCGTTTATTCTGATATATCATGGGTGTATATCCTGCTGATTTTACACGTTCACAAAATGTGATACAGCAGTCTGTGAGAACATCAACAGGGACATTATCTGTGCGTGCTTTATCATCGTAAATGATTTCCCAGTCATAAACAACAGGGTAGGTGATATTGTAGTCCTTTATTACTTTGAGGAGCGCATCGGCTTCTTCGAGAGCTTCTTCGGTGCTTATAGCCTGCGAGAAAAAGTAAACTCCGACATCAATGCCGTTTGCAATAGCGTTTTCGAGGTTCTGATGTACCCTTTCATCAATGTGAATATCTCCGCCGCCGTATGTTCTGTTTCCTGCACGGATTATAGCAAATTCAACCCCTGCCTCTTTTACCTTTTTCCAGTCGATTTCACCCTGATGCTCGGAAACGTCAATGCCGAATTTTGAGGCAATCTGTCCGTTTTCGGTATAAAAGGTATATCCGTTTCTTGTGATTATCGAGTTTTTATCACGGGTAAAAGCGGGAACATCCTTGTATACAGGGAGATATATTTCTCCGTATGTACCGTCTGAAAGAAGTATTTTTTTGCCGTCAAACTGATAATGAGCTTCGGTCTTTTTAATATCTATCGGCTTGTTGTTGGCTGAAACAGTAACACTTTTCTGCGAATTATCGGAAGCAAGTGAAATGACAAGTGCTATTATAAGTATAAGAATTACAATCATTTCTATTGCTGAAATTAGCTTGAATTTATTAATTTTTCTCTTTTCCTGTTGCATTTTTATCTCCTGTTTTTACATCTTTATATATTTTATAATAACATAATAACTGCGTTTTGTAAAGGTACTGACAGAAATTTACTGTTTATTGCATAAAATCCCTGAGAACGTTGTCTGCTCTCAGGGATTTTGAATTACTTATTTCTGAATATCGTTTTCGTCGAATGAATCGCCGCATTCAGGGCAGAATTTCGGTGGGTTCTTTGGATCTTCAGGAGTCCAGCCGCATTTATCGCACTTGTAGATTGGTGCGCCTGCCGGACGTGGTTTTGCACATTCTGTGCAGAATTTACCTGTGTTTACAGCTCCGCAAGAACATGTCCAGCCGTCAGCGCTTGGCTTTGGCTTAGCACATTCTGTGCAGAACTTGCCTGTGTTTGTTGCTCCGCATGAGCAAGTCCACTGACCTGCAGGTGCCGGCTTTGGTTTAGCGCATTCTGTGCAGAATTTGCCTGTGTTTGATGTTCCGCATGAACAAGTCCAGGCGTTGAGGTTAGCGGCAGCCTGCTGCTGTGCCATAGCCTGAGCTTGCTGCTGAGCCTGTTGCTGAGCATTCATATTGAATAATGACTGTGCGTCAATTCCGCCTGCCTGCTGAGCCATATTCATGCCCATAAAGCCCATCATAGCGCCATTCTTGTTATTAGCGGCATCCTTCATAGCCTGAGCCTGAGCCTCTGTGAGAGTAGCAGCAGCCATACCTGCGTTACGCATAACAGCAGTTTTCTGAAGCTGCTTTATCATATCCTCGTCTTCTTTTGGGATTGTAGCGCTGTTTACTGTTATCTCGATAAGCTCGATACCCTTTTTCTGAAGCCACTTGTCAGCAAGAGCTTTTCTGAGAGCATCTGTGAGTTCCATAGTGCATCCTGGAAGCTGATTGTAACGTATGCCCTTTTGTGAAATATCAAAGAATGCAGGTTGAAGAGCTGTAAGAAGCTCAGTTTTAAGCTGTGCAGCGATATCATCTCTTCTTAATTCGTTTGCTACGTTTCCTGAGTAAGTGGAGAAGAAGAGAAGTGGGTCGGCAATTCTGTATGAATATGCGCCGTTGCAGCGAACAGTAATATCAACGTCAAGACCTATATTATTATCAACAAGTCTGAATGGAACTGGATTCTGTGTGCCATAAGGGTTGTTGAGAATTTCCTTTGTGTTTATGTAGTAGATACGCTGATCCTTAGCAGCAACACCGCCAAATGTAAAACGTCTGCCGATGTTCTTGAAAGTATCAATGATACCCTTTCCAAGACTATCGCAGAAGATTGATGGTTCAGAAGATGTGTCGTATGTATATTCACCAGGGTCAGCACAGATAGCTGTAACGAGTCCCTGATCAAGTACGATAGCACACTGACCGATAGCAACAGAGAAAACAGAACCGTTTGTGATTACATTTTCATCGCCCTTTGTGTTTGAAGAACGACCTGTAACCTTTTTCTTTCCTTTTGCTACGAGAACATCAGTTGAAAGTGCTTCGCACATAAAATATTCTTTCCACTGGTCAGCCATTACGCCGCCGGCAGAACCTAATAATGCTTTGATAACGCCCATTGATAGACCTCCTTGTTTTATCTCAGAGTGTTTATACACTCCCGATTTGTATAAAATATTTCTTATTCGTAACCGAATATAAGTAAATTATAACATACAAAAGCAGATTTTTCAATATGTTTATAAAAATAATTATAAAAATATTATTTTTTTTATAATTATTTGAATATAAAAAGAAAAAAGTCCGAATAATTCGGACTTTTGTTTTAATATGGAGGCGCCACCCAGATTTGAACTGGGGATCAGGGTGTTGCAGACCCACGCCTTACCGCTTGGCTATAGCGCCTCAATTGGAGCGGATTACGAGGCTCGAACTCGCTACCTCCACCTTGGCAAGGTGGCGCTCTACCAGATGAGCTAAATCCGCATTGGCGACCCGGATGAGGCTCGAACTCACGACCTCCAGCGTGACAGGCTGGCGTTCTAACCAACTGAACTACCGGGCCACGATGGTGGGAACTACAGGGCTCGAACCTGTGACCCTCTGCTTGTAAGGCAGATGCTCTCCCA
>JAFWWU010000162.1 GCA_017523285.1 Ruminococcus sp.
GAAACTACACCGTCATTCTTTATTGCCTGCATTGATGTTTCATAGTAACCGTAGTGATAGTGGTCTGCTGTTCTGTATTCAGCACCTGAATAATTATACTTGCCTGTGTAATCCTTATCAATTTTAAGAGTAAGCATATTGTTATCAAGGCTTGTATTTTCTTCATACCAACCACAGTCAAACGGATCGCCGTTTTCCCATCCGTCAGAAGCGAAGAAGAGTGGTGTTGCGCCCTTTCTGAAATCTGCAACCATTGTTGCATTGGCATTCATTTCTGTACCATAATCCTTAATACCATTTGATGGCTGTGATGGTGTCTGAGGGTTATTTACAGCATCTCTTAAAGCACAGAGGTCAAATACGTCAACGTTCTTATCGCCTGTGAGGTCAGCATTGCTTGCTGAATATCCTTTTGTAAGGATATAATCGGATAATAAAGCTATATCGTTGTTATTTACAGAGCTATCGGAATTGATATCGCCTGAATCAGCCGCAAGAGATATGGCAGGTGATACAGAAAGTGCACCGAGAACAGCTGCAAGAGTTACAGCGAGAGCTTTTTTATTAAAGTTACGCATAGTAAAGCAACTCCTTTCAGAATTCAATATAATCATAATAAACACAAATGCATAAATGTTGATTTTACACGCTTATTATAGGCTTTTTATTCATTTTTTTATATACAGAATTTGCTTTAAATAGTAAATTGTTGACATTATCGCAATAAACAACCATTTTCAGACTCAAAAAGCAATAAATAGATTTTGAAATAAAAGTGGATAAAATGTTTATTTGTATCTTGATTTTTTTTATTATTATGTTATAATTAAGATATGATTAAATTTATATAGCATTTAATCTATTCAAAATATAATAAATATTCAGGGGTGTTAAGGTATGAAAGGTAAAAATTTTATAGCAATTATTCTCGCAGGTATTATAGTAAATTCAGCGGCTTGTATTCCACAGATTGCCTGCAATAACAATTCAATCGTCGCAGCAGCTTCTGCTTTTGAAGGTATGCTTGGTGAAAACGTAAGCTGGTCGCTCGATGAAAATGGTGTTCTTACTGTAAGCGGCAGCGGAGCATCAACCGACTGGAAATACAGTGCAGTTTCATTTTCAAACGACAAAACAAATCATACATTCATTGACCCTGTAAATCCGATTTACGAAATAAGAGAAGCTGTAAAATCAATCGTTGTAGAAGAAGGCGTAACAACAATCGGTCAGCTTACTTTTACGGGCTGTTCAAATCTTAAATCAGTTTCTCTTCCCGCATCACTCACAGCAATAAACAAATACGCTTTCAGCGGATGCTCTCAGCTTGAAGAAATCATTATTCCCGAAAATGTCAATGAAATCGGAGAAAGTGCTTTTTATTTCTGTGAGAGATTAAAGAAAATTACACTTCCACAGAAAATGAACTGTATAGACGAAGCTGCATTCAAATACTGTAAAGTGCTTGAAACTATTGAACTTCCGCAGGGACTTGAAAAAATAGAAAACAACTGCTTTGAAGACTGCATTTCATTAACATCAATTTCAATTCCTGAGGGAGTTAAAGAAATTAAGAGCAGAGCATTCGAAGATTGTGAAAATCTTATATCAGTAACCTTCCCGTCAACACTTGAAGCAATCGGTTACAGTACATTTGAAGGATGTGTAAAGCTTGAAAATCCTGTATTTGGCGATAATCTTAAATATATCGACTCCGATGCATTTAATAATTGCATAAAAATTGATAAGGTAACTCTCCCTGCAACTGTAAAAAGCGTTGATTCTTCCGCTTTTTTTGAATGTATTAATCTCAAGGAAATAATAGTTGACGAAAACAACGAAAACCTTTGCAGTGACGGCGGTGTACTTTATACTAAAAATAAAACAAGACTCATTAAATATCCTGAGTGTAAAGAGGATGAATCTTTTATAATTCCGGATTCTGTTGTTACTGTTGAAAACAGCGCTATTTCAAATCAGAAATATCTGACCTATGTAAAAACAGGTAAATACACTTCAACAATTGAAGAATATGCATTTATTTCCTCTGCAAAACTCGAAGAAATCCATCTGCTTTCAAATGTTACCACACTTGGAAGAAATGCAACAGAAGAATGTACTGCCCTCAAAAAAGCTACAATAGAAAACCCTGAATGTGTAATGTATTATAAAATCTTTGTAGACAATAAAGAGCTTGATGACTATAACAATAAGGATACAATATACGAAAGTGCAGTTATTTATGGTTATGAAAACTCAACTGCTCATGACTATGCAAAATTATTTGAAAGAGAATTCATTGCACTCGCAAAGCCTGAGGTATCATTCGGCGATATCGACGCAAGCACAACTATTGACGCTGTTGACGCTTCAATGATTTTAAGCGAATATGCCCGTATTTCAACAGGAAGTACAACTACTTTTACGGAAGAACAGATGAAAGCGGCTGATATAAATGATGACGGTGCTGTAAACGCTTCAGACGCTTCAATTGTACTCAGCTATTACGCATATATCTCAACAGGCGGAGAGCTTTCTCTTGAAGAATACATAACAAACAATAATTAATCATCTTTTCAGATGTGGATAATATGAAAAAAGAAAACAAAAAATTCACAATAGGCATAATTGCCGCACAGATTTCCGATGACCAGCAGAAGCATCTGCTTGAGGGCGTTGCTGAAGAGGCAAAGGAACTTAATATTAATATTGCCGTTTTAAGCAATGTCTATAATCCGTTTTATTACGATACACAAGTAGAAATTGAGAATAATATCTATAATCTTGTATTCACCGATAAAATCGATGCTATTATCGTTGACGTTGAATCTGTACTCAACGATGAGCTGAAACAGCATATCACAGATATTATCAACAAGGCTAAGAAGGATATTCCTGTTGTTACGGTTTGTCAGGAGCTTGCTGACGCTGAATATCTCGATAATGATGTCGTTGAGGATTTCACAAATATAACAAATCACCTCATAGAGCATCACGGCTTTACAGATATAGATATACTTACAGGCTTTGAAAATGTTGAAACATCAAAGCTTCGTGTAGAGGGCTGTAAAAAGGCTTTTGAGGCACATAATATTCCTTTCGACGAGGACAGGGTTATATACGGTGATTACTGGCTGTTTTCAGGCGAGGCGCTCGCTAAGGATTATGTTTACGGCAAAAGAAAGCTTCCGCAGGCGCTTATCTGCGCAAATGATTATATGGCATTCGGATTATGCGATGAGCTTATGAAGCATGATATAAAAATCCCCGATGATATTACGGTTATCGGCTATGAATACGTCGGTGAGCGATACCATCACTTCCCCCTGCTTACATCATACAGCAGAAACAGAAAGGCTGTCGGCAAAAATGCTGTCCGCAGGATTTACAGCCTGCTTACAGGAGAAGAATACAAGCCTGTTTCAACAAAAGGCGAGCTTGTTCTCGGCAACAGCTGTTCATGTGGTGCAGATAAAAAATATCTCCGCAACGAGCTTGAAAACAAAAGAGATCAGGAATTCTATATACGTCTTAATCTTATCGGAACATTCGGACTTAAGCTTACTCTATGCACGTCTATCGAGGAATTTATCGGTATTTTACAGCAGTATGCATATCAGATAAGAAATATAAATTCAATTTATCTTTGCTTTTATGACGACTGGTGCAATTCAGAGCTTACAAATCCGGGAGATAAAAAGCTTTCGGAAACCATGATATGTTATCCCATAATAAATCTTTATAAAACTCATGAAGGTCCGATATTCTATAATAAAAGCGAATTCTTCCCCGATGCATATCTTAGCAATGAAGAATCTGAGCTTATGTATTTTATGCCGCTTTTCTTCGGCAACAAGGAATTCGGATATATCGCCCTTACATTTGAAAATGCGGGAGTTTTCGACCTTATCTTCATAAGCTGGCTGAAAACAGCATCAAACGCTCTTGAATTTCTAAGAATGAAAAACGACATCAACTATCTTGTAAAATGTCAGAATCTTTCTGAATATCATGATACAACATCAGGCTTATACAACGAACAGGGCATCAGAAAACAGCTTAAAATGAAGCTTGTAAATGCCTCTGAGTCTGACAGGGTTATGATGCTTATTCTCAGAACATCGCTTTTTTCGGGCGAAATTGATTTCAATCAGCATGAGAATATTCTTTCAATAGAAATAAGTATTGCAGACTTTCTTAAAAAACTCACCGCAAAAAACAACGAGCTTTGTGCAAAAATCGATAATAATACATATCTTATCGCAGGCGTCGGCGAATATCCCGATGAAGCTGTAAATGCACTCATTGATGTGATGAATACGCTTGTTACTCACCTGCCAGGATATATTTCACATTGCGGATTAAGCTCATTTGCTTGCAGTGCCGAAACTTTCGGAACAGAAAATTTCAGCTTCTCTCAGACTCTTGAAAAACTGAGAAATAAGCTTTCGGCTGATATATCAGAGCTTACAACAAAACAGCAGCAGCAGAATTACGCAAGCTATTCTAAACTCAGAAACGAGCTTTATTCACATCCCGAATCAGAACTTGATTTAAATCAGATATGCCAGCGTTTCTGTCTGAGTACGGGACATTTCAGAGTTATTTATAAAGAAATTTTCGGTATAAGCTTTCATCAGGATACTATACGAAGTCGTCTTTCATACGCAAAATATCTCCTGCTGACCTCATCTATGAGCGTTTCAGCTATTGCAATGAAATGCGGTTATGACGATGAAAAATACTTTATGCGTCAGTTCAGACAGTTTGCATTGTATACACCTAACCAGTACAGAAACAATTTCAGTATATAGGGTAAAAAATGATTGATAGAATTCCATTTGAAATAAAAAATATAATGCACAAAATCAGAAATGAAGGCTTCACTTCATATCTTGTAGGCGGCTGTGTAAGAGATTTGCTTATGGACAGAGAGCCTAACGATTTTGATATTGCATCAAACGCTATGCCCGATGATATTATCCGTATCTTCGGCAGCGAAAACACCTGCCCGACAGGTATAAAATACGGTACTGTTACTGTTTTTACCGAGAGTATGCAGGCTGAAATCACACGCTATCGCTGTGACGGAGAATACTCCGATTTCCGCACACCCGATGAAGTCACATTCGTTGATGATATTCATGCTGACCTTGTGCGTCGTGATTTTACGATAAACGCTCTCGCTCTCGGTATTGACGGAGAAATTATTGACGATTTCGGCGGCATTGAACATATCCGCAGTAAAACTATTTCCTGCGTCGGTGAGCCTTGCAAGCGTTTTTCTGAGGACGCACTGCGTATTCTTCGTGCTGTGCGTTTTGCATCAGAGCTTGATTTTGAAATTGCTCCCGAAACTAACGCCGCTATGCTTGCACTGAAAGATAATCTGAAAAAAATTTCAGCCGAGCGCATCAATAAAGAGTTTGTCCGTATCGTATGCGGAAGAAATTCACGCCGTGTACTGAGCAGATACAGTGATATTCTTGCAGTTTTCATTCCCGAAATCAAAAAATCAGTCGGATTTGAGCAGTATTCGCCATATCATAAATATACGGTATGGGAGCATACCGCAAAGGCTGTTTCCAAGGCGGCAGACAAGCCTCTTGTAAAGCTTACAATGTTCTTTCATGATATTTCAAAGCCTGATTCTTTCTATCTTGACGAAACAGGCCGAGGTCATTTCAAAGGACACGGAAAGGTCGGCGCAGCAGCTGCAAAAGAAATTATGAAACGTCTGAAATTCGACAATAAAACCATATCTGATGTCACTACGCTTATTTACTTTCACAGTGAGGACATAGAATCCGACGCAGACATAAAAAAGCTTCTTTCAAAGCTCGGCGAGGAATTGTTCTTCGCTCTGCTTGATGTAAAAAGAGCTGATAATTCCGCAAAAAATGATTTTGTTCTTGAAGAATTGTCTGAAATCGATGAAATTGAGAAAAATGCCCGTCATATAATCACAAGCGGTGAATGCTATTCTCTGCGTCAGCTTGCAGTAAACGGAAACGACCTCGCAGAAATCGGGATTACAGGCAGAAATGCAGGCGTAACACTCGATACGCTTCTCAATCTTGTAATTGAGGGAAAAACTGAAAATACACGTTCAGAGCTTATTTCTGCTGCACTTGAAATCCTGCGGAAAGGATGATATAAATGAAGAAAATATTTCTCAGAGCATTAAGCGTAATTGCGGCACAGGCTGTAATTGCAGCAACTTTTCCGATTGCTGCTTCTGCGGCAAATTCAGCCAGCTACGATATGCGTGAAACAGGCATTGTAAGCTCTGTAAAAGATCAGAATCCTTATGGTATGTGCTGGGCTTATACCTCGGCTTCATGTGTGGAAACCGAATTTATACAGTATAATCCGTCAATAAATCTTTCTGAGCTTCATACAGCTTATTATGGATGGAGCGGCGGTGACCAGCCTATTCCGAATATCACCGATAAGACAGATAAATATGCTCTTCTCAATTACGGAGGCTCATGCAGTATTGTTACAAACTTATGGTCGCAATGGATAGGGCCTGTAACTGAAGATACGCTTTCATCCAAAGATTATGATTTCATTTTCGACGATAAAAGAATAGAAGAGTATAAATATCTCTCGGATTATCATCTTGAGGACGCTTATATTTTCGATTATGCGGATTATTCCGACAGAAATTATGTAAACAGCAAGGTTAAAGACTTTATCAAAAACGGAACTTCCGTTGAAGTTTCAATGTTTTATGATTCCGATTATTTTTCAGATGATGAAACAGCAATTTTTACAGGCAGAAGTGATCTTAACGCAAATCACAGTGTTACTGTTATCGGCTGGGATGATAATTACTCTACCGATAATTTCAAAGGCTCATACAGACCGAATAATGACGGTGCATGGCTTGTAAAGAACAGCTGGGGAAATGATGTCGGCGACAACGGATTCTTCTGGGTATCCTACGATGAGCCTACACTTGTGGATTTTGCTGTTTATAAGTTTGGTTCTTCCGATAACTATGATACGAATTATCAGCATGATTCATTTCCGCCCTCGCAGTATATGTCAACAAGCTCAGACAAAAGCGAATACTCTTATATGGCTAATGTATTCAGGGCTGAAAGGGAATCATATATAGAAGCTGTTTCGACATATTTTACAGCTCCCGACACAGAATATCAGATAAAGATTTATACTGATTTTTCCGACCCGTCAAAGCTTTCACAGGGAAAATGCATCTCAGAAACAAACGGTATATGCTCCGATACGGGATATTTCACAATTGAGCTTGATACTCCTGCATTTCTCAATGAGAATGAGCAGTTTGCCGTTTCTGTAAGATTATACAACGAAAATGAAAAATACCTCATTCCTATGGAAACCTGCACGGCATTCATAGACCGAGGAAACGGAAATGTTGTTGAAACAGGCGGATTTGCTTCATACGAGCAGATAAACCAGCTTACAGGCAGAGAGCAGAGTTTTTTCAGCTTTGACGGTAAAAACTGGGAGGACGTAGCCGATAACGATTTTACATATTCCGAAACGCAGATTGAAAACATCATTGCTATGGCAGAACAGGAGTACGGCAAGGAAAAAGCCGATGAATACCGCAAGCTCTCACAGACCTCAGACCTAAAGGTTACTTTTGGAAATATATCTCTTAAAGCGTTCGGAACAGATGAATGCAAAGTAAAATTCTCTCACAGCGAGAAGAATGTTCCGCTTGACGAGGGAATAACTCTCACAGTATCAGATGAGAAAAAAGATATATTCTATTCCATAAACGGCGGAGAATTCCGTGATTACAATAATCCGATTGAGATTACCTCTGACACACGCATTACCGCAACAACCGATTTTATAAATTACTATGAAAAAACATACACTCCCGCAATGGCAGAGCTTAATTCAATCACATGCAAAGTCGGCAGCAAGGAATTTATCCCCGAAAAAATCAATGATAACAGCTATATTTTAAATCTTGAGGGTGAAAAAGCAAAAACTGTATATCTGCTCATTTCATCGCAGGGAAAAGCCTGTATCAACGGCAACACGCTGAATAACTACGCATACTCATACGATACTCCTCTTACGCTGAGCGAAAATGTAAACGTGTTCACCATTGAAACAGAGCAGGAAAATCGTATCAGCAGTAAAATCACGCTTACAATCTATACGGAAAAGGCAGAAAATATGCTCGGTGATATTGATGGAAATTATGTTATTGACGCATACGATGCATCAGTTATTCTTTCGGCTTATTCCATGATCAGCACAGGTTCACCGCACTCGCTGACTGAAAAGCAGCTTGAATGTGCCGATTATAACTGCGACGGATTTATCGACGCTCTTGACGCATCGGCTGTCCTTGCGTATTATGCAAAAAATGCAACGTCATAAACTCAGTAAGCAAAAATGGGCGGAAATTTCACTCCGCCCATAGTATTTAATTAACATATTTTAAAATATTTCAAAACACTTGACATCTTATTCCCA
>JAFWWU010000163.1 GCA_017523285.1 Ruminococcus sp.
AGCTCCTGGTCCCGGAAGCGGAAAGATGGCCGTTTGTCTGAGCCAACTTTATCATGAAAACAAACGGGGAGTCAAGGCCGGATGTATTTTGTTTCGGTGTCTTGAAGTTCTTTTTCTTTTAATTCTTCTGAGTATATACTTTCATTTTTAGCTATTGAATTCTGATGTTTTTCTTCTGAAACTTCTGAAATCATTTCATTTGAATTACAACCGCAAAACATAGAAAAACTTATAGTTGTAAATAAAAAGCACACAATAATAATCCTTTTTTTCATTTTCTGTTTCCTCCTATGTGTTTATAATAAAAAAGTGCGCAGCATGAGCTACGCACCGAAAAATGCATAACTCAAATTGCTGCGACACAACTCCGATAGCTTCACATAGGAAAAAGCATACGAAAATAGAGTATGCACTTTTACCATATAATAGTAAAAGTGTATACTTTTCCCCTGAGATTGAAGCTATCATCGTTATTATGTTGTGTCGCAACTCATATTATACTACATTCAGAAAAAAAAGTCAATTAAATATCGAAAAAACAAATTATTTTCATATATATAGAAAAAAGCACCGATACTAATAGAACAAAAGTATCAGTGCTTTATTATAAGAAAACATACTTCATCACAAACAGCAATGCAAGTTATACATTGCAGCTCCTGTGTTTTTTACAATTATAGAATTTGCTGTATTTATGTTTCTATTTTTCAGATATGCGTTGTTACTTTAAATATTATGATTGAATTTGACCCCGCCAATCGGCGAGGTCGTTTAATTTAACAGTTTATTTTGTTTTTTTATTCTGCGGTTCAGCTTTTTTTGTTTTCTTGGGAATGAAAGAAACAAAAGCTTTTTTAATTCCGCCTTTATGGTGACAATATACACAGAACAATGTCATAAGTATGAAGAATATCGTTAATGTAAGTCCAAGAGCATAGCCTGGAACATTATATTTGAAAGTGATTTCATGTGTTCCTGAATTAAGGGCAAAACCTACAAGCGAATCAATAAGCTTGATATCTTTTACTTCATTGCCGTCAACATATACAGTCCAGCCGCCATCCTGCGGAATAGAAGTAAATACAAATCCTGCTTGCTGCATATTCATTTTACCGCTTACTTTGTTTGGCTTGAATGATGTAATCTCAAGTCCACCCTGATTCAGATGTGAATATATCTGCTGCCATTTTGCTGTGTTGAAGGTATATACATCAAGACCGCAACAGCCTACGTCAATATTTGCAATATCTGCTGTAATAGTAATTTCTGTTCCTGCAGGATATGAGCCGATTGATTTGAAGCGATCAACATCCAGTGTGAGAGTAAAGCTGTTTCCGCCAGCAGATACTGTAACGTTACCTGCACGGAAATTCTGTTCAAGGTAAATCGGGTCATCACTCGGACATACAAAAGTATAGTTGAATGTTACCGGCATAGTGTTATCTTTACGATAGAAGTAGTTACGTTCCCAGTTTTCATTTTGATCCAGGTCTGCATTATGACATTCATATACAGTTGGAGTCAGTTTTTCATAAACATTGATTTCTTCACCGTACATACTGTTTACAAGATTATTCTGGAAAGTGATCGGACGTACAGCGTCTTCGGTAGGAGCTATATTTCTGATTTTTTCAGATACAGGGAATGCGAGTGGCAGAGCTGTCGGATTTTCCCAGATTGCTCCATCGCTTATATTATCTGACATTGTAATTCCCGGTAAACGCTGATCTAAATTTCTTCCTCTGTCGATAATATATCGTACACCAAATATACTATTTTGTACAACAGATGAGTTATTGTAAATTGAGCTGATATTTTGTGCATAAACCTGATTACCCATAGAACGTAGAAGCTTGTATACGTTTCCGTTCATTGTTGAGCCGTAATAGGTGATTCCCTTGAAGCCTGCAAGCAGACCGTCGTTAAATGTCCAGCCGTTTTGGACTTCTGTACGATAGAATTCATTTTCACCGCTGTCAGCCTTTTCGGCTAAATTCATAAGGCTTTTTGTTACATCAAGATAGCTTGTCATGTGAGAAGTGCCTACGCCGCCGTTAACTACTGAAAGGACATCGACTGCGTTTGTTGTTACTTCGGCAGTTATAAGTGCTGCAAGGGTAAGTGATGTTGCAAATGAGCATATACGGAATATAAGCTGTTTTGATATCTTGCGTGCATGCTTTTCTTCCGTAGTTTCATTGCTTTCAGAAGCCACAGTATTCTTTTCAGTTTTCTTCTGTTCGTCGCACTGAATCTGTGGTGATTCGGATTTTTCCTGTTCGTCAGAATTTATCAATGATTCTTCAG
This sequence comes from Ruminococcus sp., assembly GCA_017523285.1. Classification (GTDB taxonomy): domain Bacteria; phylum Bacillota; class Clostridia; order Oscillospirales; family Ruminococcaceae; genus Ruminococcus. The sequence continues at coordinate 2,308 of JAFWWU010000163.1, forward strand.
CTTCTGATTTTTTCGGTTTCTTCAGGATTAATTCACATGCTACATAGAATATCAGCAATTCACTGAAAATTATGAGATAACGCAGCCATGTGCTTTTCTGTTCAAGTTTCAAAGGGCTCAGACCGCTGTATTCAGCAAAGAAGATAAAGAATACACCAATAATGTAAGCAGATATAATGTTTCGTAATTTTATTCCATCAAGGCGTGTAACAGCACCTGCGGCAACAGTTACAAGAGCAAGTGAGATTAAAAAGCTCCAGCGTCCCGGGAGCTGATTAGGGAAGTGGAAGCCATTGAATACATAATCAAGAGGGCTGTAAGTTATTCCGCAGTAAAGCATTGAGAGAAATGCACCAGATGCTATTTTTTCATGAAATTTAACTGATGAATTCATAAAATAAAGCGGAATAAGAATGAACATAAACAGACCTGTTGCAATATTTGCTACGCCATATTCAAGAGAAATTGGTGTTTGTGGAAGCATTGCATTTACTGTTTCCGAAAAGGTGTGATACCATTCGGAAAAATCCAGTTTCTTTTCATTTGCTGAAACAGAATTGGAAAGACCTGTTAATGTCGGAATAGCAATAACAGCATTGATACAGCCGCTTAATGCGGAATAAAGTGCAAATTTCAGCGTAGTTTTCCAGAGATAATTCCAGTTTGATACAACCATAAACAGACGTTTACCCGGTTTTGTTTCAATACGTTTTATAATCTCTGCAATGAAATAGAATAATGTAAACAGACAGGTGCCGAATCCGACATAGAAATTCGTATAGATTGAAAGTGCAAGCATCGCAACATAAAGAAGCGGAGATTTTTTATCAAGAAGTCGTTCAAGACCGAGTAAAACGAGTGGTGCATATACAATTAAATCCGTCCACATGAACTGCATAATAAATGCTGTTGAGTATGCACAGAGTCCATAAGAAACAGCAAGTGCCATCAGTACAGGACTGCGTTTTTTGAATTTATATTCGAGGAAAAGCAGACAGGTAACTGCGCTGAGTCCGAGGCGGATGATGCTTACGTAATTGATATAGATAATAGATTTTTCAAAAGGAATCATCTTAAAGAGCAAAAGCCATGGGCTGCGGCAGTAAAATGCCGATTGCACAAAGTTGTTATAGCCGAGAGCACCGTTCCATGAGTACATTCCGTCGGCAAAAGTCGAAGCCTCACCATACTGGCGGAACATCGGGAAATACTGTATCCACAGATCGATTGAAAGAATGGAGTTTTCTCCGTATGGATGAACCTCTCTTGCTTTAAAAAACATCATTCCTGCAATTACAGGTATAATGAATACTATAAGACAGCGAAAAATAAGGAACAGAGGGTCCTTATGTTTCATTTTTGTCAGTAAAGTGGTTGGTTTTGTCATAATTGCGGTATGCCCCTTTCATATTGCCGATATTTTCGTTTTTTTCCTAATTCACTATAATTTGAGAATTACATACAATTTATTATACACTTATATAGTGTATAAGTCAAGATAAAACACGTCTGAAAAGAATTGTTTTCAAGCATTTTTCAGTATTTTGTTCTACAGTTTGGACAATAATACTACCGTCTCAACGTGCCCTGTTCTCGGGAACATATCAACGCCGCGAACTTTATTCACCTTATATCCGAGTTTTTCAAACTCAGCGCAATCTCTTGCAGCGGTAGACGGATTACACGAAATCATAACAATACGTTCAGGAGCCGCACCGACAACAGCGTCAATAGTTGCTCTGTCGCAACCTTTTCTCGGTGGGTCAAGAATAATAACCTCAGGCGACATGGAGCTTTTTTTCAGAGCATCTGAAACAGCCTCCGCACCTGCACATATAAATTCAGTATTATCAGCATTGTTGTATGCGGCATTTTTCTTTGCGTTTTCAATCGCCTGAGGCACAATTTCAATGCCGATAAGCTTTTTTACCTTGTCTGACATAGAAAGCCCGATAGTGCCTGCACCGCAGTAAAGGTCACATATACACATAACATTATTAAGCTGAGCGTATTCCTCCGCAATCGAATAGAGCTTCTCTGCCTGAGACGTATTAACCTGATAAAATGAAAGCGGAGAGATTTCGATAGTTTTACCGCGCATTGTATCGATAATAAAATCATTTCCTGCAAGAGTAATGCATTTCTTTCCAAGAATTACATTTGTCTTATCAGGATTTATATTCAATATCAGACTTTTGATATCCGTATATTTTTCAGTGAGAATTTTAACAAGAGCCTTTAATTCTCTTGAAATATCCTTTCTTGCAACAATACATACCATTATTTCTTTTGAGTGAAATCCCTGTCTGATATATAGATGACGTATAAAACCATTATGTTTTTCTTCATTGTAAACAGAGATTTTACGTTCGTTTATGTAATTCAGAACATCAGCACATATTTCTGAAAAAATTTGTGGCTGAAGCTTGCAATCGTCAAGAGGAATTACCCTGTGACTTCTCGGAGCATAGAATCCGCATACAGCTTTTCCATTTATTTCTGCAATAGGATATTGAGCCTTGTTTCTGTATCGTTCAGTCTGCTCACAGCCGAGAAATTCTTCAAATTCAGTCTGAATTCCACCGATTCTGACAAAGGCGTTTTTCACAATATCAGATTTGATTTTACATTCGGATTTATAGTTTATATGTCGGAAAATACATCCTCCGCACTTGTGAAAATTCTCACAGTCAGGTTCGGTTCTTTCTTCTGACGGAACAATTATTTCCTCAAGCTTTCCGAAAGCATAGCTTTTAAGCAACTTTACTATAAGAAGTTTTATTTTATCTCCGACAGCTGTATTAGGAACAAAAACAGTCATTCCGTCAACCTTGCAAATACCGTTTCCTTCAAATGATAGGTCGGTGATTACGGATTCATAGCTTTTATTTTTTTCAGGCATTCTGTAACCTCTTTCTTTTTTTCAAGCATCTGCTCAAAACGATTTATATATTCGTATGGGAATTTATAATTATGGATACGTTCGATTTTTCCGTCGGGATATACAAGCTTTGTCGAAGCGGCACAGCCTGCACCGAGAATAGTCTGAGTTTCATCCATAATGTAGATGTTGTAGTAGCTTTCTGCACCTTTTTTTGCATAGCCTACGTTTTCAAGATTATCAACCGTATTTTTCTGACGATAGAGATAATACGGATTATATCCGTTACTGATAAGCCTTTCAACGCTGTAATCGACCATTTCGGCAACAGGATTTCCTATGTGACTTTTACCGCTTTCATAAAGGCTTGCCGAGCGTTTAAGTGTAAGGGTATGTACAGTTATACTCTCAGGGTCAAGCTCAATAACTTTGTCAAGAGAATTTTTGAAGCTTTCGGGACTTTCGGTAGGAAGCCCTGCAATAAGATCCATATTTATATTATCAAACCCGATTTTTCTTGCAATTCTGAATGCGTTTACAGTATCTTCACCTGTATGAAGTCTGCCGATTACTTTAAGCACATCATCATTGAGAGTCTGCGGATTAACAGAAATTCTTGTAGCGCCATATTTTTTGATAACTTCAAGCTTTTCTTTTGTTATAGTGTCAGCACGTCCTGCTTCAAAATTATATTCCCTTACATTATCAATATCGAAGTTTTCTTTAACACACTTCATAAGAATTTCAATATATTCAGCCGAAATAGAAGTAGGAGTACCGCCGCCGAAATAAATTGTGTCAATTTCAGTTTCGGTTTCTTTGACGATATTTCCGATAATTTTCAGTTCATCGCAAAGATTTTTTATATAATCGGGGATAAGCTTTACAGCCGAATCCATAGAATGTGAAACAAAAGAGCAATAACTGCATCTTGTAGGGCAAAATGGTATAGAGATATAAAGACTTACAGCTTTTTTGTTGATTTTATCAAGGATAGGAAGCTGATTATCTGCTGTCTGGAATGCAAGTTCAAGCTTAGAGGGGGATATCTCATATTTTTTTGTCAGTATTTCTTTTATTTCAGCTTTTCCGAGTCCTTGCTGAATAAGAGCCGTTACTTTTTTTACAGGACGTATTCCTGTAAGAAGTCCCCATGGAGGATTAATTCCGGTAAGCTGTTTCAGTGCTGAAAAAATGAGTCTGCAAAGCTCGTGCTCAGCTATTGAACGCTCGTTTATTTCATCTTCTGAAAGCCTGTTTTCAAGAGAAACTTCCTTTCCTCCGAGCTTAACTCTGCATTTCAGTACGCAGCCGTCAATTTCAGCAATAATATATTCCTCTGCCGAAAAATTCTCAGGTATCTCATAATAGAAATTAAATCTTGCCGCACCGATAAAAAGCTTTACAGTTGCTTCAGTTTCATATTTAAAGGTATTGCCGATTAAAATAATCGGCATTTTATCATTGTTTATATTCATTTTTTCTCCTAAAGTCTTTGCATATAAGGATTATTGTTTCTTTCAAAATCAAGCGTTGTTTCTTCGCCGTGTCCGGGGTAGACAGTATAATTGCCGTTTAGCATGGAAAGTCTGAGCAGGGAATTATGCATAGCGCCGTTGCTTCCGTCATAGAAATCTGTTCTTCCCATTGAAAGTCTGAAAAGAGTATCGCCTGAGAATATAACATCATCGCATATATAGCATACACTTCCTGCGCTATGACCGGGAGTATGCATAACCTTAAAACAAAGCTTGCCATCGTTTATAAAGCTATCACCGATAGTGCTTATATACTCCTTGACAGCTGTAAATCTTTCGCCTGGAATATGAGTTGCAAGTGAGCTTTCAGCGTTTTCAAGCTTATGTGCGTCATCTGCATGAATATAAACCTCTGCGCCTGTTGCGGCTCTTACAGCTTCGACACCGCCCATGTGGTCAAAATGTCCGTGTGTGAGAAGTATTTTATTGAGTGTAAGCTTTTTGCTTCTTAAAAATTCAAGAAATCTTTCTGCGCTTCCGCCAATATCAACAGCAACGCACTGAGCAGGTGCCGTTTCAATTATATAGCAGTTTGCACCGAGAGTACCGAGCTGTAAAACGTGTATTTTCATAAGCTATCTCCTTACATCTGTGCTCTGTCAACAGAGATTACATTTTTGATTTTTCTTAGTTTTTCAAACAGATTTTTAAGCTGTTCCATACTTGCAATAGTAATTGTAGCTTCAAAAAGAGCGTTTCCGTTTTTGAGAAGTCTTGAAGCTGAATGTACAATCGGAATTCTTGCCTCAGTCAGAATTGCTGTAATATCAAATACAAGACCTACTCTGTCAACAGCAATTACCTCAATACTTGTCTGTAAAGCGGCACTACCTTCTTCTGACCACTGTATATCGCACCAGCGTTCAAGCTCTTCGGTAATATTTCTTGAAAGAGCTGCCTTGTAATTTGTACAGCTTGTTGTATGAACAGATATACCATGACCTCTTGTAATAAAGCCTACGATTTCATCTCCGGGCAGAGGATTACAGCACTGAGCGAATTGCTACGCAGTCATCGATTTTATCAAGAATAATCGTGCTTTTTGCAGTGTTTGCCTTTATAAGCGGTGCAGGTTTTTCTTCTTCGTTTGAAGCATAAAGCTTCTGATATTTATCTTTAAGACGGGCAATAATTTTTGAAAGGAGTATACCGCCATAGCCGATTGAAGCATAGAAATCTTCAACACTATTGCAGTTATGACGCTTGAAATCATCCTGTAAAAATGAAACCATTTCATCAGCAGGGATTTTCATTTTGTGACGCTTGAATTCACGTTCAAGTTCAGCTTTACCCTGTATAATATTTTCCTCACGGCATTCCTTTTTGAACCATGAACGGATTTTTGCCTTTGCTTCATTTGTAGTTACAATATCGAGCCATGCTCTGTTAGGACCTTTGTCTGGGTCTTTACTTGTAATGATATCGCAGATTTCGCCTGTGTTAAGCTTATAATCAAGCGGAACTATTTTTCCGTCAACCTTTGCACCAACTGTTTTGTGACCTATCTGTGTGTGGATACGATATGCGTAGTCAATTACAGTTGAGTCCATAGGGAGTGATATTGAATCTCCCTTAGGTGTCATAACAATAATATCCTCAGGAGCAAGGTCTGTTTTGATAATACGCACGATTTCTTCAACGTCATCAGATGTCTGCTGAGCTTCGATAACCTGTCTTACCCATGCAAGACGCTGTTCCATTTTATCGGTTCCCTGTATGCCCTCTTTGTATTTCCAGTGAGCCGCAATACCATATTCAGCGGTTTCGTGCATATCCCATGTTCTGATCTGAACCTCAAAAGGAATACCCTCACGACCGAGAACAGTTGTATGGAGTGACTGATACATATTTGATTTCGGAGTTGAAATATAATCCTTGAAACGATTAGGCAAAGGACGGAACATATCATGGATAAGTCCGAGAACATTATAACATTCGCCTATGGTTGAAACAATGATTCTTACAGCGTATTTATCATATATTTCATCGATTTCCTTGTGATTGATAAAAATCTTTTTATATATGCTGTAAACGCTTTTTACACGTCCGTCGATTTCAGGTGGCTCAATGAATTCTTCGTTTTTGAAGCGTGTTGCGATTCTTGTCTTGATTGTTTCAATGAATTCTTCACGCTCTTCCTTTTTTATTTCAAGGATATGCTCTATTTCGGAATAAGCATAAGGGTCAAGATACTGGAATGATAAATCTTCAAGCTCATCCTTTACTGCTCTGATACCAAGACGGTGAGCAATAGGAGCGTAGATGTTCATAGTTTCAAGAGCAGTCTGACGCTGTTTTGCAATCGGTCTGTATTTGAGAGTACGCATATTATGCAGACGGTCACAAAGCTTTATAATCATTACACGGATATCCTGTGACATAGCAAGCAGAATTTTTCTTACATTTTCAGCCTGCTGTTCTTCACGGTTGAATCTTGGGATTTTATTGAGCTTTGTAACACCGTCAACAAGAATAGCAACATCCTGTCCGAAACGCTTTTTCAGGTCATCGAGAGTTGCAGGAGTATCTTCAACAACATCGTGAAGAATAGCGCCGCATATAGTATCCGTATCCATACCGAGTTCAAGCAGGATAAAAGCAACTGCAAGAGGATGAATAATATAAGGCTGTCCAGAAGAACGTGTTTGTCCCTCATGTGCCTTAGCTGCAAATTCGTATGCAGTTATAATCTTGCTAAGGTCATATTGCTTATCTGTGGTGAGAATTTTCTGAATAAGCATATCAATGGTGAAATTTTCGTTAGACATAAAAATCTCCAATCTGCTGCAACGTAATGCAGTCCGCTAATATCATTATACGTTTATGGTTTGTTTTTCTTTAAGTGAAATTAAAACGGGAGCGTTATCGAGATTAACTTTCTCCGTTACATTAAGTCTTACAGCCTTTGAGCAGGCATAATCAGCTTGAATAAGCTTAAGTTCAGCAAGAGCCTGAATAGCTACAAGAAGCTTGCAGTAATTTATATTACCGTTACTTAGAGAACTGAAAATACTGTCAAAGCTTATACCGTTTTTGTTTATTTTAAGATATATTTCTTTTACTTCATCACGCACAGGAAGCATTATATTATAATATTTTTCGGGCAGAGCCTCATTCCTGCAGAAGCTTTCATAAGCGTTTACAGCATTGAAAATGCGTTCTTCCTTACTGTGTATATCGCTTTTTCTGTAATCCTTTACAATAGCGCTTATGCTTTCTGTATTATTATAGCAGTTTATGCCGAATGAAACGATAAAATTACAGATATCGCCCTTATTTATTGTCAGTTCCTGCGGAGATGTACGGAAAATAAGTACATCAAGCTTGACTCATCCGAAATTATTTAGTATGTTTGTGTTTTAGGGATTGTTTTTAGATAT
>JAFWWU010000018.1 GCA_017523285.1 Ruminococcus sp.
ACTTAATCACTCCAAGTTTATATGGGCATTTTCTTCATTTGTGTTTTGTCAGAAGAATCATTTTCGTACCCTCCAGAATTATGGTGACACTTATGAATTGAAATGTTAAAATATACTTGCCGCAAACTTCTTCACTTAACGTCATATTTTCAATTGTCAACGTAATACAGCCGTTCTCATAATTTGGTTGACGAAAAAACCGACGGCTGATAAACTTTTTATGCAGCGATTTTCAGAAGCTTCATACACTCGGTTTTACGTTCCATAGAGGAGTGTACATAGCGATTCAGCGTGGTTTCGACGTTGGAGTGTCCAAGGATCTCGGATAATGTTTTCACATCAAATCCGACTTTAACACAGTTCGTAGCGAATATGTGACGGAGAGTATGGAAATTCACTGACGGCAAATCTGCTTTTTTCAGAGTGATTTTGAATCTTCTCTGCAATGTGCGAGGCTCTGTGACATTTGTATTTCCCGACAGAATATATACATTATCATTACCCATGAACTGTCTGAAAAGCTCCATAATATACGTAGGCACTGGAATTGAACGCTGTGAGCTTCTGCTTTTTGGAGTATCAATCAAAAGCTTTGTTCCTCCGTTTTCACATTGCACACGCTGAACGGTTCTCTTGACGGTAAGAATGCTTTTTTCAAAGTCGATGTCGCTCCATTTCAGTCCACAGACCTCTCCCACACGCAACCCCGTATAAAGACTCAGCATTATGCAAAGGGAGTTTCTGTTCATATTCCGCATAAGATGACCACACAGCTTTTTTTGCTGAGTATCAGATAAAAGCGTCATTTCAGACTTGTTTGTTTTTGGCAGAATCACGTCTGCAAGCGGATTTCCGAAACCATGCACACGGCTGACATACTTTGCCATGGATTTGAAAACGATAACAATGTCCGATACATATTTAGCCGAAAGACCGCTTTTTAGCTTCTTTTCGATAAATTCATGTACCGACTGTACTGAGAGCTGCTCATAACGTAGTCCACCGAAACAGGGCAGAAGGTGCTTGTCCGCCTTCATTCTGTAATTAGCGTAGGTGGAGCTTTTTACTTTCAGCCTGACCGCCGAAAGCCATTCCTCAAAAAGCTCTCTGACCGTCAACACTCCCGATGAAACAGCCTTTATTGGCTTGGATTTCAGCGATATAAGCTTGATTTTCACCTCCTGATAGGACTTTCCGTAAACTGAGCGGTACTTAGCTTTACCTGTGTTATCGTACCCGACCTTGTAACGCCCTTCCCAGCGGTTGTCCTTGCGTCTGTAAATGTTTTCTCCCTTGCGTGACATATTCTCCCTCCTGAACTTTCGACCAAAAATATGACGGCTTATAATCATTTGATTTAACAGCATAATCTACAATAAGCCATAAAGATAATTGTGTAAACTTACAAAAATTATTTTATTTTAGTGAAAATAAATAAAATGATATTGAAACTAAATGAAGTTTATGTTATAATAAACCAGTAAACAGATGTCGCAAATTGAAGAAATTTGCGGCATTTTTCGTGCCTTGACAATTTACAACTGCCATGTTAGAATTAATCAAATATTTTCGGTCAAGTAAATTTTAGCATGGAATGTAGATAAAATTGCCGCAATAAGAGGGCGATTTGCCGCAAATTCAGGAGGTGTGATTATGCAGAAATTAACGCTCAATGTGCTGTTATCATTGATTATTCAGAGCAAGATTACAGGAAGGGGAATGACCAGCAACGGGCGTCTTTATGTTATGCTTATGGAGAGTATTGTTGATCATGATAATAAAAGCATGACATCCGATGAAAGTATTCTGAATAAATTCAATAACGAAGTAACGCACCACGAATCCTACCGCAAGCTGGAGCGCTTTCTGAGTCGATTTGTTAAGACGGGACAGGGCTATCCCTACGGGCTTTTCAGATTTGATGACTTTGAAAATGCAGCAGAAAATCATCGGTTTTTACTTGCAATGAGACGTTTCATTGACACTGTTATTGATAAGGAAAAGCTTGATTTGCTTGTGTACACTCTTCTTGAAATTCTCGGACAAGATACGTCAATTACAACGATTTTGTACAGTGATAAGTTTATACCGAAGGATCGTCTTTTCGGCAGTTTTGCTCACCCGAAGAAAATCTGTGCGGAGTCACTTCTGCTTGGACTTCTGTATCACGTCCATAAAAATTCTGATACAGCAGAGTGCGTTGAGCTTCTTGAAGTCCCTGAAAAGCGGAGCTTTAAAGTAATTCGCTACAGCAATGAAAGTTCACTTGATTTGGATATGCCCATAAATCTCATTGAAAATATTCACGAGACCGCAAGCCGACAGAAGCCTGCAACTATGAAGTATCAGCTTGAATTGAGCGGCGGTGATGAGCTTCCCGAAAGCAGAAATATATTTATCTATGGCTCAGGCGGTGCGGGAAAAACAACCTTTCTGCGAAGTCTTATGGGCAAAAACAATACGGTGGATTTTTACTTTCCGCTTTATCGATACAAATATGAAGTTCATGATGATTTCAGCGGAGAGTGCTGTCATATTCTCCTGCAGATTCTGCTGAAATATCACTATCAGTATGAATATGACAACTACAATGCTCTCATTGCAAACGAGGGAAAAACTACGGTCCTTCATCAGCTTAAGGAGCTTGACAGGCTGATGAAAAGTACTCCTGTTAACGGTCAGCCTGCGTATACTCTGCTGCTTGACGGTATGAACGAGATGTCCGCTGATATGCGGGCATGCTTTATATCCGAGCTTGAAATAATCTG